>NZ_JANKOG010000016.1:0-204951 GCF_024656005.1 Burkholderia sp. SCN-KJ
AGCTCTCGAACTTGGTCACGAACACGATGTACCGGTAAAGTTTCTGTCCTTCGCCCTGGTTGCCCCACTTCTGGCAGTCGGGAAAGAAATCCAGATGTGGGAGGGCAGGGTCTTCGCAGATGGCATCATTACGGACATCTGTCGAACACCTGATTCGCAACATTGATGAGTTCGTTCTGGCGCGTGTCCGGAGATACAGGGGCAAATCCAGGATCATAATTTTGATTGGGATCGGACTGAGCATTCTGATCTTCCTCTACTTTGAGGAGCCGATGCAGCTTGCAAAATATTTGGCTTTCCAAATTAGCGACTGATATCTTCAGGGCCCCAATACGCCATATGGACGTAAACCTGTTGCATCTTCGCTGACAGTTCACAAAATCTGGGCGGTAAAATCGGGCCAAATCTCCGGTTCCAAAGGCCGCCCTGCACCAGCACATCACCGGAGTAGTCTGATCGAGCCAGTTTGATGGCGCTCGATCGCATTCCATATGAAGTACGATTTCGACGATAGAGCCGGTGCAAACGTCAGATGAGACGGCGCTGACAGAATCTGTCGAAAAACTATTTATGGGAGAAGTCCGCAGTGAGCCCAGGAGCGTTCCGATTTCTATTGGCGACAATCGTCGTGGCTTCGCACTTCACTAGTGCGAATATTGGCGTGGCTTCCGTATATCTGTTCTTTGCGCTCAGTGGATATTGGGTCAGCGAGATGTGGTCCAGGAAGTATTCAAAAACCCGATCACCCTACGTGACTTACCTAATCTCACGGGTCTGGCGGATCGCCCCGGTCTTTCTGCTCTGCAGCATGCTCGCACTGTTCTTGCTATTAAGAGCCCCTGGCATCGTTTCGCCGGTGATACCATTCGATCCAATCGAGCCAAACAGTATTATTCCGAGCTTCATCCTCTTGGGCTACAGCGCGCTACATACCGGACCGCTGGGGCCTGCATGGTCGCTCGACGTCGAAATGCAGTTCTACATAATTGCGCCGATACTGATCGCTGTGTTCCCCCGCCGTCCAGTGCTCACTGCACTCGCGATCATTGCGTTAGCCTTGGTCTCGGCAGCCATATGGAAAGCGCGCTCCATCGGGTGCACTTTGCCCTTTTTTCTTGCAGGAATCGCCTGCGCAAGAATGCCAGCCCTGCGGCCGAGTTCTGTAATAGCCAAAGCGTCAGCAGGCTTGTTTTGCGGCGCTTTAGGTCTATTTGCGATCGTGCCAGCCCTCAGGCCGGTGATGTTTACGGGAGCACATCCGGGTGCCATGTCTGCGTTCAATCCTGCTCTAAATGTGCTTCTGGGGACTCTTGCTTTACCATTCGCGCTGCATTCGGTAAGCCGTCACGGAGGTAATATCGACCGGTTAATGTCCGACTGGTCCTACTCCCTTTACCTCTTTCATTGGATTCCACTTGTGTTCGTGCAGCACTACCTTCCGGGCATCAACCAGCACGGCCACCTTGTACGGGGTTTGCTCACCCTTCCCGTACTGGCGGCGACCTATGCGATTTCGCTCGCCATTACAACGTGGCTCGACCGCCCCCTCAATTCTCTGCGAGCCGAGTTTGTGCGCCGACGCCGGCTCAATCGAGTGGCAGCTGCTGCAGGAACTGCCTGAAACCGATCTAACCATAGCTATGGCTGACGGGCGGTAACCCAATCCGCCGTCTCCGGCCAAACTGCAGGCGCCCACCTCCGGCAAAGACTGGTGATCTTGGCCGACGACGACAGACTGCAGTACTAATCCGCCAATAAACCAGGTTGGCCGGTCAACCTTGGTACGATCAACTCCCAATTAGCTACCGAGTAGCCACTCCATGAAAACGAGTCGTCGCCTTGCCATTAAGGCCTTGGTTGCTGGCGCCGGGCTTGCTGCGTCAGGTGCGAAAAGTGCTGATATGGTTGCTGCAGGACAACTTTCACCGATTACCGAGGAATTCGGTGCTGCGCGCTTCCAAGCTCGTGGAGACGGAAAAACCGACGACACCGCCGCATTACAGCAGTGGATCAACTACATTGTCGCGAACAAAAAGCGCGGCACACTGGGATCCCGGACCTATCTGATTTCCACCTCTTTAGATATACCGGCCGGCTATTCATGGGCGATCGATGGTGACATTGTTGGCGGGACGAAGATCATCCAGAAAGCAGATAACGTTCCAATTTTCAACATTGGCGCCACTGGCCCCACACCGCTGACGCACTCTTGGCGTATATCGAACATCGAGTTCGACTATGCTAATGAACAGCCGGCTTCCAATGAAAGTGCGAACCCAATATTGTTCTCGCAGATGGTTTGCGAATTTTCATTGACGAACCTTAGATTTTCTCGCGGCTCCTTTGCCATAAGCGTGAAACCCGGCGTAGGTGGTCCATGGGGCGGCCAATGGGATGGACTTGTCTTTGCCGGTGGACTTAGCGGTGGCGCAATGCAGTGGACTGGCTGCAAGAATGCGGTACCCAATAACAAGTGGGGCCGCCTGTTTGTTGATTGTCATAAAATGGTCGGCCCAGTCTTCAAAGATATTAAGGGATACAACTGGGTTATTGACACAATTGAATTTATCGCAGCGCAACGCGGCGCACAGCTCATGTCGATACAAGCTGGCTCGGTCTGCTCGATCGGCGCAATGAAGCTTGAGAACGGAATCTATCGAAAGGTAGGAAGCCTGCTAAGCATTGCAACCGGTTCGCACATCAAAATCGATCAATTCAACATCGGTGGGAACGCGATGGTTCTGCATCCGCAGGACGGCCCACTGACAATCTTTTCCACCGGCGTCGGCGGTCCAACAGGGTCGTTCGACCTGAACACGCTGGTGGCGGGGGCGACTGATTTTGGTGGCAACGTGTTTGTAATCGGAGGGGCGAAAGGTCAAATGCGTATTCACAGCATGACGCTTGACAACCACCCGTGGCAAATTTGCGATAACGTGTCCACCCCGACGGGCGATGCACTGACAATCGACCAATTCAAGAATGATCGCGCCACGCAAAACATTGGAGACCGTGATTTCTCCGTATCGCTGGGCGACCCGAATATCATGTCATTTGAGAGCGAATTTAGCGAGCCTCGTACACTCGAATTACCGTCTGCAGCAAATAAAATGTTTGGAGGCTTGTACTACGAGGTGCGGCTTTACGGAGCCGTCAATGGCAACAACACTCTGACCATTCGATCTGGACAAAAGACGATTTTCGTTGCGAAGAGCGACAAGTTTTCTATGCGTTTCGTGTGGCGCAGAAACGCCGTGGGTGCAAACGGATGGATCATGACGCGCTACGAAGCGCTGCCATGATCCAACGTCGAATCTGTAAAGGACAGAATGCGAATTAAGTACATCCCCATCCTAATGCTCTTTTGCATTGTTCCGCTAGCGTTCGATTTTAAGAGTGATGATGGCGGTGGACATGCGGCCCAGATCGTACTTGTGGTTCCGGCGTTGTTGTCGGGCCTTCTGCTCGCACTTAGCGGCCCCCGCTTCCGCAAGTCTTCCGCGTTAAGGTCGTTCGCAACTATCGCCGTAACCCTAACGGTGGCCGGAAGTGTTGTCCCGCAGATCCTCCAAAGCAACGACCCAGGAAATTATCTGCGCGTGCTCCTTGCATTCTTGCTGTTCATGATTGGATTCTATATTGGTTGCCACCCTTGGGCTGATGACAGACTGAGGCTTTTTCGTCGCGTCATTTTTGTAGGTATGGCGCTGTCGTTAATTTTCAGCTTTACGTACGGGGCGGTATCCGCTGGATCAGTTTTGGATGCTCGTTTCAAGATTATCTCGCCCGTGCTACTTGGGTTGCAGGGCTTTCTTCTTTACGATATCGTCGCAAAACGGTCGGCTACTAGAATTGACGTAATCGTCTTCATCGCCACACTTGTCGTGGAATTGCTGAGCATCACTCGAAGTATAATACTGGGAACGATAGTCATTTTTTGTTTTTCCACTTGGCTTGCTTCGCGCTCACTTCCTCACCTAGCGAAATTACTAATACGAACGACTGCCATAACCATATTTGCGGCGATTTTTGTCGGTGGAGTCACTTGGATAATTTCGCCCTCTGTTTTGGAGCATTGGTCGCAACGGATTTTCTTTTCTGAAACAACCTCGAACGGGAAAGACCCGACGACGCTGTCCCGACTTGCCGAGATCGAGGATCAGTATGATCAGGTCACGTCAGACGCACAGAATTTAGTATTCGGGATGGGCTACGGTCACGAATTCCACTTTTCTGAAACATACTTTTATGACCTTCTGGCGACGCGCGCTTTCTCTGAAGACATCCTCAAGAACAGGGGGGCATGGGAAGCGGGGCACAATTTTTGGGTATATCAGCTTTTCTCTGGAGGAATCGCCTTTGGCGTAGCATTACCAGTAGCAATTCTGCTGGCATGTTTTATGTGCACTTTAAAATATAGACGTGTCAACAGGATTCCACATAACGAAGAGCACCTCGATTCACTGGGGCGATATTTGATGGTCATTGTGGGAATGATTGTCTCTACGATTGGTGGAAATCCGCTCGGGCCGCGGTACGGCGGGCTTATTTATGGGTTGGCGTTTGGACTAATGTTAGCCTCGTATAGTCGCTTGTACTTTCCACAAGCGCTCCAATCATTCCGCTCAATCGGAGGGGCGCCCCGGAGAGAAAGCATGGCAATCGAAATGGAGCGGCAATAGATTTTTCTTTTTTTTTGGACGGCGCATTTTTGTTGTCCGTCTCAGTAAAGCTAGCGCCAGCCCAAACAGGCCGTTGAAATGTCCATCGACCGGATTCAGTTTTCTTCCGCAAATGGCATGAATTCGTTCGGCGGCTTCACGATTTTGTTTCGGTGCACCGAATCCCACTTCGGAATCGGAATCGGCAACGGAGCCCGACTGGCGAGCACATTTCCCACCCGATTTCCTGTATCACGCGTCCTGCGGACGTACGAATCCCAACGTACGCAGTCGTGTCAGGTTGTAGGCCTCATCGTCAGCGTGAGCAACTGATCGACTTTCTCCAGGCCCCCCACCATCACCTGCCGGATCGGCCCGATCCGTTTGCCCCAGCCAAAGCACTGCTCGATGCATTTCCGCTGACGCTGGCTCAGCCCGTAACCAAGATGCCGCGTAGTCCGACCATCGAGTGCGCTTCCGCCGGTGCGCGTCGTGTTGCGTGCCATTGCGGCGTCACGTTGTACTCACGGCACGCCTTCACGAAACCGCGCGTGTTGTACGCCTTGTCGGCACCTGACCTGCCCTGGAATTTTCGGACCAGTTGAAACTTGAGAGAATGGCTTCCAACGGAGAAAGGAAGTCATGAAGAAGAGCCGATTTACCGAAGAACAGATGGTCACCATCCTGCGCGAGGCGGACAAGGCGCCGGTCGCTGAGGTTGCGAAGACGCATGGGATCAGCGAGCGGACCATTTACAACTGGCGGCAGCATTTCGGCGGGCTGGAAGCTGCAGACGTGAAGCGGCTCAAGCAGCTCTAGCAAGAGAATGCGCGGCTGAAGAAGATGCTGGCCGAGCGAGATCTCGAACTGGACGTGATGAGAGAGATCAACGCAAAAAATGTATGGTCCGCCCCGGCTTTGCAAGCGGGCGTTCTCCGACGAGACAGTTTGCGTAAATGTATCCGGCCTCTCGCGAGTCAACCGCTTTTGGCGGCAAGGCCATGATGGGATATGCGCGCTCGGTTCCCAATAAGTGGACTGACCTCGAAGGCCGTTTTTTTGTCCCGGGCTTACCGAACGCCGGTGCGCTGTTTCGTCATCAATTGCACGTCTGCAAACCTTGACGGGTGATCGGCAGCCTACTGTGCTTGCGGCTGCCGAAGATAAAACGTTCCTCGTCGCGTGAGAATGGTCCACGCGATACGCGCGAGCTTGTTGGCCAGTGCGACGATGACCTTGTTGCGGTGTATGCCCTTCGCCTCCATCTCCGAGATCCAGAGCCCGAGATGATCCTTGGTCCGATCGAGATGCAGCACGCACGCTCGGGCACCGTGAATCAACAGCTTGCGCAGATATGGATTGCCTCGCTTGGTGATCCCGAGCAAGTGCTGCTTGCCTCCGGTGGAGAATTCACCGGGAACAAGGCCTAGCCAGGCAGCGAAATGGCGGCCGGATTTGAACTGCGTACCGGTACCTGCGAAGGCAGTAATCGCGGTTGCGGTCAGATGCGCGATACCCGGTATCGAGATCAATCGTGTGGCGACATCGTCGGCCCCTGCGATTGCTTCGATCTGGCGGCGTAATTGCAAAAGACGTGCCTCAATGGAGCGGTATTCCTGCCACTGCTCCTGCAACAGATCGCGCATCGCAGTCGTTAGTGCGTTTGCGGTACGAATTCCTCCAACCTCACGGTGCTGAATAGGGATTCGTTGTAGCTATCGGTGCCTTACATGCAGTCTTGGGTCTCGGTCTCGGGTTGTGGCTATATCGCGACGGATCAGCGGGGCTACTTCAACGGCCTGTTACATGGCCGCCGTAGCCCTGACACTTCTGTATATGCTGATGGAGTAGACTACTCCTGAAAATAGCTTTTCAGCACCACCGAAAACGGTATTTCAGCAACCTGTTAAGTGATGTATCGACTCAATGCATCAATAGATGCGTGGACTGCGACTTTCACTTCGTCGACAATACTGCAAAAATCTAGATTTAGTATAATTTTGACGCAGAAGGCCTGCGCATCGTGATTCGCTGCTTCTCTATCCTAGGCACTCGGAGTAAACGCCGACCAGTTTTTCAACGTATTGGTTCCAGTTATGAGTATCGGTGGCGGCGAGGCTTGCCTGACGAGAAAATTCCATAAGCCTTTCAGGTGCGCTAGCCATCTCGTCTATTGCGTTGGCCAGTTCGGTGGTGGAAGCGGCCGGAATGATTTTGCCACTACGGTTATGTTCGATGATCTCCGCAGCCCCGGATTCGCGTGTTGCGACGATGGGAAGTCCTGTAGCCAAAGCTTCGCATAGCACTACCGCCAAACCTTCTTCAAGGGAGGGCAGCACGAAGAGATCGGCCGAATTATAGTGCTCGTTGAGTTGTGCGTTATCAACGTGTGGAATGTGCGTGAAGAGATGTCGATATGGCTCCAGTAAGAATTTGATCTGAGGATCAATTTTTCCGATCAGAGTGACATGAAAGCGCTTGTTATTGAGTTGCTTGACGGCCTCCAGGAGGTAAAGCTGGCCTTTTCGCAAGTTGATTTGTCCAACGCACAATATATCGAAGCGATCTTTCGAGTTTTCGCGTTGATTTAATGGGTGAAATCTTTTCACATTGGCAGCATATGGGATCAATTTTATTTTGCTTGCCGATATCCCTTGCTGAATGAATGAATCTCGTACGATCGCTGATGGCGCGAGTACGCAATCGTACATTTCTAGCTCTTCGATCAACCTCTTTTGCTGTCGATTAATTCTGTTGACGTGTGGAAGCCCTCGCTTGTTCTCCTCCATGGTGAGAATGTTGTCACGATAAATTGGATGTGTATTGACAACCTCACCGATTATGATCGAGCCTTCGCGTTTTGCGGCCTTGACAACTTGTCGCGATGTACCGTGCGCCATGACGTGTAGCACTTGAGTCGGCCGCCAATTCAGACGTACTCCAAGTTGCCAAAGATCGTGATATGCCGGATAGAGCAAGTCATTCAACCGTCCCTTTAGCATTTTCGCATGTGCTCGGACGGCATATTCCTTTGCCCAAATATTGACAGCGCGGCCGCGCGCCAGCGAGAACGCGGAATTATGTATTTTGTGGGAGTAATAAAATGTATCTAGAATTCCAGATTTATCTAGATTTTCAATGTAGTTGTGGAAGTGGAAGCGACCGCAAACTGCTACACTAACCTTCATGATTCGATGCTCCGCGAAATTTTTTGTTAGGTTAGAATGGGTGGGTGGCGGGGATTTATTCATTGAATTTATAAACATTTAATTATATAGGTCATGCTGGCAACAGGACCTTATGGGCAAGTGGGCTATCTGCATGGTGCACTGCACACAGTGTCCGACTTTATATCCAAAACCGCTATTCTTAAGTTTCCTGAACGGAGTTCACTTCAGTTGTTGGCTCGAGGTCGGGAGGTAGACCCCAAGCCAAGAAGTTGCACGTTCACGCCCTCGCCACGCTCAGCGTCCTAACTGCCTCAGACACTCCCCCCACACCCGCCCGCCCAATACTGTAATACTCGACCCCCAACTCCCGCATCGTCTCCGGCTCATAAAGATTCCGCCCATCGAAAATCACCGGCTCGCTGAGCAATTCGACGAGCGCCGCAAAATTCGGGCTCTTGAACACCTTCCACTCCGTGACGATCACGAGCGCATCGGCCCCTGCCGCAGCTTCTTCCGACGTCGTCACGAACTGGAGCCGCGAATGTGCAGCCGGATCGTCGCTGAGATCGAGCGCAAGCACGCGCCGCGCCTCATCCGTCGCAACAGGATCATAAGCACGCACGTTCGCACCACGCTTCAGAAGCCCAACCACGAGCTCACGGCTCGGCGCTTCACGCATATCATCGGTATTGGGCTTGAACGCAAGCCCCCACACCCCGAACGTGAGTCCCGACAGATCGTCCCCGAAGCGTTCCGAGATCTTCTCGAGCAGCACCTTCTTCTGCGCATCGTTGACCGCCTCGACGGCTTCCAGAATGCGCAGCGACTGCCCGTACTCGGCAGCGGTTTGCACCAGCGCTCGCACATCCTTTGGAAAACACGAACCGCCGTAACCCACGCCGGCGTAAAGGAAGTCATACCCGATCCGCGGATCCGACCCAATCCCCCGGCGCACGGCTTCGATATCCGCGCCGACGCGATCAGCAAGATTCGCGAGCTCGTTCATGAACGAGATCCGCGTGGCCAGCATCGCATTCGCCGCATACTTGGTGAATTCCGCCGAGCGCACGTCCATGTAGCGCGTACGCTCGTGATTGCGGTTGAACGGCGCATACAGCCGCTTCATCTGTTCGCGTGCATGCTCGCCGGCCTCGTCGGCGTCGGTGCCGATCACGATACGATCGGGCCGCATGAAATCGTCGACGGCCGCGCCTTCCTTCAGGAACTCCGGATTCGACACCACCGAGAATTCGTGGCGCAGGCCGCGGCGGGTCAGCTCGGTTGCGATCGCATCGCGCACGTGCAGCGCGGTGCCGACCGGAACGGTCGACTTGTCGACCACCACCTTCGGCCCGCTCATATACCGTCCGATATTGCGCGCGGCGGCGAGCACGTACTGCAGATCGGCGGAGCCATCCTCGTCGGGCGGCGTGCCGACCGCGATGAACTGGATGTCGCCGTGCGCGACGCTGGCTTCGATGTCGGTCGAGAACTGCAGCCGGCGGCTCGCACGATTGCGATCGATCAGCTCTTTCAAGCCGGGTTCGTGAATCGGTACGCCGCCGCCGTTCAGGATGTCGATCTTGCGTTGATCGACGTCGACGCAAAACACGTCGTTGCCGATTTCGGCAAGGCATGCGCCCGTCACGAGGCCTACGTAACCGGTACCGATGATGGTGATTTTCATGTTGCCGTATGGAGAGGAATCGATTGCGGGTTCAAAAATCCGGATGCCGTGCGCCTGACACGTCGGCATTGGACGGCTCGGGACGCAATGCGCGCAACCTGGTGTCGAAATCGCTCAACACCGCGTCACGCGACAGGACGGCCTCGGCGAATCTGCGCCCGGCCTGTCCCAGGCGAGTGCGCTCGGCCGCATTGGCGGCGAGCGCGTCGATACTCGATGCAAGCGTTTCGGAATCGCCCGGCGGCACGACGATCCCGCGCGGCGCGACCACGTCATGCAGCTCCGTCCCCGGGCTCGCCATCGCGATCACGGGCCGCCCGCTCGCGAACATCCCGGTCAGCTTCGACGGCATGACGAGGTCGGCAGCGTCGGCGCGTTGCGGGAGGACGTGAATGTCGGCCACATTCAGCAGTTCGTTGAGCAGGCCGATAGGCTGCAGCTCGATGAAGCGGCAGTTCCTGAGGCCGCCGCAGCGCATGAGCAGCTCGGCGCGCGCGGGCCCGTTGCCGCAGAAGACGAACACCAGATTGTCGCGCGATACGAGTCGTTGGGCCGCGTCGGCGAGAATATCCAGCCCTTGCTTGGCACCCATGTTGCCGGAATAGAGCACTACCGTCGCGGCGGGAGAGATGTACAACGCCGTTCGCAGCTCGCTCGGCCGTTTGAGCGGATAGATCGAGTGGGTGTCGGCCCAGTTCGAGAAATGCACGAGCTTGCTTGAATGAATTCCCTTGCGCAGCGCGTGCTCGACCATCTTCCCGGAGATCGTCGACACGGTATCGAAGCGCTTTAGCAGCGTACGCTCGATGGCAAGCACGGCGCGCTTCAGCAGAGATCCCTTGAGCATTCCGAGGCTGAACGCCGCATCGACCTCGTAATCCTGGATATGGATCCACGCGTGGGCGCCGGTCAACCGTGCGACGAGCCAGCCGGCTGGCGCGTTCAGCAGGCTTGGCGCGATGCACACGACGACGTCGGGCCGCCAGAACGCATGCCGCAGCATGACGGGGAAGCTCGAAAGCGCGAAGCTCGCGAGATGCGCGATGCGGCGCGCACCGCTCGGTCGCGACGGAACCCACAACGGTGCGCGCCAAAGCGCGACGCCGCTGCGGCGTTCGGTCGAGTAGCTCAGCGCCGAGTAGCCGCTGGCGAGCCGCCATTCGGGGTAGTACGGCGGTGCGCACACGACGCGCACGGTGTGGCCTTTTTCGACGAGTGTTTCCGCCATCTCCGCGGTGTACTTGCCGATGCCGGTCAGCTCGGGCGCGTAGTTGATGCCGTATACGAGGATCTTCATCGGCTCCCAGCGAAAGATAAAAATGGTGCGGTGCGTTATAAGCGCATTGTCGGTAATGCTTATCGTGCGAGTCCGACAGAATGTTGATCGGTGCCGCCAATTGTCGGCGGCAGCCGTGTGAATCGTGGGCGAGATTGCACACCGCGGGCAGCATTACCCGATGCGGCAGACAGTCGTCAGAAAAGACGCGTGCAAACCAGCGGCGAATACATCTCGATCGCCGCCTGAATCGGTGCGTGATATCCGTAGGCGAGGGCGGACACGGCAAGCGTTGAAACCACGGCGAGCGGACGCAATGCCGGCGGCAGGATCGGTGCGTCCGTCCATCGTTTCAGCAACACGACGGTAACGAGCGTGCCGAGCATCCAACCCGCGATCACCTCGGACGCGCTATGTGCATCGTCGCGTACGCGTGCAACGCCGATCGTCGCGGCGAGGACGAGCCCCGGCAACAGCGCCGGGCCAGGGCGAACGTCCCACCCGTCGTGCAGCATCAGCAGGCACGCCATCGGCCAGACTGTCGCGGCAAGCATCGTGTGCCCGCTGATCATGCGGAAGTTCATCGACCGGATCTGCAACCCGCATCCGGCATAGAGAACTTTCGTCAGTCCGACGGCGAGCATCGCGACGGCAAGCAGCACGACCCACGACAACGCAATGCGCCAGCCATACATCGAGCGAGTGAGCCACACGAAACAGATGGCGGCAAGCGGCAGCGTCAGCGCCGCGTCACCGAGGTTGCCGATAGCGAGCCACATGTCCGGTCCTCGCTGGACGAAACGGAGTTATCGATCGCTCGTGGGATGAGAAGCCGGCAACGCGATGCGCCGCGCGTCACCGCGGCGCACGATCGGCATCAGACGACCAGCTGTTCCGACATCCGCGCAAGCAAATACCGCTCGAAGTCCGCCGCAACCTCCGGATGCCGCAGCGCGAACTCGATCGTCGCCTTCAGGTACCCGAGCTTGCTGCCGCAATCGAAGCGCGTGCCGTCGTAGCGATACGCGAGCACCTGTTCATCGGTGAGCAGCGACTGGATCGCGTCGGTCAGTTGCAATTCGCCGCCCGCGCCGGGTTTGAGCCCGCGGAGATGCTCGAAAATCTTCGGTTTCAACACGTAACGACCGACGACACCGAAGTTCGACGGCGCATTCGCCGGTTCGGGCTTCTCGACGATGCCGGACAGCTTGAAGAGATCGTCTTCCCAGCGCTTGCCGTCGATCACGCCATAGGATTTCGAATCTTCAGGAGCGATTTCCTCGACCCCGATGACCGACGCGTGATAGTGATCGAAGACGTCGATCATCTGGCGTAACACCGGCTTCGGGCCATCGAGCAAATCGTCGGCGAGGATCACCGCGAACGGATTGTCGCCGACGAGTTTCTCCGCGCACAGCACGGCATGACCGAGCCCGAGCGCTTCGGCCTGGCGTACGTAAAAGCAGTCGACATGGCTCGGCTTGATGCTGCGCACCAGCGACAGCAGCTTGTCCTTGCCGCGTGCCTCGAGCTCCGCCTCGATCTCGTACGACTTGTCGAAATGATCCTCGATCGCGCGCTTGCTGCGTCCGGTCACGAAGATCATCTCCGTGATGCCCGCTTCGATCGCTTCCTCGACCGCATACTGGATCAATGGTTTGTCCACGACCGGCAGCATTTCCTTGGGACTGGCCTTGGTGGCCGGCAGGAACCGCGTGCCCAGGCCGGCGACCGGAAAGACGGCTTTCGTCACTTTCAACATAGTGGTAATTCCATGAGTTCGGAATGAAGAGCAGACAACGTCGAGGTGCGATGTCGGTGTCCGGACGCAACAAGAGATTCGTAGTCGCACAGGACGCAATTGCCTGGCCGCGCACGTGCGATTCGGGAAATCCTAATGTGTTCGGAAATAAAGCGGCGACTGAATCTTGGACGAATCCGACAGGTTGATTGCGAAACCATACGTTGGCGCAAGAATTATTTTGAAACAGTGTGCAAATGGCCGGCTCGGCGTTATATAGCGGATGACGGCTGTCGTTTGTCGACAGGCGTTCGCCTGGTTGGGATACGGTTCGAAGCGAAAGCCCGGAACCCGGTCGGATTTTGCAGATGCGAGTGTGTGCCGATGCATCGCGTTCACGGGCATGTCTTTAGGAGAGCGTGATGACGGAAGAGGATGATATTTGCCGGGCGTTGGGCGCACTCGATCCTGCCTATCTCGAACTGATGCAGCAGATGTTGAAGATCGATTGCGAGGTCGCGGCACGCGAGTTGGGCATCTCGAATCAGATCGCGTCACGGATCATCGCGCTGACACCAGCCGAGATCGAAGCGCTGGTCGACCGCGGATCGCAGCCTTAGACGGCAACGCTGGCGTCGTCTCGAGTTGCGGCATGTATGGACGAAAGCGCGCCACGGTCCCGCTATATGCGAAGAAAGAACAAGGACCGAACAAAATATATTTAGCGTTGAAACGCAATTGCCAAAGAGATGGATGAAAGTGGAGTCACCATGACGCATTCGACCATAGGCACCATGACGATATCCGAACAACGGCAGCGCACCGGCTGGGCCGGTGTCTGGCTTCCATGCACCGATCCTCCCGCGGAACCGATGTGGTGTGAGGGCCGATGGCCGGGACATCCGTACGGCTTTCCCGTGTATTGGGACGGCACCAAATGGTGCAGCAAGATTTTCGGCGCCCGCGGCGATTTCTGGCGCGAGCGCGTGATACGGGCTGCATAGCAGGCATCTGCCGGCGGCGCCGCGCTCCGGCAAGCATTTGGGTGGACCGGCGATCGCCACGTGACTTTGCCGAACCGCATGCCGCCGGTCCGTCGTGTCGCGCTTTCACGAACGCAAATACGAGCAACCCGCGATATGGCGGATTACCGCTAGGTTTTGTCCGCTCGTTGCCATACGCGACACGTAGAGTGCATGCCCAAAACTCCGCGTATTGCCAATACGCGCCCTGCGGCCGGCTGAATGCAATCGCCGTCCAAAATCAGGAACGCCCATGCCCGAACAGGACGACATCTTCGACGCGATTGCGGAATTCAACCGTTCGTATCTGACGCTTGCCCAGCGCTTGCTGCAAGCGGATCGCGAAGCGGCGAAACAACAACTGGGCATGTCGGACGAGACGGCTGCGATCGTCGCCGCATTGACGCCGGCACAGATCGACGAACTCGCCGAGCGTCGCGAACTGTTCTGCGAATTCCGCGCGGAATCCTCGCCCGGCCGGGCCTGATACGGCGACCTTTCCAACGTTTCATGCGTCGCGCCGCGCACGAGCCTGGCCGTATACCGGCTTGCATGTCCGCCACCGATCGCAGCTCGGCTGCAGCCGTGGCCACACCCGTCAATTGTCGGCGGTGGCCGATAGTTTGGCGTTTTTCGGCTAGGTATCGAATCCCATTCGTCTAATTGGATTCGCTACGATGCGCAAAAACGCTGTTGCCACGATGTCCGCACGCGAAGCACACGATGCGGCCACGCCGATAATTGTCTTTCACCGGGGATTCGTCGTCCATGCAGGGAATGTTGGAGCATCTACTCGAGCGCCATGTGTCGATCCAATGGCGCGGCTTCCTGGAGGCATTGGCCGGTGAATTCACCGATCAGCTCGATCGGGACGAGTTGAGGCAATTGATGGCGCGCATCGGCATGCGCTTCGCAGCCGCGCATCCACTTGGCCCTTGCGAGTCGACGGACGATCTCGCGGATGCATTGAATGCCCGCTGGCGCGACATCCAGTGGGGTTACGCCGAACTGTCCGACGAGCACGATTTCCTGCGCATCGTTCATTACGCCGCGCCGTTGCGCGCGTTCGGCGACGGCTGTCTCGCATGGTCTTCCGCCTTCCTCGAAGGCGCGTATCAGGGCTGGTTCGACAGTGTCGGTGCGACCGGTTTGCGCGTGACACAGGACGTCGCGCCGCCGGACGATTCGCGGATCGAACTGCGTGTTGCGCGCGCAAAGAACTGAGCGACCGGGCCGACCGGAACTTCCGCGACAACCAATGGGCACGCTATGTCGACTTCACGGGATATCGAATCGTTGTTCAAGCGTTTTGGCGGCGATGCCGGACGCTATCACGAAGTACGTGCGGAAGCGGATGCTGAAGTGGCCCGCGCGCGTTGGCCGCTGCTCGGCGGTGTCGAATTGCGCGCGAGCGAGTCGCAGGGGCAGCCGGGCGCAGGGTCGCCGGACGGCGCGGATAGCCTGCGCAAAATCGTACTGGCCGACACGCGTGCGTTGCCTGCGTCCGCGCAGGATACCGGCGGGCGGGAACCAGCATCCGGCACGCTGAAGAAGCTGGTCGGCAGGCCGGCGGCATCGGATGGCACGGACGCGCAAGCTCCGTCACAGCCGCTGGTTCGGTTGTTCGAGCGGTTGCGCACGGAGCCGACGGGAGAGGCGCCGAAGAAGCCATCGGTGTGGACCGGCCGCTCATGAAAATCGTCGCGATCGCTTCGGCAAAGGGCGGCGTCGGCAAGACGACGCTGGCGGCGAATCTCGCGGCCGTGTTGGCGGCGTCGCGACGCCGGCGCGTGAGCGTGGTGGATCTCGATCCGCAGAATGCGCTGAAGCTGCATTTCGGCGTGCCGCTCGACATGACCGACGGGCTCGCCCATGCCGCGCTCGACAGGCTGAACTGGCCGGCCGTGGTCGTCGACGGGATCACGGTGTTTCCATTCGGCCTGGTCAGCGAAACGGATCAACGCCGCTTCGAGCGGCTGCTCGACCGCGATCCGTCGTGGCTCGCGCACGGGCTTGCCACGCTCGGGCTCGGCGACGACGACATCGTGATCATCGATACGCCGCCGGGCACCTCGGTATACATGCGCGCCGCGCTGACGGCCGCGCATTTCGTGCTCAAGGTCGTGCTCGCCGATGCGGCCTCGTACGCAACGATTCCGCAGATGCGGCGGATGCTCGACGCGTATGCCGCGAGCCGCGCGGATTTCGTGGGCGACGGCTACGTGGTCAATCAGGTCGATCAGTCGCGCGAGTTGGGCCGCGATGTGCTGCGCGTGCTGTGCGACAGCCTCGGCGCGGCGCGGTTCGGCGGCGTGATTCACAGGGATGAAGGGGTCGCGGAATCGCTCGCGTCCCGGACGACCGTGAATCGCTACGACCCGCGTTCGCAGGCCGCCGCCGACCTGAACGCGTGCGGTGCATGGCTCGAGCGCGTGCTCGATCGGCGCGACACCGCGCGGAGCATCGCTTGAGCGCCCGCGGGGAGGTCGCGCGGCCGTCGGCGGTCGACCGGTTCGTCGATGCGTTGCCCGGAAGCGGCTGGTTCGTCGCGCTGCCTATAGCCGCATGCACGCTGCTGGCGCTGTATTTCGTGTGTACGGTGCCGCTCGACGCGATCGGGCAGCTCGTGTTCGCCACCTGCTGCATCGCCTGTTCGCTGGTGGTCCGTCGCCTGGGCGGACGCTATGCGACGCTCGTCATGATCGTGCTGTCGGTGGTGGCCACCGGCCGTTACATGTATTGGAGATTGTCCGGCACGCTGGTGTGGTCGCATCCGCTCGACGCTGTATGGGGCACGCTGCTCGCGGCGGCCGAAGTCTATGCGGCGGCGGTGCTGATCCTCGGCTACTTCCAGACCGCGTGGCCGCTCGGGCGCAAGCCGCTGCCGTTGCCCGCGTCGCGCGCGCATTGGCCGAGCGTCGACGTGTTCATTCCGACGTACAACGAACCGTTGAGCGTCGTCAAGCCGACCATCTACGCGGCGCTCGCGCTGGATTACCCTGCCGACAAGCTGTCGATCCACGTGCTGGACGACGGACGTCGCCCGGAATTCCGCGCGTTCTGCGAGTCGGTCGGCGTGCACTGGACGATTCGCGATCACAATCGCCATGCCAAGGCCGGCAACCTCAACGAAGCATTGAAGATCACCGACGGCGAATACATCGCGATCTTCGATTGCGATCACGTGCCGACGCGCTCGTTCCTGCAGATCTGTCTAGGCTGGTTCATTCGGGATCCGAAGCTGTCGATGCTGCAGACGCCGCATCACTTCTTTTCGCCGGACCCGTTCGAGCGCAACCTCGGCATTTTCAGAAAGGTGCCGAACGAAGGCGAATTGTTCTACGGACTGGTGCAGGACGGCAACGATCTCTGGAACGCGACGTTTTTCTGCGGATCGTGCGCGCTGATGCGCCGCTCGATGGTGGAGGAGATCGGCGGCATCGCGACGGAGACGGTGACCGAGGATGCGCACACCGCGCTCAAGCTGCATCGCCGCGGCTATACGACGGCCTATCTTGCGATACCGCAGGCGGCGGGGCTGGCCACCGAGAGCCTGACCGGGCACATCGGCCAGCGCATCCGCTGGGCGCGCGGCATGACGCAGATATTCCGTATCGACAATCCGCTGTTCGGGCGCGGACTGACGCTGAGCCAGCGGCTGTGCTACCTGAACGCGATGATGCATTTTTTCTACGGGATCCCGCGGCTCGTGTTCCTGACCGCACCGCTGTCGTTCCTGTTCTTCGACGCACATGTGATCCATGCCCCGGCCACGATGCTTGCGCTCTATGCGCTGCCCCACGTCATCCATGCGAACGTGACGAACTCGCGGATGCAGGGCCGCTTCCGCCATTCGTTCTGGGCCGAAGTCTACGAGGCCGTGCTGGCGTCGTACATCGCGCTGCCGACGATGCTTGCGCTGATCAATCCCCGGCTGGGCAAGTTCAACGTGACGGCCAAGGGCGGACGCATCGACCGTGGCTACTTCGACTGGGCGGTGTCGAAACCGTATCTGAGCCTGGTGGTCCTGAACGTGATCGGCCTCGCGGTGGGCGTCCTGAACCTGTCGCTCAACCGTCACGTCGGCAGCGAAGTCCAGACGACGGCGTTCAACCTGGCATGGACGACCTACAACATCCTGATTCTGGGTCTCGCCGTCGCGGCGGCGAACGAGCGCCGGCAGGTACGCGTGTCCCATCGTGTCGCGGCGCGGATTCCGGTCATGCTGCGCTTCGCGAATGGCCGGACACTGGCATGCGAAACGCGTGACTACTCGGAGGGCGGGATCGGCGTGGCAGTCCCCGACGATGCGCGCATTCCGCGTGGCGAACCGATAACGGTATCGCTGTTTCGCGGTGTCGAAGAGTACGCATTTCCCGCGACGGTCGAATACGTCGAACCAGGGCGCGTCGGCATCCGGTTCGAGAGCCTGTCGCAACAGCAGGAATTCGATCTCGTCAGTTCAACCTTTGCCCGAGCCGACGCATGGATCGACTGGACGGACGGCCGCCGTCCCGATTCGCCGCCGCGTGCGTTCCTGCATCTGTCGAAGGTCGGCGTGCAGGGCTTGCTTCGCGTGATCGCGCGCCTGTACGCGGACCTGCGCGTGTACGCGCGCGGCGGCCGCAGCAACGAAAAAAAATAGCATGAGGCGGAAAGAATGACGGGGTCGTCGAGACAGCGCGGCAGCACGCGCCGCAAGGCGTGCATTTCGCAGGGCGCGGTTGTCGCGGTTCCTGCACGTGTCGGCCGGTATGCGCGCGTGTCGCGCAGGATGGTGTCGCTACTGCTCTGGGCAATGGCGGGCGGCATCGCATCGGGCAGCTGGGCCGCGGCCACCGGGATGCAGGCACCCGGCGCAATGCGGGCGGCGGACGGCGCGATGTCGTCGGGCGATGCGGCGCCGCCGTCGCCGGCCATAGCCGTCGGGCCCGCCACCGCGCGCCCCGCGCTGCTCGCCGAACCGGTGCCGGCGGCCGACGCCGCGCGCCGCCGCTTCGGCACGCTGCCGACCACGGCCGAGCCCGGCACGCTCGTGCCCGGCGGCCGGCGCCAGGCATTGACGTTCGCGGAGCTCGGGGCGCGCGATCCGCTGCAGCTGCGGGGCACCGACGGCCAGAACGGCATCGCGTTCTCGGTCCGTCGCGACGAGGTCGTGATGGGCGCGACGCTGCATCTGGTCTACAGCTACTCGCCCGCGCTGCTGCCGGATCTGTCGCAGCTCAAGGTGCTGATCAACGGCGAAGTGGCGGCGACGCTGCCGTTGCCGGCCGCTCAAGCCGGCATGACGGTTGCGCGCGACGTGTCGATCGATCCGCGCTTCGTCACCGAGTACAACCATCTGAACGTTCAGCTGATCGGTCATTACACGAAAGACTGCGAGGATCCCGCCAACTCGTCGCTGTGGGCAACGGTGAGCAACGCGAGCCGGCTCGAGCTGACTTACGCGGCGCTGCCGGAGCGGCCGGAACTCGGCGTCCTGCCCGCGCCGTTCTTCGATTCGCGGGACGTCCGGCGGCTCGAGCTGCCGTTCGCATTCGCCGCGCGACCGCCGCGGGAGACGCTGGAAGCGGCGGGCATCGTCGCGTCGTGGTTCGGCGCGCTGGCGTCGTATCGCGGCGCGCGGTTTCCTGCCCGGCCCGGCGGCCTGCCTGAATCGGGCAACGCGGTGGTGTTCGCGACGGCCGACGATCGTCTGGACGGCGTGACGCTGCCGGCGATCGACGGGCCGACGCTGGCCGTCGTCGAGCGGCAGGCGCCGGCTCACGGCCAGCTGCTGCTGGTGCTCGGTCGCACGCCGGACGAAGTGAAGGTCGCCGCGCTCACGCTCGTGCTCGGCAGCAAGACGCTCGCGGGTACGCATGCCACGGTGAGCCGGCTCGAGAACATCGCGCCGCGCGTGCCGTACGACGCGCCGAACTGGCTGTCGTCGACGCGCCCGGTGCGGATCGGCGAACTGGCCGACGGGCGCGCGCTCAGCGTGTCCGGCTACGACGCGGGTGCCGTCCGGATCGATCTGCGCGTCGCCCCCGATCTGTTCACCTGGGATACGCGCGGCGCGCCGATCGACCTGCGTTATCGCTACACGCCGACGCTGCGCGCGGACCGTTCGTCGCTCAACCTGAGCGTCGGCGACACGTTCGTGAAGGCGCTGCCGATCCCGGCACGGGAAACGTCGCGCTGGAGCCTGAGCCGCTACCTGCCGTTCGTCGCCAACGGTATCGACCGCGCGACGCTGCACGTGCCGCCGCTGCTGCTCACGCCGCGCACGCCGTTGCAGCTGCACTTCTTCTACGAGATCCCGGACATGGGCCGATGCACGGGGCGGCTGCTGCAGAACGTCGCGGGTTCGATCGACCCGGACTCGACGATCGACGTGTCGTCGTTTCCGCACTACAAGGCGCTGCCCGACCTCGCCGCGTTTGCAAACAGCGGCTTTCCGTTCACGCGGATGGCCGACCTGTCGGACACGGCCGTCGTGCTGCCCGCCGAGCCGGGCGCGGACGTCTACGGCCTGTACCTGCTCGCGATGGGGCGCATGGGCGTGTCGACGGGTTATCCGGTCAGCGGTGTGACGGTGACGGACGCCGCCGGTGTCGGCGCGTTCGCGTCCAAGGATCTGCTGATTCTCGGCGCGCCGGACACCCAGCCGCTGCTGACCCGCTGGGCGGCGCGCATGCCGTTCGGCACGGATCGCGACGGCGGCCTGTTTGGTGGCCTGTTTGGCGGCCGGTTCGGTGGCCTGTTCGGCGGCGCCGAGGCGGCGCCGTCGCCTGGCGCCGAGCGCGAACGCGTGCGCGCCGGCCTGTCGATCGTCTCGGACGGCACGCGCGCGCTGATCGCCGGCTTCGAGTCGCCGTTGCGCAAGACGCGCAGCGCCGTCGCGTTGATCAGCGCGAGCGGGCAGGCGGACGAGGCGCTCGGCCGCGCACTGCTCGACGACGACCTGCTCACGTCGGTCCAGGGCGCGATGGTCGTGATTCGCGATCGCACCGTCACGGTGACGTCGAACGAAACGTCGTATCACGTCGGTGCGCTGCCGCCGCTCACTTACCTGCGCTGGTTTCTGTCGGGGCGTCCGCTGCTGCTTGCGCTGTTCAGCGTGCTGGCCGCGTTCGTCGCGGCGGCGCTCTTCTATCGTCTGCTGCGTGCGCGTGCGGCGCGCCGGCTGAAGGAGTGACATGCGAAACCGACGGTTACGCGGGCTCGGCGCCGCCCGCGCGGGCGGTATCGCGAGTCTGCTGCTCGCGCTGGCACTGCCGCACGCGGCGGCGGCCGGCAGCGACCCGCTGAAGGTACTCGTCGATCAGGGGCGATACTGGCAGGCGCATGGCCGGGGCGACCTCGCGGCACAGGCCTGGAAGAAGGTGCTGGGCGTCGATCCGAATCAGCCCGACGCGCTGTTCGGCATGGGCATGGTGCTCGCCGATCGCAAGGACGTCGACGGTGCGCGCCGCTACCTGGAACAGTTGCGCCGCATCGCCCCCGGCTTCGCGCGGACCGACGAGCTTGGCCAGCGTCTGGGCGAGACGAGCGTGCGCGACGGCGAGATCAGCGACGCGCGCCGCCTCGCGCAGACGGGGCAGAGCGCGCTGGCCGCGCAACAGTATCAGCGCGCGCTGCAAGGCGCGCCGTCGTCGTCCGCGCTGCAGCTCGAGTACTTCCAGGCGCTCGCGGCCACGCCGAGCGGATGGGCCGAAGCCCGCCGAGGCCTGGAACGTCTCGCGCGTGACAACCCCGACGATCCGCGCTACGCACTCGCGTATGCGCAGCACCTGACCTATCGCGACGCGACGCGCCGCGACGGCATCGCGCGGCTCGAGTCGTTGTCCGCCGACGCGAAAGTCGGGAAAGCGGCGCGCGAGAGCTGGCGCCAGGCGCTGCTCTGGCTCGCGGCCAGGCCGTCGGATCAGGCGCGCTACCTCGCCTATCTGAAGGTGGTGCCGGACGATCCGCCGGTCAAGGCGCGCTACGACAGCATGGTGCGACAGGATCAAACCGCGCGCGAAGGCGATCAACGCAGCGCATCGAACGAAGCGCGCGGCCACGCGATCGAGGATGGCTTTGCGGCACTCGAACGCGGCGATCTGGACACGGCGCGCGCCCGCTTCAATGCCGTGCTCGCCACGTCGCCGAACGACGGCGACGCGCTGGGCGGCCGCGGCATCGTCGAACTGAAGCAGGAGCACTTCGCGCAGGCACGCAGCGATCTGGAGCGCGCGTCGCGAGGCGGGAACGCGGCGCGCTGGCGCTCGGCGCTCGGCAGTGCGACGTACTGGTCGTACACGAGCGAGGCGCTCGGCGCGCAAAGCAACGGCGACTTCGCGCGAGCGAAGGCGCTGTTCGAACGCGCGATTCTGGCGGATCCGTCGAACGTCACCGCGCAGGTCATGCTCGGCGACGCGCTGCTGGAGAATCGCGATGCGCGCGGCGCCGAGCAGGCGTACCGGATGGCGCTGCGGCGTCAGTCCGACAACCCGGACGCGATACGCGGCCTGGTCGGCGCGCTGGCCGCGCAGGGGCGCGGCGACGAAGCGTTGCAGTTCGCGACGCAACTGAGCGCCGAGCAGCAGTCGAAGGCCGGCGGCCTGGATCGGTTGCGTCGTACGGCCGAGGCTGCGCAGGCGCGGCAAGCCGAAGCGCGCGGCGATCTGGGCACGGCGCGCAGCCTGTTCGAGGACGCGCTTGCCGGCAATCCGGACGATCCGTGGCTGCGGCTGGACCTGGCGCGCGTGTACGTGCGGCAAGGGGCGATCGCATCGGCACGCAGCATGATGGACGGATTGCTGGCCGAGCGGCCCGACATGACCGACGCACTCTATGCCGGCGCGCTGCTGGCCGAGCAGACGCAAGACTGGAGCCTCGGGCTGCAGCGGCTGGAGCGCATCGCGCCCGCGCAACGCACGGCGGCGATGACGACGTTGCAGCACCGCCTCTGGGTGGGCCAGCAGGTTGCACTCGCGACACGGCTGGTGCGCGAAGGCCGCCGCGCGCAGGCGCTCGGGGTGCTGCACGACGCCGAGGGAATCGGCCAGTCGGTGCCGGGACTCGCGGCGCAGTTGTCGGCGGGCTATGCGGCGGCCGGCGACACGTCGCGTGCGCTGTGGATCGTGCAGCGTGCGCTGGCCCGGGAGCCGGACAACGCCGATTTGCTGCTGCAGTACGCGCGGACGCTGCTGACCGTGCGCAACGATGCGCTGCTGGGCGACGCGATGCGCCGGCTTGCCGCGCTGCCGCTGTCGCCCGCGCAGCGCGGCGACTTCGAACGCCTGAACCTCGAGATCGTCGTGCGTCAGGCCGATGCGGTACGCCAGGCCGGCGACCTCGCCGGCGGCTACGCCGTCATCGCGCCGTGGCTGGCCGCGATGCCCGACAGTCCCGAACTCCAGGCCGCGCTCGCGCGGCTGTATACGTCGGCCGGCGACGCGCCGAACGCGCTGAAATGCTATCGGGTCGCGCTGGCCCGCCGGCCCGACGATACGGGCTTGCTGGTCGCGGCGATCTACGCGGCGAGCAGCGCGAAGGCATGGCGCGACGGTGAAGCGTTCGCGGCCACGGCGCTGCGCATCGCGCCCGACGACCCGGGGCTGCTTGCCGCGACCGGCCGCCTGTATCGCGCGCAGGGGAATCTTTCGCTCGCCGCGCAGTATCTGCAGCGTGCGCTGCTGGCCGCCAATACGCCGCCGCCGGGCAGCAAGCCGGCGCCGTCGAACGTGCCGCGCGGCTGGGAGGACGCGATGCGGCGCATCGGCGCGAACCCGCTGCCCGGTACCAATCCGTTCGAAGGCAAGACCGCCGTCGATGTCGTTCATCCGTCGACCGGCTTCGGGGCCGCGGTATCGCCGCTGCCGGGCGTGCCTTCCTGGTCCACCCCGTCTTCTTCCGCTCCGACCGTGCCCTATACGATGCCTCCCGCGCCGCCCGCGACCTACGTCACCCCGTCCGCCGTGCCGGCAGCGCGCATGGTGCCGCCCGCCATGTCGCCGCAGGCGGTCACGCCCGATCTTGGCGACCCCGGCGGCTATGGCCAGGCGGCCGTCGGTGCGGGCGAGTCGGGCGGGCCCGCGACCGCGCGGCGCTATCAGTCCTACCAGTCCTATCAGCCCTATCGGGAGCCTGCCGCCGACGTTCCGCCGGCGGGGGCGTCCGCGGGATGCGTGGCGCAGTCCGATCCGAACGACGACTGTGCCGGCTACGTCGCCACGCCGTGGCCGATGTCGCCCGCGTCGCGGGCCGCGGCGGCGACCGGTTCGCCGGCGGCCGCGTCGGGCGCGAGGCCGGGCCGGCCGGCCCGCGGCGGGACGAAGGTCGCCGCGGCGCGCTCGCCCGTTCTTGCATCGGCCTACGGGCAGGCCGATGCGCCGCCTCGCTATATCCCGCAGCCGCCGGCCGGCTATGCGGGAGGCGACGCCGTGGCCCGTGCGCCGCAGCGGGACGCGGGCGCCAACGCTCAGATGCTCGACGTCGCGTCGGAACTGGCCCAGGTGAACAGCGAGCAGGCCAGCACGGCATCGGGCGGCCTCGTGTTCCGAAACCGGACGGGCGAGGCGGGGCTGTCCGGCCTCACCGACATCGAGGCGCCGCTGGAAGGGCGTATCAAGGCCGGCAACGGTCACGTCGTCGTGACCGCCACGCCGGTCATGCTCGACGGCGGCAACTCGGCGACCGACGTGCCGACTCTCGCCCGGTTCGGCGCGGGGCTCTCGCGGTCGGTCGGCGGCGGCTCGCCGGGTTCCGAAACGGCGAGCGGCGTCGGTCTTTCCCTGGGTTACGAAGGCAAGCAATTGAAGGCCGACATCGGCGCGACGCCGGTCGGGTTCCCGTATCAGGATGTGGTCGGCGGCGTGCGCTTCAACGGTGCGATCACCGATCGGGCGGCCTACTCGCTGGCCGTCACGCGTCGCGCGGTGACCGACAGCCTGCTGTCGTTCGCGGGCGCACGCGATGCGAGTGCCGGCCTCAAGTGGGGCGGCGTGACGCGCAGCGGCGCGCGTGGCGCGCTGAGCTGGGACGACGGCACCAGCGGCGCGTACGTCGCGGGCGCGTTCGACTACTACGACGGCCATCACGTCGAACGCAACTTCGCCGGCAAGGGCAGCGGCGGCGCCTATACGCGCTTGCTGCGCGACGCCGACCGGACGCTCACCGTGGGCGTCAATGCGACGTGGATGCGCTTCAGCAAGAACCAGTCGTATTTCACGTACGGCCAGGGCGGCTATTTCAGTCCGCAGCAATACGTGATCCTGAATATACCGGTCGAGTACGCGGGAAGAACGGGCGCGTTTGCGTACGATTTGAGCGGTTCGTTCGGCGTGCAGCATTACCGGCAGAACGCGGTGCCGTATTTCCCGCTCGATTCCGGCATGCAGGCGCAAGCGGCCGCGAATGCCGCCGCCAGTCAGGCGGTCGGGCTGGACGCGGGGGCTGTGTATCCCGCCCGCAGCAAGACGGGCATCGCGTATTCGCTCGCCGCGCGCGGCGAATACCAGGTCGCGCCGCAGCTGGCCGTTGGTGGAGCGGCTTCGTTCGGCAATGCGTATCAGTACCGCGAGTGGACGGCGGCCGTCTATCTCCGCTACAGCTTTACGCCGCAAGGCGGCCTGCCGGCGTTCCCGCCGCGCGTGTTCGCGTCGCCGTATCTCGCCGACGCCGACTGAACGGATCCGCATCGCGCCGTGGCGATGCCGCGCGAATCGACGTGCGCGCCACGGTACGCGCGCCTGCGCGCGCTGGCGGATCCGTTCAGAGCTTTGTCGGTCCGGCGCTGCGTTCGCGACGTACAGTGTGTCATCGAAAATCCGGCGAGTGCCGAACCACCGGGTCGAAGCGAATCGACCGGCAAAGCAAACGCGCTGGCCCTTCAAGACCGACCATGGCCGAACAACACGACATTTCCGATGCGATCGCGGAATTCAATCGATCGTATCTCATGCTTGCGAAGTGGCTGCTCCTCGTCAACCGGGGCGAGGCCACGCGGCAACTCGGCGTCTCGGAAATGACGGCATCGCGCATCGCATCGCTGACACTGGCCCAGATCGACCACCTCGCCACGCGCGGCAAGCTGTTTTGCGAGTTTCGCGACGAGTTCGCGCCAGGCTGTGCGTGAATTCGTCGCGCGACGGTTCGCCATGACATCGGCACGGCTTAGTCGTCAGGACGCAGGGACGTACGCGCGCCGCGACGGCATCCTGAATCCGAACGCAGTGCGCGATCACGCGACAGTCCGACTGCTTCGTGCATGCAACCCAGAGAGAATCGATGATCTCCCAATCCATCTTCAAGGCATATGACATTCGCGGTGTGGTCGGCAAGACGCTCGACGCCGACACGGCGCGCGCGATCGGCCGGGCCTTCGGCAGCGAAGTGCGCGCACAGGGCGGCGACGCGGTCGTCGTCGCGCGCGACGGCCGCCTGTCCGGGCCGGAGCTCGTCGGCGCGCTTGCCGACGGCCTGCGTGCGGCAGGCGTCGACGTCGTCGACGTCGGTATGGTGCCCACGCCGGTCGGCTATTTCGCGGCGAGCGTGCCGCTCGCGCTGAAGGACGGCGAGCGTCGCGTCGATTCGTGCATCGTCGTCACCGGCAGCCACAACCCGCCCGACTACAACGGCTTCAAGATGGTGCTGCGCGGCGCTGCGATCTACGGCGAGCAGATCCAGGCGCTGTACCGACGCATCGTCGACGAGCGCTATGAAACGGGCAGCGGCTCGTACGAGGCCCTCGACGTCGCCGATCAGTACATCGCGCGCATCGTCGGCGACATCAAGCTTGCGCGCCCGCTGAAGCTCGTCGTCGACGCCGGCAACGGCGTCGCGGGCCCGCTCGCGACGCGCCTGTTCAAGGCGCTCGGCTGCGAACTGGTGGAGCGCTTCACCGACGTCGACGGCACGTTCCCGAACCATCACCCCGATCCCGCGCACCCGGAAAACCTGCAGGACGTGATCCAGGCGCTGAAGGACACCGACGCCGAACTCGGCTTCGCGTTCGACGGCGACGGCGACCGCCTCGGCGTCGTCACGAAGGACGGCCAGATCATCTTCCCGGACCGCCAGCTGATGCTGTTCGCGGAGGAAGTGCTGTCGCGCAACCCGGGCGCGCAGATCATCTACGACGTGAAGTGCACGCGCCATCTCGCGCAGTGGGTGAAGGCGAAGGGCGGCGAGCCGCTGATGTGGAAGACGGGCCATTCGCTCGTGAAGGCGAAGCTGCGCGAGACGGGCGCGCCGCTCGCGGGCGAGATGAGCGGCCACGTGTTCTTCAAGGATCGCTGGTACGGCTTCGACGACGGTCTCTACACGGGCGCGCGCCTGCTCGAGATCCTCGCGAAGACGGCCGATCCGAGCGCGCTGCTCAATGCGCTGCCGGACGCGATGAGCACGCCGGAGCTGCAGCTCAAGCTCGAGGAGGGCGAGAACTTCCGCCTGATCGAGAAGCTGCAGCAGGAAGCGAAGTTCGACGGCGCCGACGAAGTCGTGACGATCGACGGGCTGCGCGTCGAGTACCCGGACGGCTTCGGCCTCGCGCGTTCGTCGAACACGACGCCGGTGGTCGTGCTGCGCTTCGAAGCGGAGACCAAGGAAGGGCTCGAGCGCATCCAGGCGGACTTCCGCCGCGTGCTGACGGCCGCGAAGCCGGACGTCGAGCTTCCGTTCTGAACGACGTGCGCACGCGCGTGACACCACCCGTTGACAACACAACGAACCGTTCGGGGCTTGCGCCCCGCTCGGCTTTTCATGGCGCCGGAGCAATTGGGAGGAAAGGGATGTCAGGCTATCGCGAATTGAAGGCGCAAGCCAATGAACTGATGAAACGTGCCGAGGAAGCGCGACAGGCCGAACTCGAGACCGTGCTGCAGGAGGTCCGTACCCGTGTCGCCGAATATGGGTTGACCCCGAGACAGATATTCGGCCGTCAGGGCAGTGCCGCAAGGACGGCGCGAAAAACGCCTGCCGTCGCGCCGAAGTACCGCGATCCGAACACCGGGGCGACGTGGTCCGGCCGGGGACGCGAGCCGGCATGGATCAAGGGGAAGCGCCGCGAGCGCTTCCTGATCGAGCGTCAGGAGGGTTGAACGCGACATTGCGCGCTGCCCATAAAATGGAGGCGTCCGTCGGCCCGCGCTTCGCCACGACCCTGGCGACGCGCGGGCCGGCTCACCCGCGACCTCCAAGGCCATCATGGAAATCAAATGGATCGAGGATTTCCTCGCGCTCGCGCAATACCAGAGCTTTTCCCGCGCGGCTGAATTTCGCAACGTCACGCAATCGGGCTTCAGCCGCCGCATCCAGTCGCTCGAGCAGTGGATCGGCGCCGAGCTGATCGACCGCAGCAGCTTTCCGCCGGTGCTGACGCCGGCCGGGCGCCTGTTCCGCGAAACGGCCGAAGACGTCATCAGCCGCCTGTACGATACCCGCGCGATCATCCGCACCGAGCAGCGGATCGCCGGCAAGAGCCTGCAGATTGCCGCGGGCCACACGATCGCGCTGAGTTTCCTGCCGGCCTGGCTCAAGGCGCTCGCGACGCATTTCGGCGAAGTGCGCGCGCGCGTCATTCCGACGAACGTCCACGACTCGATCCTGATGCTCGTCAACGGCAACTGCGAGCTGATGTTCGCGTATCACCATCCGGAGCTGCCGCTCCATCTCGACCCCGCGAAGTACGCGCACCTGACGGTGGGCCTCGACACGCTGATGCCGGCGTGCCGGCCGAACCGTCGATCGGCGCCCGCGTTTCGCCTGCCCGGAACGAAGCAGAATCCGCTGCCGCTGATTACCTACACGGAAACCAGCTACTTCGGCCGCTGTCTCGCGCTGCTGCTCGGCCGCGCGCCGGATGCGCCGGCCTTGCAGCTGCACTACGAGTCCGACATGGCCGAAGTGCTCAAGAAGCTCGTGATGGAAGGCGAGGGCGTCGCGTGGCTGCCCCGCAGCGCGATCGCCGCCGAACTGGCGGCCGGCGACCTCGTGCCGGCCGGCCCGGCGGCGTGGAACCTGGATGTCGAACTGCGCGTGTATCGCGACGTGTCCAATCGCAGCGAATTCCTCGACACCCTCTGGCAGCATCTGCGCGCGGCGCCTGCCCGGCTCGGCTGAATCAGGGTTTTCCAGCGTTATGCGGCGCTCGCATACCGCCATGTCGCACCGGCATCACGGCTTTTTCGAGCGTCCCTACCATTCGTTCCAACGGCACATGCGACGCGCGACCGGCGTCGCGCGGCCTTCTTCGCAGCGCTCGCCGCCTTCCGGCGGCCGGGTGCCACCCAAGGACGAATGGACATGAAAAATCGCCTCACCTTAAGCATCGCAGTCGGCATGATCCTCGGTGTCGTCGCCGGTTATGCGTGCCACGCCAACATCGCGGACCCGGCCACCCTGAAGACGATCGCCGGCTACTTCTCGATCGTCACCGACATCTTCCTGCGCCTGATCAAGATGATCATCGCGCCGCTGGTGTTCGTGACGCTCGTGTCCGGCCTGGCCGGCATGGACAGCGGCGAGGACGTCGGCCGCATCGGCCTGCGCTCGATCGGCTGGTTCGTCTGCGCGTCGCTGATTTCGTTGAGTCTCGGCCTCGTGATGGCCAATGCGCTGCAGCCGGGCGCCGGCCTGAACCTGATGGCGAGCGCGGGCGAGGTCAACACCGGACTGAACACCGCCGCACTGAACGCCCGGGACGTGATCACGCATGCGTTCCCGACCAGCCTGATCGATGCGATGGCGCGCAACGACATCCTGCAGATCCTGGTGTTCTCGATCTTTCTCGGCGTCGCGCTGAGTGCGTTGAAGCGCGACCCGCGCGTTAGCGTCGTGACCCAGGCGATCGACGGGATGGTGCCGGTGATGCTGCGCCTGACGAACTACGTGATGCGCGCGGCGCCGCTCGGCGTGTTCGGTGCGATCGCATCGTCGGTCACGCTGCGCGGGCTCGACGTGATCTACACGTACGGGAAGCTGATCGGCGCGTTCTATCTCGGCTTGCTGGTCCTTTGGGCGATCCTGGTCGGCGTCGGCTACGTGTTTCTCGGGCGGCGCGTCGGGAGCCTGCTGAAGGCCGTGCGCGAGCCAGCGCTGATCGCGTTCTCGACCGCCAGCAGCGAGGCCGCCTATCCGCGCCTGACCGAGCAGCTCGAGCGCTTCGGCGTCGACAAGAAGGTGGTGGGCTTCACGCTGCCGCTCGGCTACGCGTTCAACCTCGACGGATCGATGATGTATCAGGCGTTCGCGGCCATCTTCATCGCGCAGGCGTTCGGCGTGCACATGCCGCTGTCGGAGCAGGTGTTCATGCTGCTGGTGCTGATGCTGAGCAGCAAGGGCATGGCGAGCGTGCCGCGCGGCTCGGTGGTCGTGGTCGCGGCGGTCGCGCCGATGTTCCATCTGCCGGTGGCCGGCGTCGCGATGGTGCTCGCGATCGACCAGATCCTCGACATGGGCCGCACGATGACCAACGTGATCGGCAACAGCGTGGCGACGGCGGTGATCGCGAAGTGGGAGAGCCGGCGCGCCGCGCAGTCGCAGGACACAGTATTCGAGCAGCCGGAGCTGAACGCATGATGCGCACGGATACGGATGGCGTGAATGCGCGGAGGAAATTCGGCGTGATCGGCGGCCTCGGGCCGCTGGGCAGTGCCGACGTGTTCTTCAAGATGGTGAAGGCGACGCCGGCGTCGTCCGACGAGGAACACGCCGAAATGATCTTCGAGCAATACCCGTTCAAGGGCTCGGGGTCGGGCAGTGCGGCGACCATCGAGCGCAAGCTGTACGTGTTCGACATGATCCGGCAGTTCGAGAAGCGCGGCGTGACGACGGTCGTGCTGCCATGTTTCCTGAGTCACACGTTCATCGACGAGCTGAAGGCGAATACGCGCCTGCCGATCGTGGACATCGTCGAAGCCGTTCGCTACCACGTGCGGCGCAAATACCCGGACGCGACGCGCGTCGGCGTGCTGGCTTCCGACTACGTGCGGGACAAGCGACTCTTCGACACGTATTTCCCGTCGCCGCAGTTCGACGTCGTTCATCCGCGGACGCACGACGGGATCGATCTCGTGACGGAAGCCGTCTACGGTGCCGACGGCATCAAGCGCGGCAATCTGCGCGGCCGGCCGGTCGACCTGCTGCGCCGCGCATGCGCGGACCTGATCGATCAGCGCGTGCAGGTGATCGTCCCCGGCCTGACCGAGATCGCACTGGTCGCGGACGCCATCGGCCCGCTGCGCGTGCCGCTCGTGGATTCGAACCTCGCGTATGCGCAGTACGCGGTGACCGGGCACGCCGGTTCGCGCGCGGCGCCGTTCAAGGTCGGCGTGGTCGGCGGCGTCGGGCCGGCCGCGACGGTCGATTTCCTCGACAAGATCGTGCGCAACACGCCGGCGTCGCGCGATCAGGAACACATCAAGCTGCTGGTCGAGCAGAACCCGCAGATTCCCGACCGGACCGAGAACCTGACGGGCACCGGCACGGACCCGACGATCGCGTTGTACGCGACCTGCAAGAAGCTCGAGGACGGCGATGCCGACGTCATCGCGATTCCGTGCAACACCGCGCATGCGTTCGTCGAGCGGATCCAGCCGTACCTCGGCATTCCGGTCGTCAACATGCTGACCGTCACGGTCGCGCATCTGCGCGATACGTATCCGGGGCTGCGCGACGTCGGTGTGCTCGCGACCTCCGGCACGATCGAAAGCGGGGTCTACCAGAAGGCGCTGGAATCGCAAGGATTGCGACAGGTTGCACCGACGCCCGCATTGCAGGTGCGCGTGATGGAGGCGATCTACGGGAAGCAGGGCGTGAAGGCCGGTTTCACGACCGGCCAGTGCAAGGACGATATCGGCGCCGCTGTCGACGCGCTGATCGCCGAGGGCGTGCGGGTGATCGTGCTCGGCTGCACCGAGCTGCCGATCCTGCTGCCGGGCGGCGAATATGTCGCGCGGGACGGGCGTCGGGCGACGCTCGTCGATCCGACCGACGTGCTCGCCCGCACGTGCATTGCGTATGCGATGGCGGGTGGGGGCTGAGCTGGTGCCGGTGCGGGGCGCGAGCAGCAGACGCTCCGGAAGCGCGCGTCGTTCGGCGCGCTTCGACGATCGAGCTGCCGTCCGGGAAAGCCGGCGTGATCCGGCGCGTGTTCCCGGATTTGCCCTGTTCTTGGAAAACTGTATGAATATACAGTATAGTATCCGTCGAACTCGAGCGGCGCGGGCATGACCCGTGCGGCACGTGCGCCGCGCCTGCGGGCATCCGCCGCAGCGTTCCGGCACCGTGAAATCCGGCTAACTCATTCAGACGGGCAGGCAAATTGTCATCCAGCAATCTGATCCGCATTCGCGGAGCACGTCAGCACAACCTCAAGAACCTCGATCTCGACCTGCGCACCGGCGAAATGACGGTCGTCACCGGCCCGTCGGGCTCCGGCAAGTCGAGCCTCGTGTTCGACACGCTGTACGCGGAAGGCCAGCGGCGCTACGTCGAAACCTTCAGCGCGTATGCGCGGCAGTTCCTCGACCGGATGGACCGTCCGCAGGTCGAGCGCGTCGACGGCGTGCCGCCCGCGATCGCGATCGACCAGACCAACCCGGTCCGCAGCTCGCGTTCGACGGTCGGCACGATGACCGAGCTCAACGATCACCTGAAGCTGCTGTACGCGCGAGCGGCCGAGCTGTTCGACCGCCAGACCGCGCGGCAGGTGCGGCATGACACGCCGGAGACGATCTACGCGGAACTCGTCGAGCGCACGCGCGCCGACGATCCGCGCGTCGTCGTCACGTTCCCGGTCGAGTTGCCGGAAAGCGTGTCCGACGAAGAAATCGCGCAGTGGCTGTCGGCGAGCGGCTACACGCGCGTGCAGGCGCAGCGCGAAGTCGCGTCGCCCACCGGCCCGCGCAAGCTGCTCGACGTGGTGGCCGACCGCTTCCGCGTGCAGCAGGCCGACAAGGTGCGCGTGGTCGAGGCGATCGAGGCGTCGCTGAAGCGCGGCGGCGGCCGCGTCAACGTCTACGTGCTCGCGCCGGAAGCGGACAACGCGCTGGCCGAGCCGCAGGTGTGGCGTTTCTCCACCGGGCTGCACGATCCCGACAGCGACCTGCGCTACGCGGAGCCGCAAGCGGCGCTGTTCTCGTTCAACTCGGCCTACGGCGCGTGCGAGACCTGCCGCGGCTTCGGCCGCGTGATCGGCGTCGATCTCGGCCTGGTGATCCCCGACGCGCGCAAGACGCTGCGCGGCGGCGCGATCAAGCCGATGCAGACGCCCGCCTGGAAGGAGTGCCAGGACGACCTGATGCGCTACGCGGCAAAGGCCGACATCCGCCGCGACACGCCGTGGTCCGACCTGACCGATGCCGAGCGCGACTGGGTGATCAACGGCTCGCCGGACTGGAACGGCAAGTGGCAGAGCCAGTGGTACGGCGTGAAACGCTTCTTCGGCTATCTCGAATCGAAAGCGTACAAGATGCATATCCGCGTGCTGCTGTCGAAGTACCGCAGCTACACGCCGTGCGAGGTCTGCGGCGGCGCGCGCCTGAAGACGGAATCGCTGCAGTGGCGGCTCGGCTCGAAGGCGAACGCCGATGCGGTGCTCGCGCCCGCCGATCGTTTCATGCCGCGCGGCGTCGACTGGACGCGCGCGCAGCTCGAAGCGCTGCCGGGCCTGACGGTGCACGACCTGATGCTGCTGCCGATCGAGCGCATCCGCCGCTTCTTCGACGGGATCACGCTGCCGAGCGCGCTGCTCGACGATGCGCTGAAACTGCTGCTCGCCGAGGTGCGCACGCGCCTCAAATACCTGTGCGACGTGGGGCTCGGCTACCTGACGCTCGACCGGCAGAGCCGCACGCTGTCGGGCGGCGAGGTGCAGCGGATCAACCTGACCACCGCGCTCGGCACCTCGCTCACGAAAACGCTGTTCGTGCTCGACGAGCCGAGCATCGGGCTGCATCCGCGCGACCTCACGCGAATCGTCGAGGCGATGCAGCGGCTGCGCGACGCGGGCAATACGCTGGTCGTCGTCGAGCACGATCCGTCGGTGATGCTCGCGGCCGACCGGCTGATCGACATGGGCCCGGGCCCCGGCGAGCGCGGCGGCACGATCGTCTACGACGGCACGCCGGCCGACATCCGTGCCGCGCGCACGCTGACGGGCGAATATCTCGGCGGCCGCAAGCACGTCGCGCATGCGTCGAACTGGGCGCGCCGCCCGGTCGACGCGAACACGCCGCGCATCGTGCTCGAAGGCGCGACCGAGCACAACCTGCGCGACGTGACGGTCGAGATTCCGCTGCAGCGGCTCGTGTGCGTGACGGGCGTGTCGGGCTCCGGCAAGTCGACGCTGCTGCAGGACGTGCTCTATCCGGCAATGGCGCGCCACCACGGCAAGGCGACCGAGTCGCCGGGCGCGTTCCGCACGCTCACGGGTGCCGACCAGGTCGGCGACGTCGTGTTCGTCGACCAGTCGCCGATCGGCAAGACCACGCGCTCGAACCCGGCCAGCTACGTCGGCGCGTTCGACGAGATCCGCAAGCTGTTCGCGAAGGCGCCGCTCGCGCTGCAGCGCGGCTACGGCGCCGGCACGTTCAGCTTCAACTCGGGCGACGGCCGTTGCCCGACCTGCGGCGGCTCGGGTTTCGAGCACATCGAGATGCAGTTCCTGAGCGACGTCTACCTGCGTTGCCCGGATTGCGACGGCAGCCGCTACCGCGCCGAGATTCTCGAAGTGCGCATCGAGCGCGACGGCCGCGCGCTGAACATCGCCGACGTGCTCGACCTGACCGTCAGCGAGGCGGCCGCGTTCTTCGCGACCGACGCCGAGGTGCTGCGCGTGCTGCAGCCGATCGTCGACGTCGGCCTCGAATACGTGAAGCTCGGCCAGCCGGTGCCGACGCTGTCGGGCGGCGAAGCGCAGCGGCTGAAGCTGGCCGGCTTCCTCGCCGAATCGGCCGCCGCCGCGGGCGGGCGCCGGGTCGTCAGCGAAGAGGCGCGCATCGCGCGCGCGAAGCTGTTCATGTTCGACGAGCCCACCACCGGGCTGCACTTCGACGACATCGCGAAGCTGATGCAGGCGTTCGGCAAGCTGCTCGCGGCCGGCCATTCGCTGATCGTGATCGAGCACAACCTCGACGTGATCCGCGCGGCCGACTGGCTGATCGATCTCGGCCCGGAAGGTGGCGATGGCGGCGGCCTCGTGCTGTGCGCGGGCACGCCCGACGACGTGAAGGCGTGCGCGCAATCGCACACCGGCGTCGCGCTGCTGCAGTACGACCGCGCGATGGACGGCGAAACCGCGCTCGCCGACGAAGGCGTGCCGCTGCTGGCCGTGCTGAACGCCGCCCGCGAGCGGCGCGCGATCGAGGGCGAGGACGTCGTGCGGATCGTCAACGCGCGCGAGCACAACCTGAAGGCGCTCGACGTCGACATCCCGCACGGCAAGTTCAACGTGATCACCGGCGTGTCGGGTTCCGGCAAGTCGACGCTCGCGTTCGACATCCTGTTCCACGAAGGCCAGCGCCGCTACCTCGAATCGCTGAACGCGTATGCGCGCTCGATCGTGCAGCCGGCCGGGCGGCCGGAAGTGGACGCCGTGTACGGCATTCCGCCGACGGTGGCGATCGAGCAGCGGCTGTCGCGCGGCGGCCGCAAGAGCACGGTCGCGACCACGTCGGAAGTCTGGCACTTCCTGCGGCTGCTGTACGTGAAGCTCGGGCTGCAGCATTGCATCCACGACGGCACGCCCGTCACGTCGCAAACCGTCGAGTCGATCGCCGCGCAGCTGCTGCGCGACCATCGCGGCGAGCACGTCGGTTTTCTCGCGCCGCTCGTCGTCAACCGCAAGGGCGTGTATACCGATCTCGCGAAGTGGGCGAAGGCGCGCGGCAGCACGCATCTGCGCGTGGACGGCGAGTTCGTCACGGTCGATCCGTGGCCGAAGCTCGACCGCTTCCGCGAGCATACGATCGAGCTGCCGGTGGCCGACATCGTCGTGTCGCCGGACCACGAGGCCGAGCTGCGGCGCCTGCTCGACGAGACGCTCGAGCTCGGCAAGGGCGTGATGCACCTGCTCGCGCCGCTCGACGGGCTGCACCACGCGATGCAGAACGACCATTCGACCGCGCGCGTCGGCGAGGTCAAGGTGCTGTCGGTCAAGCGCGCGTGCCCGGTGTGCGGCACGAGCTACCCGGAGCTCGACCCGCGGATGTTCTCGTACAACAGCAAGCACGGCTGGTGCACGACCTGCGTCGGCACCGGCGTCACGCTCACGCGCGAACAGCGCGCGGCGTACGACGACACGGTGCTCGCCGGCGACGATCGCGGCCGCGAGCAGACCTTGCCGTCGGACGAGCAGGAACCGGAAGGCGTCGGCAACGAGCCGTGCCCCGATTGCGGCGGCACGCGCCTGAACCCGTCGGCGCGCGCGGTCACGTTCGACGCGCATCCGATCGTCGAGGTCGCGCAGTGGACGGTGTCCGATACGCGTCGCTGGATCGACGCGCTGGAACTGACCGGCCGCGACGCGCAGATCGCGCGCGACATCGTCAGCGAGATCGGCAGCCGCCTTGCGTTCCTCGAGGAAGTCGGGCTCGGCTACCTGAGCCTCGATCGCGCGGCGCCGAGCCTGTCGGGTGGCGAGGCGCAGCGCATCCGGCTCGCGGCGCAGCTCGGCAGCAACCTGCAGGGCGTGTGCTACGTGCTCGACGAGCCGACCATCGGCCTGCATCCGCGCGACAACCAGATCCTGCTGGACGCGCTGCGCAAGCTCGGCGACAAGGGCAACACGCTCGTCGTCGTCGAGCACGACGAGGACACGATTCGCCGCGCCGATCACATCATCGACGTCGGCCCGGGCGCCGGCAAGCGCGGCGGCACGCTGGTCGCCGAAGGGGCGGTCGCGGATCTGGCCGCGCAGCCCGATTCGGTCACGGGTCGGCTGCTCGCGCAGCCGATGACGCACCCGCTGCAGCCGCGCCGTGCGGTGAGCGTCGCGGGCAAGAAGGGCGCACCGGCGGTGCCGGAGGGCTGGCTGACCGTGCACGGCGCGACGCTGCACAACCTGCGTGACGTCACCGTCGGCATTCCGCTCGCGCGGCTCGTCGCGGTGACGGGCGTCAGCGGCTCGGGCAAGTCGACGCTCGCGCGCGACGTGCTGATGACAAACCTGCTCGACGCGGTTGGCCGCTCGGTGCTGTCGTCGCCGGCCACGCGGCGCGCGCGCAAGGCCGCGCAGCAGGATGCTCCGGCCACGAACCGCCGCGCGAGCGTGCTCGCACGCAGCGCGCCGCGGCCGTCGCTGAACGTCACGCATGCGTGGCAGGGCTGCGCGTCGCTGAGCGGCTGGGAGCAGATCGACCGCGTGCTCGAAGTCGACCAGACGCCGATCGGCAAGACGCCGCGCTCGTGCCCGGCCACCTACATCGGCGTGTGGGACACCATCCGCAAGCTGTTCGCCGATACGCTGGAAGCGCGGGCGCGCGGCTACACGGCATCGCGCTTCTCGTTCAACACCGGCGACGGGCGGTGTCCGGCCTGTGAAGGGCAGGGCGTGCGCACGATCGGGATGAGCTTCCTGCCCGACGTGAAGGTGCCGTGCGACGTGTGCCACGGGCAGCGCTTCAATCCGGAGACGCTCGCGGTCACGTGGCGCGGCCGGAACATCGGCGACGTGCTGACGATGGAGATCGACGAAGCGGTGGAATTTTTCGCACCGATTTCGAACATCGCGCATCCGCTGCAGCTGATGAAGGACGTCGGCCTCGGCTACCTGACGCTCGGCCAGCCGTCGCCGACGCTGTCCGGCGGCGAGGCGCAGCGGATCAAGCTCGTGACCGAACTCACGAAGGTGCGCGACGACATCACGCGGCGCGGCCAGAAGGCGCCGCACACGCTGTACGTGCTCGACGAGCCGACGGTCGGCCTGCACATGGCCGACGTCGCGAAGCTGATCCGCGTGCTGCACCGGCTGGTCGACGGCGGGCATAGCGTCGTCGTGATCGAACACGACCTCGACGTGATCGCGGAAGCCGACTGGATCATCGATCTCGGTCCGGAAGGCGGCGTTGGCGGCGGCACGATCGTCGCGGCGGCGCCGCCGGAAGGGCTCGCGCAGGTGAAGGCGAGCCATACCGGGCATGCGCTGAAGCCGGTGCTGGCGCGAACGGCGGCGCAAGACGGCGAAGCGGAGCGGCCGGGAGAAGTGCGGGTCGGTTGAACGCGGTGCTGCCGGTGAGCGGCCCCGGTGTCTGGGCAGGCACCGGGGCCGCTTTTGCATTCGTCCGTGCGATCGGCCGGTACGACATCCCGTCAACCGGGCACCCGGCATGAATACATGGCTGCCCGGGATAGCGTGGCCGGATGCGTCGCGGCTGCCGCGCAACGTAGGTGACGCCGGGGACGCCGGTGACGCTGCCGCATCACGCGCGACAGGAACGGCTCGTCCCGGTCGAGCGGAAGACGGCGGCGCTATCTCATTCGCCCTTGACGCCGATCGTCTCGATGATGGTCTCCAGCTGCGGGCTCATCGGCAGGTTGAGGCTCATGCCCGACGGAAGCGGGCGCAGGAACCAGCGCTTGTACTGGCGCGTGATCTCGCCGTCGACGGCCAGTTCCTCGAATGTGCTCTTCACGACCTGCGCGAGCTGCGGATCGTCCTTGCGGAACATGATGCCGTACGGGTCGTAGGACAGGAAGTCGCCGACCACGTCGTACTGGCCGCCCTTGCCCGCATTCACGGCAATCAGGCCGTACAGTAGCACGTCGTCCGTCGCGAACGCATCGGCGCCGCCGCTCGCGACGAGCGCGAAGCCCTGCGCATGATCCGGCACCACCTGCAGCTGGATCCCGAGCCTGAACCGCGCGTCCAGGTCGCGCAGCGCCTTCTCGTTGGTCGTGCCGGCCGTCACCGCGACTTTCTTGCCCGCGAGATCGCGGAACGAGCGGATCGGCGAGCCGCGTTTCACCATCACCTTCGTGCCGGCCACGAAGATGATCGGCGAGAACGCCACGCGCTTCTGGCGCTCAAGGTTGCTCGTCGTGGAGCCGCATTCCAGGTCGACCGTGCCGTTGACCACCGCGTCGATGCGGTTGTCGGACGTGACCGGCACCCAGCGGATCGTCAGGTTCCGGTTGACCGCATCCTCGATCGACGACACAAGCGCCTTGCAGAGCTCGATCGAATAGCCGATCGGCTGGTTGCGCGCGTTCAGATACGAGAACGGGATCGACGCGTCGCGATAGCCGAGCGCGATCGTGCCGCTGCTACGCACCTTCGCGAGCGTACCGGTCAGTCGGGCCGGCGCGAACGGCTCGACGCGCGGCGGCGTGGACGGCGCATCTTCCGCGCGCGCGGTCGCGCCCGCGGCAAGCAGGCCCGCGAGCGCGAGCGCACGCCAGAATCGCTGCATCTTCATCGCCGGGCCTCCGTCAGACGTCCGTCGGATGCGCAATCGTCGCTTCCTGTTCCGCTTCGATGCGTGCCAGGTTGGCTTCGGCTTCCGCTTCCGACATGAGCTGGTTTTCCCACTTCGCGACCACCGCGCTCGCGATCGAGTTGCCGACCGCGTTGGTGGCCGAGCGGCCCATGTCGAGGAACGTATCGACGCCGAGAATCAGCAGCAGGCCGGCCTCCGGAAGCCCGAACTGGTGCAGCGTGGCGGCGATCACGACGAGCGATGCGCGCGGCACGCCGGCCATCCCCTTCGACGTGAGCATCAGGACCAGCAGCATCGTGATCTGCGTGCCGATCGACAGGTGGATGTTGTACGCCTGCGCGATGAACAGCGACGCGAACGTGCAGTACATCATCGAGCCGTCGAGGTTGAACGAATAGCCCATCGGCATCACGAAGCTCGAAATCCTGCGTCGCACGCCGAACCGGTCGAGCGCATCGAGGATCTTCGGATACGCGGCTTCGGAGCTGGCCGTCGCGAACGACAGCATGAATGCTTCCTTGATCAGCACCAGCAACTTGAATACGCGCGGCCCGAGGAACAACAGCCCGGCACAGACGAGCAAGGCCCAGAGCAGGAACAGGCTCACGTAGAAGTCGCCCATGAACACCGCGAACTTCAGCAGCACCGACAGCCCGTTGACCGCGACGGTGGCGGCCATCGCGGCCATCACCGCGAGCGGCGCGAGCTTCATCACGTAGCCGGTGATCTTGAGCATCACGTGCGACAACTGGTCGATCGCGGCGACGAGGATCTTGCCGCGCTCGCCGAGCGCCGCGAGCGCGACGCCGAAGAACATCGAGAACACGACGATCTGCAGGATTTCGTTGTTGCTCATCGCCTCGGCGAACGACCTCGGCACCATGTGGCCGACGAAATCCTTGAGCGTGAACTTGGAGGTCGCGAGGTTCGCCGATGCGCCGATGTCCGGCAGCGGCAGGCCGAGGTTCTCGCCGGGGCGCAGCAGGTTCGCCATGAACAGCCCGAGCAGCAGCGAGATCAGCGACGCGGTGACGAACCAGCCGATCGATTTCGCGAACACGCGCCCGACCGATGCCGCGTCGCCCATGTGCGCGATGCCGACGACGAGCGTCGAGAACACCAGCGGTCCGATCACCATCTTGATCAGGCGCAGGAACACGTCGGACACGAGCGAGATGTATCCGGCGATTTCGGTGGTGGCCTTTTTGTCGGGAAAGCTCGTGAAGATCATGTAGCCGATCAGGATGCCTGCCACCATCGCGACCAGGATCCAGACGGCTGCAGCATTTTTTTTCTGCATCGTGCGCCTCCCATGCACCGGTTCCGCAACCGGGGATGGAAGGACAATACAGGACCCGAACGGCGATGAACAGTGCAACCGGGGGCGGGTTTGCGCTAGCGCCGTGTCGCGACCGATTGCCTGGCAAAGATCGTGCCGGTGGCACCCTGAGCCCGGTGCCGGCGCAACCCAATACGGGGCGCCGGCACGCAAAAGCGGTTCGGTTCAATCCTGAATGCGCAATACGTGATCGCGGATACGCGTCGACAGCATCGAGCAGCGCTTGAGCAGGAACTCCATCAGCCGCTGCGGATAGTCGGCCTGGACCGCTGCGCGCACGGACGGCCGTTCGGCGAGCCGTTGTCGCCATGCAGTGACCTTGGGCAAGCCCGCGAAGAACCCGAAGTCGTCGATCCGCTCGAACACGTCGAAGTAGCGGAACACCGGCCCGAATGCCGCGTCCACGATGCTGAAGTGCGCGCCGCCAAAATACGGGCCGGTGCCGAGCGTGTCTTCGAGCTGCTCGAATCGTGCGCGGATGTCACGGGTTGCTGCGGCCAGCGCCGTTTCGTCCGCAGCCGTGTAGAACCCCCACACGGCGTTCAGCAGTGCCGAAGCGAACTCGACCCAGGCGCGGTGCCGCGCCCGCTCTAGCGGCGCATCGGGATGCAGCCGCGGCGCGAGCGTCTCGTCGAGGTAGTCGCAGATCACGGCCGATTCGAAGATGGGCGCGCCATCGACGACCAGCACGGGGGTCTTGCCGAGCGGGGAAATCCTGCGAAACCAGTCCGGCTTGTTGCCCAGGTCGACGTCCGTCCGTTCGAACGGCACGCCTTTTTCGGTCAGCACGATGACTGCGCGCTGGACGTAGGGGCACAGCACGTGGCTGACGAGGTGGTATTGGGGCGTGCTCATGTCGTCGCCTCGCCGTGGCAGGCCACGTCAGGCGCGAAGCGCTGGCTGCGCCGGCCCAACGCCACGCGGAGCCGCAACGCGCCATAGGCAGCGGCATTGTCACTCGTCGAAATCGATTGGTTCATATCGGCACCCGTTGGGAGAGTTGGCAAGGCGGCACCGAATTTGACATTGCGGAAGTGCTTGAGCAATACGCATGATTACAATGGCGGATTGCAAAAATGCAATGCACGGGGGATAACCGGATGCCATACAAGCTCAGCGCAGCAGACCTCGAAACGATACTGGCGCTGTCTCGCTCGGGCACGCTGGTTCAGGCGGGCGAGCGACTGGACGTGGATGCGTCGACCGTGTTTCGCAACCTCAGGCGGATCGAGCGCGGCCTGCAGCAGCAGTTGTTCGAACGGACCCGCTCAGGCTATCGCGCGAAGGAAATCGCGCTGGCGCTGGCCGAATACGCGGAGCAAGTGGAAGTGCAGGTCGAATCGGCCCGCTCGATCGCGCAACAAGCGCCCGAGCAAGTGGCGGGCACCGTGCGCATCACCACCACCGACACGATTCTGCACGGGCTGGTCGGGCCGGCGCTGAAGCAGCTGGAAGCCGTCCACCCGCGGCTTGCGTACGAGCTGGACACCGGCAACGAGATCGCCGACCTGGGGCGCCGCGATGCCGATATCGCGGTGCGTGCGACCCGGCAGCCCCCGGAATATCTGGTGGGCAAGCATGTCGGGTCGATCGACGTGGCGCTTTTCGCGTCGAGGCACGACGCCGCAGTACGCCGTTATGAAGACGTCACGGCGGGCAAGGCACGCTGGATCGCGCCGGACGACGCGCTGCCGGGCCACCCGTCGGTCATCTGGCGCAAACGTCATTTCAGGAAAGTGGTGCCGCACTACAAGGTCGACAGCATCCTGACCGTGATGGAGCTGGTCGCCCTGGGCATGGGCGTCGGCATACTGCCGATGTTTCTGACACGCGGCCGCTCCGATCTCGTGCAATTGACCGATGTCCTGCCCGACTGCCGGACCGAGCTGTGGGTGCTGACCCACCGGGAATCGCGACATCTGCTGCGGGTCTCGACCGTATTCAAATATCTGTCGACGACGCTGAAGATCTGACCGTGTGCTTCGGTGCGCGGCGATGCGGGCGCATCGCGCCACGGGGCCTGACGGGTCGCGAACCTCGAACCGACGCAGGCGGTGCGGGAATACGAAAAGCATGGCGTGATCGTCCATGAGCGCGTTGCGTCGAGCCTGTATTCGGGGCGGATGCTGAAATCGTTCGGGCTCGGCGGCGCTGTGCGGATATCGCCGCTCCATTGCCATGCGCCCGACGATATCGCGCGATTCCTGGCGATTACCGCCACGCTGGCAGCGAACCGCTGATCGACGACACGGCCCGGATCATCCGGGCCGTGTCGCATTCGGCGCCGGAAAACGCGCGGCGCAATAGGTTCGGGCTATGACCGGCAGAGTCAATGGATAGTTGTCGCCGGCCGGGTTTGCGCGTGTAATGGCCTGCGAAACCGGATGATGCCAACGACTCGATGGAGGAGCAGCGCGTGAAGATCGTCGTAGCAGTGAAAAGAGTGGTCGATTACAACGTGAAGGTCCGCGTGAAGTCGGACAACACGGGCGTCGACATCGCGAACGTGAAGATGTCGATGAACCCGTTCGACGAAATCGCGGTGGAAGAAGCGGTGCGGCTGAAGGAAGCGGGTGTGGCGACCGAAGTGATCGCGGTGTCGGTCGGCGTGACGCAAGCGCAGGAAACGCTGCGCACGGCGCTGGCGATCGGCGCGGATCGCGCGATCCTCGTCGAGTCGAACGACAGCGTCGAGCCGCTGGCCGTCGCGAAGATCCTGAAGGCGCTGGTCGACAAGGAACAGCCGCAACTCGTGATCCTCGGCAAGCAGGCGATCGACGACGATTCGAACCAGACCGGCCAGATGCTGGCCGCGCTGGCTGGCCTGCCGCAAGCGACGTTCGCATCGAAGGTGACGATCGCCGACGGCAAGGCGACGGTTGCACGTGAAGTGGACGGCGGTGCGGAAACGCTGTCGCTGACGCTGCCGGCGGTCGTGACGACCGACCTGCGCCTGAACGAGCCGCGCTACGTGACGCTGCCGAACATCATGAAGGCGAAGAAGAAGCCGCTGGAAACGGTGAAGCCGGAAGACCTCGGCGTGGACGTCGCGCCGCGTCTGAAGACGCTGAAGGTGGCCGAGCCGCCGAAGCGCGCGGCCGGCGTGAAGGTGCCGGACGTGAAGACGCTGGTCGAGAAGCTGAAGACCGAAGCCAAGGTGCTGTAAGAGGGAGCGCAAAGAAATGACGATTCTGGTGATTGCAGAACACGACAACGCGTCGATCAAGGCCGCGACGCTGAACACGGTGGCGGCGGCCGCGAAGATCGGTGGCGACATCCACGTGCTGGTCGCAGGCCACAACGCGCAGGCAGCGGCGGACGCAGCAGCGAAGATCGCAGGCGTGTCGAAGGTGTTGCTGGCCGATGCGCCGCAACTCGAAGCGGGCCTCGCAGAAAACGTCGAAGCGACCGCGCTGAACATCGCGAAGGACTATTCGCACATCCTCGCGCCGGCAACGGCTTACGGCAAGAACATCGCACCGCGTATCGCCGCGAAGCTGGACGTCGCGCAGATCTCCGACATCACGGCTGTTGACAGTGCCGACACGTTCGAGCGCCCGATCTACGCGGGCAACGCGATCGCGACGGTGCAGTCGAGCGACCCGATCAAGGTCATCACGGTCCGTGCGACGGGTTTCGATCCGGTGGCAGCGGAAGGCGGCAGCGCAGCGGTCGAGAAGATCGAAGCGGCGGCGGACGCCGGCAAGTCGCAATTCGTGAGCCGTGAAGTGACGAAGCTGGACCGTCCGGAGCTGACGTCGGCAAGCATCATCGTGTCGGGTGGCCGCGGCCTGGGCAGCGGCGAGAACTACACGAAGGTTCTTGAGCCGCTGGCGGACAAGCTGAGCGCCGCACTCGGCGCATCGCGCGCGGCAGTCGACGCCGGCTACGTGCCGAACGACTATCAAGTCGGCCAGACCGGCAAGATCGTCGCACCGCAGCTGTACATCGCGGTCGGCATCTCGGGCGCGATCCAGCATCTGGCCGGCATGAAGGATTCGAAGGTGATCGTCGCGATCAACAAGGATCCGGAAGCGCCGATCTTCAGCGTGGCCGACTACGGCCTCGTCGGCGATCTGTTCGAACGGGTTCCGGAGGTGGTCGATGCCGTCTGATGCCGCGATGCGCGCCGGCGGCGGCCACGTGGCGCCGGCCCAGTCGTATTTGTTCGTGCCGGCGAGCAAGCCGGAGCGCTTCGACAAGGCGCTTGCAAGCGGCGCCGATGCGATCATCCTCGACCTCGAGGATGCCGTCGAGCCGGAGGCGAAAGTGGCGGCGCGCGATGCGATAGCGGCGTGGGTTGCGCCCGAGCATCCGGTGCTCGTGCGGATCAACGCGCGGAACACGCGATGGTTCGAGGCCGATGCCGCGCTCGGCGCGTTGAAGGGCGTGGCCGGTATCGTGCTGCCGAAGGCCGAGCGCGCTGACGACGTGTGCGCCGCCGTTGCGCTCGCGCGCCGGCGTGTGCCGGTCTATCCGCTGATCGAAAGCGCACACGGCATGTGGAACGCGCTCGATGTCGCGAAAGCGCCGTACGTCGAGCGGTTGATGTTCGGCACGCTCGATTTCATCGCGGACATGGGCATGTCGGACGATGGCGTTTCGCTCAATCACTTCCGCTCGCAACTCGCGCTGATCTCGCGGGTGGCCGGGATCGAATCGCCGGTCGACGGCGTGACGCCGGATATCGATGACGGCGAGCGTATCGCGCGCGATGCATTCAACGGCAAGCAGTTGGGATTCGGCGCGAAGCTGTGCATCCATCCGAAGCAGATCGGCTTCGTGCACCGATGCTTTCGACCGAGCGACGACGAAGCGCGCTGGGCGCGGCGGGTGCTCGATGCGATGCGCGATTCGAATGGCGGCGTGGTGACGGTCGACGGGAAGATGGTCGATCGGCCGGTGCTGTTGCGCGCCGAGCGGATCGCCGCGCTGGCTGCAGCCGTCAACGCCGGATCGAACGCCGCCGCCGGCGAATGATCGGCGGCGTGAGTCGGGGTGGCCACGGCTGTCCGCTATCGTCGGATCAATGAACGGGTGCGTGCATGCCTCGGCGGCTTGCATTAGGCGAAGTTGCTTCTGTATTCGGTCGACTGACGGAAGATGGTGGAGATGCAAAAGTCCGGTCGCCGGGAAGATGCTCGTCGACGACAGTGATCGGCGTCATCTTCATCTGGTCGACTCGCCACGTCGAAAGCGTTTCGATGAACGAGGGCACGACGGCATGGGGTGAGCCGCGATCACGGCGCGACAACGCACTTCGTCATCTGCCTCGTTGCGGTCGAAATAAGATGGACACTCGATCGACGATGCGCGTATGATGGTTTCGTTCGAGCCTCCATTTGCTGTTCGACCGCTCGCCCTCCACCTGCCACCGTGTTGCGTCGCGCATTGCCTCGCGCGCAACGTTTGTCCCTTTCACCACGACCCGTCGCGCCATGCATCAGGCGATGCTGGCTGCCTACGCTCGTCCTTGCGAGTCGCCGAGAAGCGATCGTCAGGAGTTCATGATGAGCATGCATATCTACCGTGGATTCGAGATCTATCCACTGATTTACCCGCACGTGCCTGCGCTGGATGGCTTGCCGCACAACTACGAGGCCGGCTTCGACGCAGCGGTCAAGATTTGTCTTCGCGGCACCACCGATACGCTGACGCAGAGCCAGACTTTCAGGCTCGTCGGCGACGGCCCGTTCGACACGGCCGGTGACGCACGGCGTGCGTCGCTGCGCTATGCCGAGCGCGTCATTGACGACGATCGCGAAAAGCTGGCCTTCTTTTCGGACGCCCTCTGACACGACTCGCATGGCAGCTTGACTTGCCATCAATTTGGAGAGCGAAATGATCGTCGACGAGCTTCTCGATCTGGTCCAGCGGTGCAAGCTCACTCGGAGCGATGCTGTCCTGCCCGCTGGAATGACCCATTCTGCGCGGTGCCATCAACAAGAGCTGCAGATGTTCGCGGCGGTGCGCGCATTTTCGATCGGAGCCGGGTATTCGGAGTTCGAATCCGACGCGATAGCGAGCACCGTCATGACACGACTCGGCTAGTTTTTTAGCCGAACGTTTTCCAACAGGCATTACATGACAACCATCACACTGAAGATCAACGAACCCATCGATGTCGCGCTGCGGCGCTTCCGGCGCGGTATCGAGAAGACCGGGCTGATTCGCGAGTTGCGCAGTCGCACCAGCTACGAAAAGCCCACGACGGAGCGCAAGCGGAAAAAGGCCAGTGCCGTTGCCCGGCAGCGCTTGCGGGCGAAGCGCATGCTGCCGCCCCGCAAGATGTACTAGAAGAACGGCGGGAACAGCGTGCCGGCCGAGGGGGCCTTGCGTCGCCATCCCGATCCCCGGCATGCGGTACGGCGGCCGGACGACGCAGGCAGCATGCCGGCCGGCCGCCTCGCAGCGGCAGGAAGAATGATCGGTACGCCCGTCGCGCCGTGCAGCAAGTCAGGATGAAAATCATGATCAGAAGGCGGCAAACATGAGCTGGTACTGCGAAGCGGAACGCGAGTTGGCCCATATCAGACGATCGGTCGGGCTGCTCGAGCAAGCGCAACACGCCTTCATCAACAGATCGTCCGTGAACGATCCGGCGTACTGGAGAGTCAAGCTCGACAAGCTCCGCACACAATCCGAGCGAAGCAAGGTCCTCGCACTGCAGGTGGACGAGCTTTTGGTCCGCCTCGAACGCATTCAGGATTCGCGCTGCCGAAAATAGGAAGCTGCTCCTTCGTTCTCGTCTTGTTTCGGGTGCACGCGCATGGCAGGGAGCAGCCCACGGGAGTCGCATTCGAATTTCGGAGCAACACATGATTGACGCTAACCCAGGCAACACGTTTCGACACCTTCCACTCTCGCCCGAGCAAGACGCGGAAATCCGGCACTATATAAAGAAGAAGGCGCAAAAGGGCGAACCATGGGACACCCCCGAGTTGGCCATGATGCTCGCAGACATGCTTTCCCCGCCGCCTGGCGACGACGAGCAGCCAGAGACTACCGTTGAAGAAGTGAAACTGGCCTGCGAATATGCATTGACTTCGATCGACGAAGCCATGGAACCCGTATCCGCAAGTGAAGAGCGACTCGCCGCGATGGAAGCCGAGGAAATGAAGCATCCCAGGCGGTAACGCAGCCACGATGCCCGACGCTCGAGCCCCAGCTGCGCCACCGCCTTCTTGCCTTCAGCCAAATTGAGCGGCCAGCCCTCCCTCCGCCCATTGCGTCGCGTACGCAATCGCATCGTCGCGCGCATCGAAGCCGGCCAATTCTGCTCATGAGCATTGATCACCGTTCGATACCCTATTACCTGATCCTGCGCGGTGGCTGGTCGACCTGTGTGCTGAATGCGGACCGTGTCGTGCTGCGCCGTGAAGCCAGTCCGCTGTTGCGTGCGTTTGCGCGAACTCACGGAGAATGGGCAAGTATCGAAGGCGTCGCATGGAACACCTTCTCCGATACTGAAGGCCTTTCAGTGATCGAGCGACGGGAGACGCGATGCTATGCGCTGGTCAAGGGAACGGAAACCGAGCACCAGTTGCGATTGTTGACGACCCTCTGACGTCAAGATGCGGGCGAGTCTCGCACGGTCCGACGAACGGGAAAGCTGAAGTTCGGTGCCGTGTGCGGTATGGTCGTCGCGGTCTCAAGCATGCTCGCCGAGGGTCGGGCAGATTCGCCTATCAACACCACGTTTCCAGCCGATTCATGGGCATGCCAGCAAGCGGTCTTCGACTCATGGCGCTATCCATGACGACGCTGCCCCGTGCCGGACAGCATCGTTGCAGCCCATCGCGATATGCCGACAGCATGGCAGGCGGCGTTCGCGCTGCGCCGAGGGCAGTCCGATTCGGCGTGAAGGGCGACGAAGTCAGCCTGCGCGGCCGCAGGAACGCGTATTGCACGGTGGTCGGCGTAGTCGTATTCGCGGCCGCGGAATCAGGCTGAAGCTGCGTCACTGGAGAAGTCGGTGAGCACCGAGAGAGAGCTTTTTGAACAATGGTGGTTCCGCGACGCGCCGGTGGAATATCGCGCCGACCTGGCCTATCGCGTTCGGGACCAAGGCGGCTATGTCACGGGAACACGCGCGGCGGCCGCCTGGGATGGATGGCAGGGAGCGCGTCAGGGCCAGAACTGGATTCCGGCGGATCAGCACTGCCCGACGCGTCAAGATGCGGACTCGGCGTCTAATGTGTTGGCGTGGGATTCACGAGGATTTGCGGTCGTCGCTCGATTCGACGAAGTCGCGCTGCTGCAGTCGGCGTACACGCACTGGATTCCTCTGCCGGCCGCCCCGAAGGATTAGCTGCGGCGTCGCGACGCGAGGTCGCCGGTTACGGCGCAGCTTGCCGTTACCCGATGTCGGCGGCTCGGCCAGTCGCATGAGCGGCCTCATCGGTTTCCCGGCCACGGGCCATGCCCCCCGAGCCGATCCGCCGCGCCGCCCTCAGTCGAAATAAGGCTCCAGCACCCGCTCGATCCAGTCCATGAACGCCCGAACGCGCGGCGACAGATTGCGCCGATGGGCCACGACGAGCCACGCGGCCAGCGGCTCCGGGCGCAGATCGGGCAGCACCTCCACCAGCGCGCCTCTTTCGATGTGAGTCGCGACCCCTGAATATCCGGCCTGGATCAAGCCGATGCCGGCCAGCCCGGCAGCGTGATAGGTCTGCACGCTGTTGACCTGCATCGCGCTCGGCAACGGCAGCGACGCATAGCCGGTGCCGTTCGGGTACTCCCATCCCGGATGACGCGCGCCGAGTGTCAGCGTGTAGTGGACCATCCGGTGTCCCTGGCCGAGCAGATCGTCGAGCGTATGCGGTACGCCGTACCGCGCCAGGTAGCCGGGGCTCGCCGCATTGATCATCCGCAGCCGGCCCAACGGTCGCGCGATCAGCGTCTCGTCCACGATCGGGCCCAGACGGATCACGCAATCGAAGCCTTCCTGGACGAGATCGACTCGCCGATCGGTGCTCGACAGCTCCAGTTCCAGCTCCGGATGCGCGGCCATCAGTTGCGGGAGTGCGGGAACCACGACACTGCGGGCCAGTTCGGTCGGCATGTCGACGCGCAATCTTCCCCGCAGTCGCGAGCCGTTGCCGGAGAACATCGACTGCAATTCCTGGACTTCGGCCAGCAGGTCCCGTGCGCGCGAATAGAACGCGCGTCCGTCCTCGGTCAGCTGCACGCTCCGCGTCGTCCGATGCAACAGCGCAACGCCCACGTCGCGCTCGAGTCGACGGATCACCATCGAGACACGTCCCTTCTGGATGCCCAGGCTTTCGGCTGCCCGCGTGAAGCTCGTCATTTCGGCGACACGGGCAAAGATCAACAGCGCATCGAGGTTTTGCATTGTTCACTCGGCGAGTAACAGAACGTTCAATCGGCCGTTATTTATAACTCAATTGCGACTCAGTAGAGTGCTTTCCGATGTCGTCTCCCGACGACCACCTGAACGAAAGGGCGCAACCATGACACAACACATCGCACCGGTTAAGACGGCCGTCGTCTACCACTCCGGCTATGGGCATACCCAGCGTATGGCAACGGCTGTCGCCGAGGGCGCGGGCGCCGTCCTCGTTGCAATCGACGCCGACGGAAACATCGCGCCGGACGCGTGGGACACGCTCGCGGGCGCCGACGCCATCCTGTTCGGCTCGCCGACCTACATGGGCGGCCCCAGCTGGCAGTTCAAGAAGTTCGCCGATGCATCGTCGAAGGCGTGGTTCGACGGCCGGTGGCGCAACAAGATCTTCGGCGGCTTCACCAATAGCGCGAGCGTCAACGGCGACAAGCTCAATACGCTCGAATACTTCGTGCTGCTCGTCGGGCAGCACGGCGGCGTCTGGGTGAGCATGGACATCAAGCCGGCGAACCTGAAGGCGTCGATGCGCGACGACCTGAATCGCATGGGCTCCTATCTCGCGCCGATGGCGCAGACGCCGGCCGACGCGTCGCCCGACGAGATGTCGCCGGGGGATCTCGAGACGGCACGCCGCTATGGCGCACGCGTCGCAACGATCGCCGGACAGTTTCGGGCAGGGCACGCGCGAATCAGCTGACATCCCGGCGTGCGGGGCGCCTGACCGGACGCCACCGCATGCTTTCCAGCCGACCATGAGGAAACGGCCATGAAATACAAGCAACTGGGCCGCACCGGCCTGTATGTCTCCGAGCTGTGTCTCGGCACGATGACGCTGGGCGGCAATGCCGATGCCGGCATGTGGGCGTCGATCGGCGCGGTCGGCCAGGACGACGCGACCCGGCTGATTTCCCGCGCGCTGGCCGAGGGCATCAACTTCATCGATACCGCTGACATCTATTCCTTCGGTCAGTCGGAACGCCTCGTCGGACAGGCGCTCCGGGACCTCGGCGTGCCGCGCGGCGAGATCGTGCTGGCGACGAAGACGGCGGGCGTGATGGGCCCGAAGCCCAACGATCAGGGGGCATCGCGCGGCCACATCATGGATTCCGTGCAGCGAAGCCTGGAACGGCTCCAGGTCGACCACATCGACCTCTACCAGATACATGCGAACGATCCCGTCACGCCGATCGAGGAGACGCTGCGGGCGCTCGACGATCTGACGCGGCAGGGGCTGGTTCGCCATGTCGGCGTCTCGAACTGGCGCGCCGGAAAGATCGGCAAGGCGCTCGGGCTCAGCCAGGCGCTCCATGCGACGCGCTTCGAGACGCTGCAGGCCTACTATTCGATCGCCGGACGGGACGTCGAGCACGAACTGGTGCCGCTCGCGATCGACGAGCAGATGAGCCTGCTCGTCTGGTCGCCGCTCGCCGGGGGACTGCTTTCGGGGAAGTTCGGCCCCGGGGCGCCGGCCGAAGCAGGGTCGCGGCGCAGCCATTTCGATTTTCCGCCGGTCGATCTCGAGCGGGCCTGGCCGTGCGTTGCCGCGATGCGCGCCATCGCCGACGCGCGAGGTGTGTCGGTCGCGCGGATCGCACTCGCGTGGTTGCTCGCCAAGCCGCATGTCACGAGCGTCATCATCGGCGCCAAACGGATCGAACAGCTCGAAGACAATCTCGGCGCGGCCGAGGTCGCGCTGACCGCGGACGAACTCGCGCATCTTGATGCCGTCAGTGCGGTGCCTGCCGGCTATCCCGGCTGGATGATCGATCGCCAGGCGGCGGGCAGGCGGCCGCAGCCGTTCACGCGCGGCGCGTCGAAACAGGACCGGTGACGCCGCATCGCGCGGCGCGGCGTTCGGCCCGCGCGATGCGGTCGCCGCGGCGGTAACGGCTAGAATTGCGGTTTTAGCCCGGAACACGTCCATGTCTTTTGCCTCGCTTGGCCTGATCGACCCCTTGCTGCGTAATCTGCAGGACCTCAATTACCAGACACCGACGCCGGTGCAGGCCAAGGCGATTCCCGCGGTGCTCGGCGGCAAGGACGTCATGGCCGCGGCGCAGACCGGCACCGGTAAGACGGCGGGCTTCGCGCTGCCGCTGTTGCAGCGGCTGGTGCAACACGGGCCGGCGGTGTCCAGCAACCGTGCGCGTGTCCTGGTGCTGGTGCCCACGCGTGAGCTGGCCGAACAGGTGCTGCAGAGCTTCGTCGCGTACGGCAAGGGCCTCGACCTGCGGTTCCTGGCCGCCTACGGCGGGGTGAGCATCAACCCGCAGATGATGAAGCTGCGCAAGGGCGTGGATGTGCTCGTTGCCACGCCGGGCCGTCTGCTGGACCTCAACCGGCAGAACGCGGTGCAGTTCGATCAGGTGCAGGCGCTGGTGCTGGACGAAGCCGACCGGATGCTCGATCTGGGTTTTGCGCGCGAACTCAACGCCGTCTTTGCTGCGTTGCCCGCCCGGCGCCAGACGCTGCTGTTCTCCGCCACGTTTACCGACGATATTCGCGCGATGGCGGCGACCATTCTGCGCAGCCCGGTCGATATCAGCGTCAGCCCGCCCAACGTCACGGCCAGCAAGATCAAGCAGTGGGTGGTGCCGGTGGACAAGCGCAACAAGCCCGACCTCTTCATGCACCTGGTGGCCGAGAACAACTGGGACCACGCGCTGGTGTTCGTCAAGACCCGCAATGGCGTGGACTACCTGGCGGCGATGCTGGATGAAGCGGGCTATGCGGTCGACACCATCCACGGCGACAAGCCGCAGCCCGCGCGCCTGCGTGCGCTGGAGCGCTTCAAGACGCGCGAAGTGCAGATGCTGGTCGCGACCGATGTGGCGGCGCGCGGGCTGGATATCGACGACCTGCCGCTGGTGATCAACGTGGATCTGCCGATCGTCGCGCAAGACTATGTGCACCGTATTGGCCGTACCGGCCGCGCGGGCGCCAGCGGCGTGGCGGTGTCGCTGGTGTGCGCCGATGAAGCGCCGCAGCTGGCCGCGATCGAAGCGCTGATCCGGCAGACGCTGCGCCGTGAAGAGGAGCCGGGTTTCGAAGCCGAACACCGCGTGCCGGAAACCAGCGCGACGGGGCAGATCATCAAGAAGCCCAAAAAGCCGAAGAAGCCCAAGGTGCCGCAAGGTGGGGCGGGTGCCATGCCGGCGGCCGGCAAGAAGCCGAAGCCGCAAGGTGGGGACGGCAAGCGCAAGGCCGAGGGGCAGCGTGCCGGCGCCGCGGGTAAGGCGGCAAGCGTGTTGAGCGGCAGTCCGTTCAGCGTGCAAAAGCCGCGCGGCAAATCCGCCGGCAAGGCGGCTGCGGGTTCACGCAAGCCGGCCGGGAAACCCGCCGGTGGTCGCGGCAAACGTCAACCCTGATCGACGGGGATGAGGCGTGCCGGCCGCCGCCGCTCCGCCGGATCTTCCCGATCTTCGTCACGCGTCCTGCAATCGTCGACGTTCAAGGCGGTTGCGCAACAGGCCCGCGATCAACGCGCCGATGATCAGGCACACGTAGAGGGTGACGAGGTGGTGACGCCACGCGTCAAGGGCGAGCTGGTGTGAAACCAGTTTCGGATCGGGGGGCAGATACAGCGAGCCCTTCGCCTCGACGACGCGCATCATATGAACAAAGCCGCCTGCGGAGAGCAACGGCAACAGGGCGACGAATGCCAGCAGCGCGGGTTTGACGCGGCGCGCCCACGGCTGATGGCGCAACCGGAACCACAGGCCGAGACATCCGTGTATCCAGCCGGGCGCGAGCAGTGCCAGTTGCAGGCCCTGCGTGCCGCTGGTGAGCAGCACGGTGACGACACGCTCGTAGTCCGGCTCGAAGCCGTAGAGCGAGGAGGCGAGCCGGGTTGTCACCGCGTGGCGGATCAGCAGCAGCGGCAGGCTGAGGCCAGCCCAGAGGCGGAGCCATTCGGCGGGCGGCAGTGCCCAGTGGCGGCGCCCGTATATCGTGTGCAACGCCAGCGCAAAATGAAGCGAAGCTGCACCGTACAGCACGACCGTCCCCGGTGCGCTGCGCCAGAGCCGCAACGCCAGCACGAGACCGCGCCCGGCAAGTTCGAGTGACCAGATTCCGAGTGCGTGATTAATCAGGTGCAGAAAGAGATAGGTCAGCAGCACCACGCCCGATCCGAGCTGGAAACCGCGCAGCACGGATTGCATCCGGACTTTCGATTCACGGTGCGGTGTGCGCACCGGGGGCGATTCCCGTTTGGTATCCGATGCGTGGGCCGTGTCGATGATGTCCATAGTGCTCACCCGGTTCGTGTTTCCTGCAATACCGTGAGCACACGACGGTTATTCCCGGATTCGACGGGGCTGCCGGGAGAAGGCAATCCGAGGGGCGACCGCGCTCGACGCGCGCGAGCCCGTTGCAGCGGCGTGTGGCGAACGCTCAAACGGACGCATGAGCGACTCTTTGCGCACGAGGCTCGACTTCTTCGGCCGCCATCGACGCCGAATGTCGTTCCGGCGGGATTTCTCGACCTTGATCGAAAGTTATTTGCAAGGCATGGTTTTGATTTCGGGTAATCAGGGTATTTTGATTTTTGACGTCCGCGATTTTTACCTCCTGCCAGTCGTCAAAAATATTCTCTCGGCCGATCGCGCGATCTGCTTCGATTTATTGCGGAACCATACCCTAAAAAACTCGGGCCATCCGATTTTGGTCATGTCGACACGGTCGGAGTATCCGCCGTCACTGCCGGTTTGACGCTCAGCCCCGCCAGACGGCGTAATGCGAAGGAAGAGGCGGGAGATCTCTCGGCAAACTGCGCAGATTTTCAGGCACTGATCGGCGCATCAACGCCCGATGCAGTTGGCGTTTCGTCTGAGAAAATCAATGCTCGACAATATCCCGAATGACCGAGAATTTACCTATTCAACATATGAAAGTTTCGCAATATGCACCGCGAACTGCGACCCCTTTACTATTTACCGCTCAAATGTAAAAAGACGTGACCCGTCAATAAGTGCCTGAATCCAGGTCAGAACAATTCCGCATACTCCGTATCAGCAGAAATTGCGCCCGGTCCGACCCTTCTCTCGGCGCATTCAGCGCTCGTTACGTCCTTTGCATTTCGTAACAACTCGGGTTGATTCGTCAGGGCTCGCTGTTTTAAATTTTGCCCGTCGCCCAGCAGCATCCGGCAGTCGGGCGACCTTTCAATCTGCAAGTCACGCATGCCGGATATCCGGATGGCCAGCCATCCGACACTACAAGTCTGCACGCCGTGCGGGCTTGATCAAGTGGTCGAACTCGTGATGGGTATCGATTCGACTGCATTCAGCCCGTTGCGACCCGACGCACCGGAATGGGCTCACCACGTTGTTCATGTCATGCCGAACTGGAGCCAGCTTGATAGCGGAATCCATGATCGAATTTTGATGTTTGCGTCGCAATCCTAAATGTGTATCGACGGAATTCGCCCAGATTCACGACGGTACAACTTAACTTTGCGCACCGCGCCGATAAAGGACCGAAAATGGAATTCGTACGAATGGGAATCGTCTATGTTCATCTCATTGCCTGCTGTGTCGCGATTGGTCTCGTGCTGACCAGCGACATTGCGATGGTCAGGCAACTGCTGGATACCGACGCGCCTACCGATCCTGCCCAGGTTCATCTGGCCAGCCTGCAGCGCACCGTCACGTTGGCGCTGACGATTCTCTGGATCACCGGCATCGCGATCATTGCGTTCGACATGCGGACCCAGGGTCTCCGGTATCTCGGCAATCCCAAGCTGCAGGCCAAGATCGGCATCGTCGCGTTGCTGACCTTCAACGGTATCGCGCTGCACTCCGCGGTCTTGCCGGCATTGCGGAAAGCGGGCTCCTTGCTGAAGCTTTCGTTCGAACGGCGCATGATTGCCATTTTCGCGGGCGTGATTTCCGCCGTCTCGTGGTTCTATGCTGCAATGCTTGGCGTCGGGCGCCCGTTGAGCTGGAAGTATTCCCTGCTCCAGATCCTGGCCGCTTACCCGGCACTGATCGCCGGTGGCATCGCGACCATGTTGTTCATCACGGCAGTGGCGAAATCCAGGACGTCCGTGGAACGACGCAATACCGAAAAGGTGGCGGCCTACTGATCGCCGCCCTCCGGGGGGATGCGCGCTGCTCGCGGCAGTGCGCATCCTCTCGTCACACATGCCTGCGTGCTGGCCAGCGTCCAATTCAAAAAGTTCGGCTGCACGCGGGCACGCGCCAGGCGCGCGTTGTCCCCATCCTCCTTCTCGAGCAGAGCCAGATCGTACGTGATCCGAAGCGTTCGTCGCCGGAAGAACGAATCGGCGACGCGATCAATGAAAGAAGAGCGCCCGCATGCCGAACGTGTGATGCGCCTCGGCCGCCATCAGCACCATGAGCACCAGCAGGCACAGCGGCGGTATCAGGATCGCGTACACCAGCGCCAGCCGCTCCCACATCATGTGCATGAAGATCGACACGATCAGTCCGGCCTTGGCGATCATGAGCACGACGATCAGCACCCAGCGCACCACGCCTTGCACCTTGAAGTAGTCGACCAGGTACGACAACGTACTCAGGACGAACAGCAGGCCCCAGATTTTCAGGTAGATGCCGATCGGGTGTTGCTGGCCGTGCGCGGCGTCGGGTCGATCGGCGGGATCGGTGTGGTCCATGGCCTGCCTCACCACAAATAGAACAGCGCGAAGATGAACACCCACACCAGGTCGACGAAGTGCCAGTACAGGCCGGCGATCTCGACGATCTGGAAGTTGCCGTGCTCGGTGAACCCCGGCTGCAGGATCTTGCGTGCGATCAGCAGCAGGTAGATCACGCCGCAGGTCACGTGAAAGCCGTGGAACCCGGTGATCATGAAGAAGCATGCGCCGAACTGCGTGGCGCCCAGCGGGTTGCCCCACGGGCGGATGCCTTCATGGACGATCAGCTTGGTCCATTCGAAGGCCTGCATCGACACGAAGGTCACGCCGAGCAGCGCGGTCGCCAGCAACAACGCGGCGGCGCGCCGGGCATTGCGCCGATAGCCGAAATTCACGGCCATCGCCATGGTGCCGCTGCTGGTGATCAGCGTGAACGTCATGATCGCGATCAGCAGCAAGGGCACTTCGACGCCCGCCACGGTGAGCCCGAACACCTTGGACGGGTCGGGCCACGGCGCCGTGGTCGACATGCGCACCGACATGTAGCCGATCAGGAAGCTGCTGAACACGAAGGTGTCCGACAGCAGGAAGATCCACATCATCGCCTTGCCCCACGGCACCTTGAAGGCTTCGCGGTCGGCCGACCAGTCCGTGACGATGCCGCGCCAGCCGTCAGGCCCGGCGTCGGCGGGCGGGGAGGTGGCGGATTCGGGCGGGAGCGGGGGCGAGGTCATGGCGCGGCTCCATATAGCGGTCCGCAGATGGCGGCGACAACCGCGGGGGTGAGCCACCACATTGCCGCCAGTAGCACGAGCCAGACCGCCAGCAGGAAATGCCAGTAGAGGGCGCACAGGGAAATGGCGCGCTGAGCGCGGAACGGATCCCTACGCCGCCGCTGCGCGATCGTCACGGCCCAGGCTGCCAGCCCGCCCAGCACGTGCAATCCATGCAGGCCGGTGAGCAGGTAGAGAAAGCTGTTGGAAGGATTGGCGACGACGGTTTGCCCGGCCGCGGACAGCATGCGCCAGGCGATCAGTTGCCCGACCACGAACACGGCGGCCAGCGCGCCGCCGGCCACCAGCCACGCCACGCGATGCCCGGTCAGCTGCCGGGCACGCTGCATGGCGACGCTGGCCAGCGCCAGCGCGCCGGTGTTCCACCACAGCAGCGCCGGGTGCGGGATCGGCTGCCAGTCGGGCTCGCGCATGCGCATGCCGTAGGCGAGCAGCAGCAATGAAAACAAGGCCGTCGCCACGGCCATGAACACGATCAGGCCGATGCGGCTCGCATTCGGCAAGACGGGCGGCGGCGTGTCGGGAACGAAGGGGCGCGGCAGCGTGGTCATTTGCGTGCCTCGCCGGGTTGAACCGTCGGGCGGGCCGGTTCCGGCTCCGGCGCGGTTGCAGGCGGTTGGTTTTGCGGGACGAAGTCTTCCGCTTGTCCCGGCGGGCTGTATTCGTACGCCCAACGGTAGACGACCGGCAGCGCGGCGCCCCAGTTGCCGTGCACCGGCGGCGTTTGCGGCGTCTGCCATTCCAGCGTGGTGGCCCGCCACGGATTGCCGTCGGCACGCTTGCCGCGTACGAGGCTCCACGCCAGGTTGTACAGGAACAGCAACTGTCCGACCCCCACGATCAGCGCGGCGACGGTGATGAACGTGTTGAGCGTCTGCGCCGAATGCGGAATGAAGCTGTAGCCCTCGTACGCGTAATACCGCCGCGGCATGCCGAGGATGCCGAGATAGTGCATCGGGAAGTAGATCGCGTACGTGCCGAGGAAGGTGATCCAGAAGTGCGCGCGCCCGAGCCTGTCGTCGAGCATGCGGCCCGTCACCTTCGGATACCAGTGGTAGAGGCCGCCGAACACCACCAGGATCGGCGACACGGCCATCACCATATGGAAGTGCGCCACCACGAAGTACGTGTTCGACAGCGGAATGTCCACGCTCACGTTGCCGAGGTAGAGCCCGGTCAGCCCGCCCAGCACGAAGGTGCTGATGAAGCCGATGGCAAACAGCATCGGCACGGTCAGGTGGATATCGCCGCGCCACAGCGTCAGCACCCAGTTGTAGACCTTGAGGGCGGTCGGGATGGCGATGATGAGCGTGGTGGTGGCAAAGAAGAAACCGAAGTACGGATCCATGCCGGCGACGAACATGTGGTGCGCCCAGACCACGAAGCTCAGTGCGCCGATGACGACGATGGCCCACACCATCATCCGGTAGCCGAAGATGCTCTTGCGCGCGTGGGTGCTGATGAGGTCCGACGCGATGCCGAAGGCCGGCAGTGCGACGATGTAGACCTCCGGATGCCCGAAGAACCAGAACAGGTGCTGGAACAGCAGCGGGCTGCCGCCGGCATGCTTGAGCGACTGCCCCATCGACACCACGGCCGGTATGAAGAAACTGGTGCCGAGCGTCCGGTCGAGCAGCATCATCACGGCCGACACGAACAGCGCCGGAAACGCCAGCAGCGCCATGATGGTCGCGATGAAGATGCCCCACACGGTGAGCGGCATGCGCATCAGCGTCATGCCGCGCGTGCGCGCCTGCAGCGTGGTGGTGACGTAGTTCAGGCCGCCCATGGTTGCCGCGACGATGAAGATCGCCAGCGACACGAGCATCAGCACGATGCCCCATTCGACGCCCGGCGTGCCGGGCAGGATGGCCTGGGGCGGATACAGCGTCCAGCCCGCGCCGGTCGGCCCGCCCGGCACGAAGAAGCTCGCCACCAGCACCAGCACGGCCAGCAGGTAGACCCAGAAGCTCAGCATGTTGAGAAACGGGAACACCATGTCGCGCGCGCCCAGCATCAGCGGGATCAGGTAGTTGCCGAAGCCGCCGAGGAACAGCGCGGTCAGCAGGTAGATCACCATGATCATCCCGTGCATGGTGACGAACTGGTAGTAGTGGTTGGCGTCGATGAAGCTGAACTTGCCGGGAAAGCCGAGTTGCAACCGCATCAGGTCCGACAGGACGAGGCCGACCAGACCGATGGCGATGGCCGTCAGCGCATACTGCACGGCGATGACCTTGTGGTCCTGGCTCCAGACATAGCGCGTCCAGAAGCTTTTCGGGGTGTGGTCGAGGTGCGCGTAGGGCATTGCGTCTGCTCCGCTAGGGCTGGCGGTTGGCCGTGCTGCCGGCAGCCGGGCCGCCTTGCGATTCGATGTAGGTCACCAGCGCGGTCAACTCCTGATCGCTCAGGTCGAAATGCGGCATGATCGGCGAATAGCCCTTCACGACGCGGGCCGCCGGATCGCGGATGAAGGCGCGCAGATAGGCCTCGTCCACTTTCGCGGTGCTGCCGTCGGCCATCGTTTCGGTCTTGCCGTACAGGCCTTTCCAGGTGGGGCCCACGCGCGGGCTGCCGTCCACGGTATGGCAGGCGAGACAGCCCTTGGCCGCGGCGAGCGCCTTGCCCTGGTCGGCAAGCGCCTGGGCACTGCCGCCTGGCGTTGCCGCCGCGGCCTGCACCTTGGCCTGCTGCCGCTGCGCGAAAGTGGTCTGCTGCTCGAGCCAGCGCGAGAACGAGGCTTCGTCTTCCACGACCACCACGCCGCGCATGCTGGCGTGCCCGATCCCGCAGAGCTGCGCGCACAGGATGTCGTAACGTCCCGCCTTGGTCGGCGTGAACCAGAAGGTCGTCACCATGCCGGGCACCATGTTCATGCGCGCACGGAACGGCGGCACATAGAAGTCGTGCAGCACGTCGAGCGATCGTGTCAGGACCTGCACCGGCCGGTTCAGCGGCAGGTGGACCTCGGGCGTCTCGATCAGGTAGTTGTCGCGGCCGTTGGGGTCGGCGGGGTTCAGGCCGAACGGGTTGCCGCTGCTGACGTAGCGCACGTCCGTCGTGCCCAGCTTGCCGGCGGGGCCGGCGAAGCGGAAGCGCCATTGCCATTGCCGGCCGAGCACCTCCATCTGCAGCACGTTGCGCGGCGGCCGGATGTAGTCCGCATAGACGAACAGACCGGGGGCCAGCAACGCCGCGACGCCGACGGCGGTCAGGCCGATCAGCCACCATTCCAGCCGCCTGTTGTGGGGCTCGTAGGCCGCGCGATGCCCGCCGCGGTGGCGGTAACGCATCAGCGCGATCGCGATGAACAGGTTGATGGCGATGAAGAACGCGCCGGTGATGACGAGCGTGATCGTCAGCATGTCGTCCATGCGCACCCAGTTCGACGCGATCGGCGTGATCCACCAGGGACTGGCAAAGTGAAACCCCACCGCCAACGCGATGATCACGATCAGGGCAATCGCAAGCACCATGGGCCGCCTCGCCGCGCGTCACTCGCCGGAGCCGCCAACCGGTGCTCCGGGCATCGTCGTGCCGCCTTGCCGAATTTCGTATGATTGTTTGCCGGCAATCCACCAGGACCGATTCGCCAGGCGGCGTCGGCGGCTCTAAAGAAAAAGGTAGTCTGCTGCCTTGCATCGTGCAAGGCAGCGCAAGAGGAAGGAGGGAAGCACCCCATACCCGCGTCGCACCACGGACGGCGTCACCTGCCGCGACAACATGCAAAACGGCCGCCTCCGGCGTGAGTTGTCGAGGCAGCCGTCTCGCGTGGCGCGAAGCAACGGCACGTTAGTGCATCGCGTTCTGCTTGCGCCGTTCGAGCATGCCGTAGACGACGGCGGTAACCACGCCGAACAGCAGGTTGGCCAGCAACGGTCCGGATCCCCGCTCCGAGATGAACCACGGGAACACGGCGGTCATCACGTAGAAGTTCCATACGTACGCGACGATCCCGAAAGCCAGCCCGATGACGGCCTCCATGCCGACGCTCGAATCGAAGCGGAACGGCGCCATGATCGCGGCGAGGATCATCCCCATGATGGCGCCGAGCACGTAGTGCAACAGCAGTGCCATTCCCACGATGCTGAAGCTGAACACCGACATCTGTTCGAGTGCGCCACGGCCCATCACCATCGCCGCGATCTTGTGGGTCGGCTGCCACGGACTTTCATCGAGCACCATGGTCGACCAGAAGAATTCGAGCACGATCACCAGGGCGCCACCCGCAAGCCCGGCCACGGCCGCGGCGAGCCAGTCCGGCATGCGCCGTTGCCAATGGTGCGATTGAATGCGCAGTTCCATACGACCTCCTTGCTGACGGTTCAGCTTCGGCACTCGGGTTCAGCACGCGCCATACGCGTCGGAAATACGTCGGCTATTCGATTCAGAATGGCAGATATGGGGGGCAACGCAAGGTGCAAAAACCCTGCGCGGCGTATGGCAGTTCGGCGTTCCGTTCTGGATCGGCGTGCTGGCGGCGCGACATTAGGCCGTGACGTTGCGCGGTCACGGGCATCCAACTGAATGCAACGCCAAAAGGGCAGGGGCCGTCACGGCATGGTCCTCGTGCCGTCGCGCCGGGATAAAGTAAGTATCCCGACAAATCTTCTGCGTGGACGGACGCCGATTTCACCCTTGCCTGGTGCCGACCCGCTCGATGCGGGGCGGCCCCCGGCGCCGTGCAAGCCGGTTTCCGCGTGTCAGGGAAAAACCGGTGACGTAGGCTCGCCGCCCTCCAGATCCGCCTTCGGAAAATGCTGGGCGATCATCTGCTCGATTTCCTGCTCTCGCAATGCCGGCACGTCGGCCATGATCAGAATCTGGCCTTCCTTGATCGCCTCCCGAAATCGCGCGAGTCGCGCGTTCGGCTCGGCGATGCCGATCATCGCGGCCGTCCACGCCCCGAAGCCTGCACCCGCCACCGTCAATGCGACGACGGCGCCGCCCGCGATCACGAGCTCGGCAGGCGGAAACACGAGCGCGACGAGGCCGATGAGCGCGCCCGTTGCGCCGCCGAGCGCGACGCCGCGCTCGAGCGCGTGCACGACATCGCTGCTTTGCAGCAAGGACGCTTCGGGTAACTCTTCGAGCGTGACACTGTGATCCGCGAGGACATGGATATGGCGCCAGATGATGCGAGCGCGCAGCAAGTCATCCACGATCGCCTTCGCCATCTGCGTATCGGGTACGAGGAAATAGAGGCGCCTCATGTCGGCCCCCTTTTTTCAGTCCGGAGTACGTTCTATTTTATGTCAGCTTCGGCCGCGCGGTAGGCGGGTACGTACCGGATGGGACCACCGGCAAGTCGAGCTTTAACCTCCATACCAAACGAAATCGCAGGTTGGACGGCCTTCAAAGAATCTCCAATGCAGTATCAGATTCAATAATTGTCGCTGCCGGATAATTTGTCCGAGCGTGCGGTTCTCTACACTTTTCATCGTCGGAAGCCGAGGCATTCGATGTCGGCGAGGAGCCGACTTTCCCCGGCCACGTTATTGCGCAAGTCGGTCAAGGACCACGCATCCCTTGACGTGCCGGAAATCTTTTATCGTTCATTCGGAGTCCGATGTGAGAGACGAACGCGCTCGTTCGAGCCAGTATGGAAAGATTGTCTGCAATCTTCTGCTGATGACCTGGATCTTCACTGCACCTGCAATCGGCCATGCGCAAACTGCAGCGCCCGCCCCCGTGCCGCTTCCGCATGTTGCCGTGCTGGCGACGGGTGGCACCATCGCCGGCACCGGTCTCAGCGAGACGCAAAGCACGGGCTACAAGTCCGGTGTGCTCACGGCGGATGCGCTGCTGAAATCCGTACCTTCGCTCGGAAAAGTGGCGCAGGTTTTCGGAGAGCAGGTGTCGAATGTCGGGAGCGAGAACATCACCAACGCAGTCTTGCTCAAGCTCGCGAAGCGCGTGAACCAGCTTCTTGGCCAGCCCGACATCGCAGGTGTCGTCATCACGCACGGCACGGACACGCTCGAGGAAACCGCCTATTTCCTCAACCTCGTCGTGAAAAGCGACAAGCCCGTCGTGATGACCGGTTCGATGCGCCCGTCGACCGCGCTCAGCGCCGACGGCCCCGGCAATATCCTTCAAGCGGTGACGGTTGCGGCGTCGCCGGCGGCGCGCGGGCGAGGCGTCATGGTCGTGCTCAACGATCGCATCGGCTCCGCCCGATATACGACGAAGACCAATGCGAACACGCTCGATACATTCAAAAGCCCCGACGACGGCTATCTGGGCACGCTGATCGACAACGTACCGCATTTCGAAACCGCCGTGACCAGACTGCAGACCACGCAGACACCGTTCGACGTAGCGAAGCTGGATTCACTTCCCGAGGTCGATATCGTCTACGGGCACCAGAATGATGGCGGTTACCTGTACGATGCAGCGGTCGCGCACGGCGCCCGCGGGATCGTCATCGCGGGCGTCGGGGCCGGCAGCGAATCCTTGCTTGCGCTTCCGTCCATCAAGAAAGCCGTCGACAAGGGTGTGATCGTCGTCCGGTCATCGAGGACCGGAAGCGGTTACATCCCTGATGATCCGGCGTATATCGGTCTGCTCGGCGACAACCTCAATCCGCAGAAAGCCCGCATCCTCTTGATGCTCGCGCTTACGGTGACGCATAACCCCGAGCAGATTCAACAGATGTTTCAGCGGTTCTAGGCGGCACGTGAACGCACGACGCCGCTTTGCTGGCCGGACGGCAACAGCCGTCCGGCCTTTGCTTTTCGCGCGCGCCCAAAGGCCTCGGTTTCAGCCCTGATAGAACGCACTATCAGAGTTCGTAATACTGTCGTATGACCTGCTGTTTTCCTGAAGTCGTCGCTCTACACTGGTTTTCAACGCGCATCGGCATGAGCGCCGTACCAGAGACAGGAGACAGACGTGAGCAAACAGGTATTACTGGAAGACTTGCCGCTTCGCCCATTCCATGTGGGCGTGGCGGTCAGCGGGACGGGCGGCCAATTCAGCGATGGCTTCGTGCTGGGCATCATCGGCATCGCGGTGAGCATGGCAGCCGGTCCGATGCACCTCGATGCGCTTTGGATGGGACTGCTCGGCGCGGCGTCGCTCGCAGGGCTTTTCTTCGGCAGCATGTTCGCCGGCCCGATCGCTGACAAGTATGGTCGCCGAACGATATTCGCATGGGACATGCTGCTTTTCGCGCTCGTCTCGGCCGCCCAGTATTTCGTGACGTCGCCCGCGCAATTGCTGGTGTTGCGTCTCGTGCTCGGACTCATCCTCGGCGCCGACTACGTCGTGAGCAAATCGCTCGTGACCGAATATTCGCCGCGCCGATACCGTGGCCGGCTGCTCAGCGTGCTCGCAGCCGCCTGGGCGGCGGGTTATGTCGGCGCCTACCTCGCGGGCTTCGCGATGCGCGATACAGGCCCCGATGCGTGGCGAATCATGCTGGCGGCGAGCGGCGTTCCCGCGTTGCTGATTCTCCCGTTCCGCCTGCTCGTGCCCGAATCGCCGATGTGGCTCATGAAACGCGGACGGGGAGACGAAGCCCTTGCCATCGTCCGTCGCAGATTCGGCCCGGAAGTCACGCTCGCGATGACGAAGGCAGCCGTGTCACAGCAAACGACAAGAGCCTGGTCGCAGCTGTTCTCGCCGCGCTGGCGCAAAAACACGCTGGTCGGATGCGTGTTCTACACCTGCCAGGTCATTCCTTATTTTGCGTTGGGCACGTTTGCGCCAAAGGTGCTCGAGGCGCTGCACGTCAAGGACAAGTTCGTGGGCGGCCTCGTCTACAACGTTCTGCTCCTCGCGGGCGCCGTGATAGGCCTGCTGTTGATCGACCGGATTTCGCGTCGCACGTTCCTGATCGGAACCTTCTATCTTGCGGCGTTGGGCCTCGCGGTGCTGACTTATGCGAACTTCGGTCCCATCGGAACGATGCTCGTCTTCGGTCTCTTCGCGTGCATTCTTTCGGCCGCCGCGAACCTCGAGTTCGTCTATCCGCCCGAACTCTTTCCGACGCATCTTCGCGCGTCGGGCGTAGGCCTTGCGGTTGCTTCAAGCCGATTCGGTTCGGCCATCAGCACCTTCCTGCTGCCGATCGCCGTCCAGCAGGCCGGCATTCATGCGGCATTGAGCGTGTGCGTCGCGGTACTGGTCTTCGGCGGCGTGTTCTGCCACTTCATGGCGCCTGAAACCGGCAGCGAGCATCTTGCCGACGTGAAGTCCGATGGCGCGCCGGAAGATCTTGCCCATGCCGCGGGACACCATGATGCGACGCTCGCGGTATCCGCATCGAATGGACGCACGACGCGTCCTTGACCTTCGGCGTGTCGTCGATGACGGCCGCTACAGGACGCCCACATGAGGACTCGACATGCCGTCTCACAAACCCATTGACATGCACGCGGTGCAGGTCTTCGTCGCCGTCGCGGAAGAGGGAAGCATGTCCGCTGCGGCAGCGCGGATGGGCATATCGCAATCGGGCGTATCCCAGATCATCCGGCAACTGGAAGACGAACTGGGTGTCGTGCTGGTGAATCGGACCACGCGGCCGATGGCGCTGACGCCCTTCGGCATCGCGCTCAGAAATCGCGGCGTGGTACTGAGCGAGGAAATCGCGAATCTCAAGGCGCAAGTCGTCGAAGCGGGGCGCGGGATCAAACCCGACTTGCGCATCGGGCTGGTCGATTCGTTCGCATCCACGTGCGGCTCGGTCTTCACGAAGAAGCTGATCGGCAAGGTGTCGCAGTTGTCGATCCGCACGGGCCTGAGCCCTCAACAAGGCGAGGCGCTGCTGCGCCGGGATCTGGATCTGATCGTCACGAGCGATCCGCTGATCGATGCCAACGATGTCGTGCGATACAGGCTGTTCTCCGAGCGCTATTTCGTGATCACGCCGAAAGGCCTCGGCATCGCCGTGAAGACGATCGACGACCTGCGCACGCTGACCAACAGCATGCCCATTGTGCGATTCAACCGCACGTCGCAGGTGGGCCTGCAGATCGAGCGATATCTTCGGCGCATCGAGATTCGCGCGCCCGCGCGGCTCGAACTCGACAACGCCGATGCCTTGACCTCGATGGTGGCGGAAGGCATCGGCTGGGCCATTACATCGCCGATGTGCCTGCTTCAGGGCGTGACGCATGCGGGCAACGTTGCGGTTCACGTGGTCGAACAACTGGGCCTGGAGCGCTCGCTGTACCTCGTGGCGCGCCGGGACGAATATAACGCTTTCTTCGACGATGCCTGCGATACGGCACGCGAAGTCATCGAAACATCGTTTCTGCCGAGGCTGGCCGCGCTCGGCGGGGACATCGAAAAACTCATTACCGTTGGCGGAAGGAATCTCCATGAATAAGCCTGCTCAAAGCGACGCTCGTATCGAACGCGACTACGTCGGCGAAGTCGCCATTCCCGGCGACAAACTGTATGGCGTGAACACGGTTCGAGGGGTCGATAACCTCACGGTGTCGCCGTTGAACATCGCTCACTATCCGGCGTTTCGCGACGCGTTCGCGCAGGTCAAGTGGGCGGCGGCATTGGCTAATCGCGATAACGACGTCATCACCGGCGAGCAGTGCGATGCGATCGTCGCGGCGTGCAGGGAAGTGATCGAAGGGAAGCTCGATGCTTCGCTCGTGGTCGATCTGATGGAAGGCTCGGGCGGCACGTCGACCAACATGAACTTCAACGAAGTCATTGCGAACCGGGCCCAGCAAATCCTCGGTCACGCGGCCGGAAACTACGAGGTCATCCACCCGAATGATCACGTCAACCGCTCGCAATCGACCAACGATGCGTATCCCGCCGCATTGAAGATCGCCACATACACGATGCTCGGTTCGCTCATCGGGGAAGTCACGAAACTCGCAGGCCTGTTCAACGACAAGGCGACCGAGTTTGCCGATATCCTGCACCTAGGCCGCACCTGTCTGCAGGATGCCCAGCCGATGCGGCTCGGCCAGCTCTTCGGAGGCTACGCTTCATTGACGGCTCGCCTGGCCGACGAGCTTGCCGCGGTGCGTGACAAGCTGCGCACGCTGCCGCTCGGCGGCACGGCAATCGGAACCGGCTTCGGCGCGCCGGCCGGTTATCGCGCGGCGGCGTACGCTCATCTTTGCAGCATCACCGGCGTCGCTTATGAAGCGCCGGCCAATCCGTTCGACGCGATGCAGAACATGGACGTGTTCTCGCGCATCTCGGCGGAATTGCGTACCTGCGCGGCGTCGCTTGCGAAGATCGCATCCGATCTGACCGTGCTGTCGTCGGGTCCGGCCGGCGGGCTCGGAGAATTGAAACTGCCGGAAGCGCAGGCGGGTTCGTCGATCATGCCGGGCAAGGTGAATCCGGTCTTGCCGATGGCGATGATCCAGTTGAGCTTTGCGGTTGTCGGCAACGATGTCGCGGTCGCGCAGGCGGTTCAGTACGGCGAACTGGAGATCAATCATTTCGAGCCGGTGGTGGCTTCGCGCGTGTTCGACAGTATTGCCTTGCTCACCAACGGGATTCGACGCTTCGGCGAGAAGTGCGTGAGCGGAATGGAGGCCGACGTCGCGCGCAACGAGCAGCATGTGCTGGAATCCATGGCTGTCGCAACCGCGCTCGTGCCGAAGATTGGCTATGCTCGCGTGAGCAAGCTCGCGCGCCAATCCGTGGCTGAAGGCCGCTCGCTGGTGACGATTCTGGATGAATCGGGACTGCTCTCGAAGGATGACACGATCGCTGCGATCCGAACGGCGTCGTACCCGGTCTTCGATGCCTGACCCTGAATGAAAGAGGGGCGACGCTGAAATGGGCGCAGGGTCGTCCCTCGCATCAACGAACATGAACGACACCATGCTGGGAAAAGACGAAGTGCTGAGGCTTCTTGAAGAAATCGATGTTCCGTTCTCGTGCGAGGGACACGACCCGGTACGCAACATGTCCGAGTCCGACATGCTGACGCTATCCGTGGCGGGCGCCCGCTGCAAGAACCTGCTGCTGCAGGACCGGAAGGGCCACTATTTCCTCGTCGTCACGACGGCCGCGAAGTCGCTCGATCTTGCTGAACTCGCCGCGGCGCTCGGCAGCAAACGTCTGTCGTTTGCGTCCGCGGACAAGCTCTTCGAGTTGCTGGGTATTCGTCCGGGGTCCTTGAGCCCGCTCGCGCTCGTCAATGACGAAACCGGACGTGTGCGTCTGATCATCGATGTCGAACTGCGCGGCGAGGAGCGTTTTCTGTTTCATCCGCTGGAGAACGATGCGAGCGTATCGCTCTCCAGAACCGGTCTCGACACGTTTTTGCGCCATATCGACCATCCTGCCGACTGGCTGCCCGTCTGCGCGCGGCAAGCGTTCGCCGCGGCCGGCCCGCCCGCAATCAGGCTTGCCTGACGCCGGAGTGGACCGCGGCGTCTTCCGCGTCCTGCATCCCCGGCGCGACTTCCTCCAGCGCCTGCCCCCCGGTTTCGACGCGCAGCAGCCCAATCGCGACACACAGCACGCCGAGCGTCGCGCTGACCATCGCGATCACGCCCGATACGCCGAACGCCTGGTAAAGCGCCAGCGCCAGCGCGGGCGTGCCGATCGACGACATCCGTCCGCACATGCCCGCGACACCGGTGCCGCGCAGCCGCACTTCGGTCGGGAACAGTTCGGGAATGTAGCCGAACAGCCCGAGCGTCGTGATCGTGTAGATCGCGCTGACGAGACAGAAGCCGACCACGATGATCGCGGTGGTATCGCGTAGCGACACATACAGCCAGCCGAGCGCGATGCTGAGGATCGACGCGATCACGATGCCCTTGGCCCGCCCGATCCGATCCGCGATCAGATAGCCGATCAACCCGCCGACCGGCGAGCCGATCGACATCAGGAACACGAACCCGAGCGACTTGACGACGGACAACCCCTCCGTGACGAAGAACGTCGGCAGCCACGCAATGAAGCCGTAGAGCCCGACGTTTACACCGATCGCGGTCAACGCCGCGACGATCGTCCGGCCCCGCATCCCCTTCGAAAACAGCACGCCGAGCGGCACCTTCCCGACATGCAGGTCGACGGTGCGTCGCACCGGCGGCAGCGTGCCGACCTGCCGGCCGACCTCCTGCTCGATCGCGGCAAGCGTCGCCTCGGCCTTGTCGAGCCGCCCGACCGATTCGAGCCAGCGCGGCGACTCCGGCATCCGTTTGCGCATGAACCAGACGACCAGCGCGCCGACGCCAGCCAGCGCGAACATGTACCGCCAGCCGAGATAAGGAATGATCCAGTACCCCGCGGCCAGCGCCGCGAAGAGCCCGCTGTTGGTGATGATCGCGAGCAGCGACACCCACTTGCCGCGCGTCTCGGGCGGCACGAACTCGGCGAGCGTCCCGGCCGCGACGACCAGTTCCGCGCCCAGCCCGATCCCCATGATGAAACGCAGCACGATCAGCCACGCGATATCGGGCGCGAAACACGCGGCGATCGAAGCCAGCCCGAACACGGCCAGATTGAGCTGATACGAATAGCGCCGCCCGAGCCGATCGCCGACGTAACCCGCGACGAACGCCCCGATCATCATCCCGACGAACGTCGACGACACGAACATCGCGCCATGCCGCAGGTCGGTGAATCCCTCCTTGACCATCGCCGCGACCGAGCCGTTGGCGAGATAGATGTCGAACGCGTCGAGGAACGCGCCACCGGCGATCAGGCCGAGTATCTTCCAGTGAAACCTTGAAATCGGCAGCCGGTCGAGCCGGCCGGCGGCATTGACGGTGTTCGCCATGATGTCTCCAGTCATGTGGCGCTCTCGCGTCCGTGACCGGACGCGGAGACGCTTCGAAACGTAGGTGAGGGGCGCGCTTCGATCAGCGCGGCAAGGCCCGGTCAGACGGCACCGGATGCGTGCAACGTGTGAATCTGTTCATCGGCATAGCCGAGCTCGCGCAGCACGGCATCGGTATGCTGGCCGAGCGCCGGCACCGGGTCCATGCGCGGATCGTCGCCCGGCGCGACGCCGGGCGGCAGCAGGGCAGGAATCTCGCCGGCGGGCGTGTCGACCCGCGTCCAGCGATGCCGCGCGGCGAGTTGCGCATGCGTCCAGACGCCGTGCATGTCGTTCATTCGCGCGTTCGCGATGCCGGCCTGCTCGAGCCGGTCGATCACGTCGGCGGACGTCAGCGTCGAGAACGCATCGACGATGATGGCCGCGAGCGCGTCGCGATTCGCGACGCGGCGGCTGTTCGACCCGAAGCGCTCGTCGGCCGCCAGCTCGGGCATGCCGATCACGGTCTCGCAAAAGCGCTTCCATTCGCGCTCGTTCTGCAGGCCCAGCATCACGGTGTTGCCGTCGCCGGCCCTGAACGGGCCGTACGGAAAGATCGTCGCGTGCGACGCGCCGGCCTGCCGCGGCGGCGACTGGCCGTCGATCGCGTAGTAGAGCGGATAGCTCATCCACTCGACCATGCTTTCGAGCATCGACACGTCGATGTGCCGGCCGCGCCCGGTGCGCCCGCGCTCGATCAGCGCGGCGAGGATGTTCGTATACGCATACATGCCGGCGGCGATATCGGCGATCGAGCAGCCGGCCTTGGCCGGCTCGCCGTTCGATCCGGTAATGCTCAGGAATCCGGATTCACTTTGAATCAGCAGGTCGTACGCCTTCTTGTCGCGGAACGGCCCGTCGAGACCGTAGCCGGAAATGTCGCAGACGATCAGCCGCGGATAGCGCTCGCGCAGCGTGTCGTAGTCGAGCCCCAGCCGCTGCGTCGCGCCGGGCGCGAGGTTCTGCACGAACACGTCGGCATCCGCGAGCAGCTTGTGCACGACGTCGAGCGCCGCGGGCTGCTTAACGTCGAGCGTGAGGCTCTCCTTCGAGCGGTTGGTCCACACGAAATGCGACGCGAGTCCCGACACGCGTTCGTCGTAGCCGCGCGCGAAATCGCCGACGCCCGGCCGTTCGACCTTGATCACGCGCGCGCCGAGATCGGCGAGCTGGCGCGTGCAGAACGGCGCGGCGATCGCATGCTCGAACGTGACGACCTTGATGCCTTCCAGTGGGCGCATGCTCGTCACTCCCGTCAGAACGAACGCGGCAGGCCGAGGATGTGCTCGGCGACGTACGACAGGATCAGGTTCGTCGAGATCGGCGCGACCTGGTACAGGCGCGTTTCGCGGAACTTGCGCTCGACGTCGTATTCGCACGCGAAGCCGAAGCCGCCGTGGAACTGCAGGCACGCGTTCGCGGCTTCCCACGACGCATCGGCCGCGAGCAGCTTGGCCATGTTCGCCTGCGCGCCGCACGGCTCGTGCGCGTCGAACCGGCGCGCGGCCTCGAAGCGCATCAGGCTCGCGGCCTCGACGTTGACGAACGAGCGGGCGATCGGAAACTGCACGCCCTGGTTCTGGCCGATCGGGCGGCCGAACACCACACGATCCTTCACGTACTGCGACACCTTGTCGACGAACCAGTAGCCGTCGCCGATGCATTCGGCCGCGATCAGCGTGCGCTCGGCGTTCAGCCCGTCGAGGATGTACTTGAAGCCCCGGCCTTCCTCGCCGATCAGGTTCTCCGCGGGGATCTCGAGGTTGTCGAAGAACAGCTCGTTGGTCTCGTGGTTCACCATGTTCGGAATCGGGCGCACCGTCATCCCGTTGCCGATCGCGTGATGCAGGTCGACGATGAAGATCGACATTCCTTCCGACTTCTTCTGCACGTCCGACAGCGGCGTGGTGCGCGCGAGCAGGATCATCAGGTCGGAGTGCTGCACGCGCGAGATCCACACCTTCTGGCCGTTGATCACGTAGCGATCGCCCTTGCGTACCGCCGTCGTCTTGATTTTGGTCGTGTCGGTGCCGGTGGTCGGCTCGGTCACGCCCATCGACTGCAGGCGCAGCTCGCCGCTCGCGATCTTCGGCAGATAGCGCTGCTTCTGCTCGGCCGAGCCGTGGCGCAGCAGCGTGCCCATGTTGTACATCTGGCCGTGACACGCGCCGGAGTTGCCGCCCGCGCGATTGATTTCCTCCATGATCACCGATGCCTCGGTCAGGCCGAGGCCCGAGCCGCCATATTCCTGCGGAATCAGCGCGGCGAGCCAGCCGGCTTTCGTCAGCGCGTCGACGAACGCTTCGGGATAACCGCGTTCCTCGTCGATCTTGCGGAAATACTCGGCGGAAAATTCGCCGCACAGGTCGCGAACGGCTTCGCGAATGTCTTGGTACGCGTCGGTAGGATTCATGTTTCGTATCGGGGAATGCTCGAAATGAGTCAGGCGAGGGTCGCGCTCGCGGACATGGTCAGCCAGCCGTCGTGATCTTTTGCCCAGAGCTCGACGGTCTTGCCGTCGTCGGCGAGGCGGCCGCACACGCTGAAGGTGTTGCCGAGGAAGGTCGGCCGTACCGCGCGATACGCGTATTCGACGATCGTCGCGCCGGGCAGCGAGCGCGTCACGAGGTCGAGCAGCAGCGTCGAGATCAGCGGGCCGTGCACGACGAGGTCCGGATAGCCTTCGACGTCGCGCACGTAGGTGCGGTCGTAGTGAATGCGGTGGCCGTTGAAGGTCAGCGCGGAATAGCGGAACAGCATGACTTCGTCGGGCGTGATGTCGCGCTGCCATTGCGCGGCGTCGGGCGCGGCCTTCGGCGGGGGCGCGGCGGCGCCAGGCGCGGCCGCGCCGCGATAGACGATGTCGTGTTCCTCGCGGATCGCGACTTCACCCGCTGATTCGATCACGTGCTCGACGGTCACGAAGCCGAGCGTGCCGGTGCGGCCTTCCTTGCGTTCGACGGACAGCACGCGCGACGTGCGCGTCGCGATCGCGCCGATCGTCAGCGGGCGTTCGAACGTCAGCCGGCCGCCGGCCCACATGCGGCGCGGCAGCCCGAGGTCCGGCAGGAAGCCGCCCTTGCGCGGATGGCCGTCCGGGCCGAGCTCGGCCTGCTGCGCGATCGACCAGAAATACAGCCAGTGCCAGGCGGGCAGCAACGCGTCGCCCACGACGGGAACGACCGGATGGTCGAGCGTGGCCGCGAAGGCGATCGCACGTTCGGCGCTGATCAGGTCGGTCGCGACCTGTTGGACATCGTCGCTGGCATGCGAGCGGGGAGAATTCACTGTCACCTCCATCGCCGGGCGGGCCGGCTGTTCTGACTTGGCATGAAGTGACTTTAGGTGAAGCGCAGGCGCGGCGGAAATACCGTTTGGATGTGCCGGTCATAGGGGTATCCTATGGCTTTCGCATCGAACGAACCGCCATGGACATCCGCCAGCTCCGTTACTTCGTCAGCATCGTGGAATACGGGAGCCTCGGGAAGGCGGCCGAAAAGCTGTTCGTCGCGCAGCCGTCGCTGAGCCAGCAGATCGCGAAGCTCGAGGGCGACATCGGCGTCACGCTGCTGGTGCGCAGCCCGCAGGGCGTGAAGCCGACCGCGGCCGGGCAGGCGCTGTACCGCCATGCGCGGCTCGTGCTCCGGCAGATGGAGCAGCTGCGCCAGGAAGTGCGGGAAGGCGCGGGCAGCGAGTCGGGCACGGTCGCGGTGGGTTTCCCGACCACGATGACGTCGATCCTCGCGGTGCCGCTGTTCGAGCGCGTGAGGGCGCGTTATCCGGGCATCCGGCTGCAGTACCTCGAGAGCATGAGCGGCTTCATCAACGAGCTGCTGGCGAACGGGCGGCTCGACCTCGCGATCCTGTTCCGCGAATCCAACACGACCGGCATCACCGCGATGCCGCTGTTCGACGAGGTGCTGTATCTGCTCGGCGAGCCGGGCGGCGCGGTGCCGTCGCGCGCGCGAACCTGCCCGCTCGCGTCGCTCGCCGGCGTGCCGCTCGTCGCGCCGGGCGTGCAGAACGGGCTGCGCCTGCTGCTCGAACGCACGTTCGCGCGCGAGGAGGTGCCGCTCAACATCATCGCGGATATCGATTCGCTGCCGACCATGATCTCGCTCGCGCAGTCGGGCCTCGCGTGCACGATCCTGCCGGCGTCCGCGCTGGCGTCGCGCGAGCCGTCCAGCCGGCCGAAGATGCGCCGGATCGTCGAGCCGGAGATCCGCCGGCCCGCGAGCCTGTGCTGGTCGAACACGTCTCCCGTCAATTCCGCCGCGCTCGCCGTGCGGCAGACGATCGTCGAGCTGATCGGCGAACTGGCCGCAAGCGGCGCTTGGACGGGCATCGCGCTGCGCGAGGGCGAATCCGCGCCGTCGTGACGGGCGACCTTCGCGGGTTCAGTCAGCGAGCCAGTGTGCGGACGGCCAGTCGCCGCGTTCGACCGCGGCGCGCATCTCGTCGACGAGCAGCGCGGTAACCGCCCGCACGGCCGCCGCGATCCGGCGTGTATTCGGCAACGCCAGCACGATCGTGCGCTGCAGCCCCGGATCGGACAGCGGCGCCGCGCGCAGCGCATCCCGCGCGATATCTTCCGTGACCGCGATGCTGGGCAGAATCGTGAAGCCGTGCCCGCGCGCGACGAGACTCTTCTGCACGCTCATCGCATTCGTTTCCGCAACGACGTCGAGCGTCGCGCCGGCGCCCGGGCGCGCCTGCTCCAGCATGTTGCGGATGCCGTGCGGCGCGCTCGGCAGGATCATCGGCCATGCGGCGATGTCCGCGAGCGCGAGCGGCCGGTCGGGCGCAAGGTCCGACGAGCGCGGCCCGACGACGCACAGGCTCTCGCCGAGCAGCGGCTGCACCTGGATGGTCGGCGTGGCTTTCGGGTTGTACAGCAGCGTCGCGTCGATTTCCCCGGCTTCGAGCCAGTCGCGCAAATGGCCGGCGTAGCCGACCGACACCCGCAGGCTGACCGACGGATGCCGCGCCTTCACGGCGGTCAGCAGCGGGCTGGCCAGCAGGTCGGCCGTGCTCGGCAGCAGGCCGATCGTCACGATGCCGGAGATCCGCGCGTCCGACGGCTGGATTTCCGCCCGCGCGCGGTCGAGCTCGAGCAGCGCGCGCCGCGCATGCTCGACCAGGATCTCGCCGGATTCCGTCAGTTCCATCCCGTATCGACCGCGCTCGAACAGCGCGATCCCGACGTCCTCCTCCAGCAGCTTCAACTGGCGTGACACGGCGGGCTGCACGATGTGCAGCACGTCGGCTGCCCGCGTTACGCTGCCGGTTTCCGCGACGGCCAGCAGCGCGCGCAATTGCTTGATGTCCATGCCGAATCGTGATCCGTGTATCAGGAAACTCTATTTCTGCGTGAGAGTAATCGCATTTTATGATTCCTGAAACAACTTCGTGAAGGAGCGCAACCGATGAGTACCGCAACGGGACATGAGCCGGCATGGCAGACGTCCATCTTTTCCGTTCTGAAGGCCGGCGGCGTGAAGCAGATCGCCTACGTGCCGGACGCCGGACATACGCAGGTGATCCGCAGCGCGATCGCGGACGATGAAATCGCAGCCATCGCGCTGACCACCGAGGAGGAAGGCGTGGCGCTGACGAGCGGTGCATGGCTCGGCGGCCAGCGCGCGGTGCTGCTGATGCAGAGCAGCGGCGTTGGCAATTGCGTGAACATGTTCTCGCTGTTACGCAGTTGCAATTTTCCGTTCTTCACGCTGGTGACGATGCGCGGCGAATACGCGGAATTCAATCCGTGGCAGGGTCCGATGGGCAAGACGACGCAGGCCGCGCTCGAACTGATGGGCATCACGGTGCTGCGCGCGGACCGCCCGGAGGACGTCGAGGAAATCGTCAGTGCGGGGTTCGACGCCGCCTTCGAAGCCGGCGAGCAGGTTGCCGTGCTGCTGTCGCAGAGCCTGATCGGTCGCAAGAAGTGGGAGCGGAAATAATGAGCGAGCAACAAAACCAGACCATCGAGCGCCGTGCGTTCGTCCGGAACCTGCTGGCCGGCGCGCCGGACGCGCTCGTCGTCAGCGGCCTCGGTTCGGCCTCGTATGACGTGTTCGCGGCGGGCGATCGCGTCGGCAATTTCTATCTGTGGGGCGCGATGGGCGGCGCGGCGGCGCTCGGTCTCGGCCTCGCGCTCGCGCAGCCGGAGAAGCCGGTCATCGTCGTGACCGGCGACGGCGAACAGCTGATGGGGATCGGCGCGCTCGGGACGATCGGCGCGAAGCAGCCGAACAACCTGACGATCGTCGTGCTCGATAACGGTCATTACGGCGAAACCGGCATGCAGCAGAGCCATTCGAGCCTCGGCACCGATCTCGTTGCGGTCGCGAAGGGCTTCGGGCTCGCCGATTCGTTCGCGGTACGCGACGCGCACGACTACACGCAGATCGTCGAGCGCGTGAATGCGCGCAGCGGGCCGGTGTTTGCCCAGGTTCACATCCGCGCGGACGAGCCGCCGCGCGCGCTGCCGCCGCGCGACGGCGTGTACGTGAAGAACCGCTTCCGCGAAGCACTCGGTTACGCGCCGTTCTGAGTGCGCTTGACACGCCGTCGTTCGACGCAATCTCGTCGTTCCCGTCGAACGGCGGCGACCGCCGTGCCGGGACCGCTGCCGAATGCGTGCATCCGGTAGCGGTCCGGGCGATTCACACCGATTTCAGCGAGCCGGACATGCAACGCTACCTTCACTTGATCGACGGCGAACGGCGCGAGCCCGACAGCCGTCAATGGTTCAACACCGACAATCCGTTTACCGGCCAGCCGTGGGCCGAGCTGGCGCGCGGCAACGAGGCTGATGCGGATGTCGCAGTGCGCGCCGCGCATCGTGCGTTCGTCGCCGGCGCATGGCGCGAGATGTCCGCGACCGCGCGCGGCCAGCTGCTGTGCCGGCTCGCCGACCGCATCGCCGAGCACGCCGAGCGCCTCGCCGCGATCGAGGTGCGCGACAACGGCAAGCTGTACGCGGAGATGCGCGGTCAGCTCACGTATCTGCCGCAGTGGTATCGCTATTACGGCGGCCTCGCGGACAAGATCCAGGGCGACGTGATCCCGCTCGACAAGCCTGGCTACTTCAATTTCACGCGACGCGAGCCGCTCGGCGTGGTCGCGATCATCACGCCGTGGAATTCGCCGCTGATGCTGCTCGCGTGGAAGCTCGCGCCCGCGCTCGCGGCCGGCTGTACGGCGGTGATCAAGCCGTCCGAGTTCACGTCGGCGTCGACGCTCGAGTTCGTCGAGTTGCTGCACGAGGTCGGCTTTCCGCGCGGCGTGGTCAACGTCGTGACCGGCTTCGGCAACGAAGTCGGCAGTGCGCTGGTCGCGCATCCGCTGGTGCGCAAGGTGACGTTCACCGGCGCCGATTCGACCGGGCGCCGCATCAACGAGCAGGCCGCGCGCGACTTCAAGCACGTGAGCCTCGAACTCGGCGGCAAGTCGCCAAACATCGTGTTCGACGACGCGAATCTCGACGATGCGGTGAACGGCGCGGTATCGGGCATCTTCGCCGCGACCGGCCAGACCTGCATCGCGGGCTCGCGGCTGCTCGTGCAAGCGCGAGTCCACGACGAGGTCGTCGAACGCGTGGTCGCGCTCGCACGCACCGCGCGGATGGGCGACCCGATGGATGCGGGCACGCAGGTCGGCCCCGTCACGACGCGGGCGCAATACGACAAGGTGCTGAGCTACATCGACATTGCACGCAACGAAGGTGCGCAGCTTGCGCTCGGCGGCCACGCGGCGGCGCGTGTCGAATGCGGCAACGGCTGGTTCGTCGAGCCGACGATCTTCACCGGCGTGCGCAACGACATGCGCATCGCGCAGGAAGAGGTATTCGGGCCGGTGCTGTCGGTGATCCGCTTCGATACGGAAGAGGAGGCCGTCGCGCTCGCGAACGACGTGCGCTTCGGGCTCGGCGCGGGCGTGTGGACGCGCGACATCGGCCGCGCGTTCCGGATGGCCGAGCGCATCGAGTCGGGCACCGTGTGGGTGAACACGTATCGCGCGGTGAGCTTCATGTCGCCGTTCGGCGGTTACAAGGATTCGGGGCTCGGACGCGAGAACGGCATCGGCGCGATCGACGAATACCTGCAGACGAAGAGCGTGTGGATCAACACCGGCGCGCCGACGGGGAATCCGTTCGTGATGCGCTAGCAGCGGTACGCAAATCCTCCCGACGCGGCATCAGACCGGACCGCGGGACAACATGGATCTGGAGACACCAAGCAATGGAAACCAATACCCTGCGGCCGAACGCGGTCGGCGCGCCGGCGGATTCCCGGCGACGCATTCGGGCGATCGTCGGCGCTTCGTCGGGCAACCTGGTCGAGTGGTTCGATTTCTTCGTCTATTCGTTCTGCTCGTTGTACTTTGCGCATGCGCTCTTTCCTGCCGGTGACAGGACGACGCAGCTGCTCAATGTGGCCGGCGTGTTCGCGACCGGCTTTCTGATGCGCCCGGTCGGCGGCTGGCTGTTCGGGCGCATCGGCGATCGCCATGGCCGCAAGCGGGCGATGGTCCTGTCGGTGCTGATGATGTGCGGCGGGTCGCTGGCGATCGCCGTGCTGCCGACGTACGCGCAAGTCGGCGCGCTCGCTCCGGCGCTGCTGCTCGCCGCGCGTTGCATGCAGGGGCTATCGGTCGGCGGGGAATATGGCACCAGCGCGACCTACATGAGCGAGATCGCCGAGCCGGGACGGCGCGGCTTTTTCGCGTCGTTCCAGTACGTGACCGTGATCGGCGGGCAGGTGCTCGCCCTGGTCGTGGTAGTCGCGCTTCAGCAGTGGCTTTCGCACGATCAGCTGATCGCATGGGGTTGGCGCATTCCGTTTGCGCTGGGTGCACTCGGCGCGGTTGTCGCGATGAGGTTGCGTCGTTCGCTCGACGAGACCACGACCGCGCATGCGCGCAACCGGGCCGATGCGGGCACGCTGAAAGGACTGCGCGGGCACGGCCGGGCCGTGGTAACGGTACTGGGTTTCACTGCCGGTGGCTCGCTGGTGTTCTACACGTTTACGACTTACATGCAGAAGTACCTCGTCAACACCGTCGGAATGCAGGCGAAGACCGCGAGTGCAATCATGACCGCCGCGCTCGTCGTGTTCATGGTGATGCAGCCGGCGTTCGGCGCGCTGTCCGACCGGATCGGGCGCCGGGCGTCGATGCTGATGTTCGGCGTCGGTGCAACGGTCGGCACGGTTCCGGTGATGGTGGCGCTGAAGTCCGTCCACGATCCACTGTGGGCTTTCGTCCTGATTCTCGCCGCGCTGGCGGTCGTGAGCCTGTACACCTCGATCAGCGGTCTCGTGAAAGCCGAGATGTTTCCGGCGGAAGTGCGGACGCTCGGTGTCGGGTTGCCTTACGCGATTGCCAATGCGGCATTCGGCGGGTCGGCGGAGTATGCGGCGCTTTCGTTGAAGGCAGCCGGTATCGAATCCGCATTCTTTTGGTACGTGAGTGCACTGGGGGCGATTGCCGCGCTCGCGTCGTTCCGGATGCGGGACTCGGCGACCGACGGCTATCTGCGCGATTGACGATGGCAGCGTGCGCGAATGCGTCAGCGAGGCGGCAGGCTGCGGGTTCGAGTTTCGACGCTCGGGCAGTTCATGCCGATCGAGCGGCACGGAAACCCGACGCGGCTCGCCGTCTCCGCGCGCATCAGACACGTGCGCCACATCCTCACCGCAACCGACGTACGCGACTGGCGAAGTCACCGATCCCGCTTCGTGAACGACACGCATTCTCCGAATTCCGCGACGGGCTTTCCGTTCGTCATCCCGATTGCGGATGAATTGATGAAAATGCGTGAAATGACATATTTGTTATTGCGTAGTCGGCAGGTTGTACGAATCTCCATATTGAAACTACACTGGTTATCGGCCGGCGCCGTGACACGCGGCTCTCCATTCAACACGCATCACAGTACTAATTAAACGCGTGCCAACAATCGCCATCGAGGATGGTTGTCTTGTTCCTCAACATCCAGCGGGGGGGGAAGTGGCGATGAACATCGGGGCTGCGCATCATCCGTCAACGGTTCGCTAGCCGGGCGGCGCGCGCATGAGCACGATCGGAGGCATTGGCGCGACGTCACTCGGGCTGCACGGCTCGAGCCCGGCGATGACCGACCTGCGCCGCTATCTGGCGAAGGTCGCGCGCACCGATACGACGGTGCTCGTGACCGGCGAAACCGGCACCGGCAAGGAGCGCGTCGCCAGCGCCGTCCATCGGCTCAGCACCCGGACCGACAAGCCGTTCATTGCGGTGAACTGCGCCGCGGTGCCCGACAGCCTGTTCGAATCCGAGATGTTCGGCCACGAGCGCGGCGCGTTCACCAGCGCCCAGCACGCGTTTCCCGGCCGCTTCGTCGAGGCCGACGGCGGCACGCTGTTCCTCGACGAAGTCAGCGAGATGCCGCTCGCCGTCCAGGCGAAGCTGCTGCGCCTGCTCGAGGACCGCACGGTGATGCCGGTCGGCTCGCTGCGCCGGCGCCCGGTCGATGTCCGGATCGTGGCGGCGAGCAACGAACGCCTGGAGGACCTGGTCGCGGAACGCCGTTTCCGTGCCGACCTGTTCTATCGCCTGAACGTCGCGCGCATCGAGATACCGCCGCTGCGCGAACGGCCGGAGGACATCGCGCCGATCGTCGATCACTTCGTCGCCGAACACAACCTGCAGCGGGCGATGCGGGTGGGGCGGCCCGATCCCGCCCTGCTCGAGTGCATGCGGCATTACCGGTGGCCGGGCAACGTGCGCGAGTTGCGCAACCTGGTCGAGGCACTGTTCATCGATGCGCCGGAAGGGCGCCCGTTCGGGCTGGGCGACCTGCCGCCGGCATTCCGGCGCCTGTTCCTGCAGGATTTTTCGGCCGGCGAGCATGAGCGCGAGCGGCTGGTCTCGGTCCTGCGCCAGACCAACTGGAACAAGATGGAAGCCGCGCGCCAGATGAACTGGTCGCGCATGACGCTGTACCGCAAGCTGGCCAAATACAACCTGGACGCCGGCAACACTGCATCGGTGTGACAGCCGGGCTGTCACATGGTACAGCCCGGCAGCGTTCCCGAATCCCGCACCGGCCGGGAAATTCCACGGCAAATCATGCGCTTGCGCCGGCGCACCCGCGTTGGCCCGCTCCTTGCGAAGCAGAACGGACAGACCGCCCGTCGCCATGCAAGGAGGCCGTCGTGCACGTCATCGAGCCAAGCCAGGACGCCCCGCCGGAGCCGGCCCAGCCGGCCGGCCAGACACGGCCGCTGCTCGCCAGTTATGCGAACTATTTCGAGGTCGGGCACAACGCGTTCGAGTTCCTGATCGATGCCGGGCAGGTCGAGCCGCAGTCCGGCAACGTCCAGTTGATGAGCCGCGTCGCGATCAGCCCGGTGCACGCGAAGCTGCTCGCGCAGCTGCTGGCGCGCGCGATCGCCCAGTTCGAAGCGACGCACCACGAAATCCCCGACATCGGCGACCCGGAACCCGATCTGGCGATGCTTCCCCCGCAGGAATTCGAACGGCGCGCGATCGATGCGCGCAGCAAGCCGATGCTCGGCGGCCGTCGCGACGAGCCCGATCAAAACCAGAGCTGAGGACACGACATGGCAGCGCAACTCCATCCCAACCGCATGGTCCTGAGCGACCGTTTCCCGATACTGGGCTTCACGATTCGCGTCGGCCACGCGCCGTGCGTCGCGGAACTGGTGATCGCCACCGATCCCGCACTGTTCACGCGCAAGGACGGGCGCACGTCGTCGACGTTCTATACCAGCCGCGAGGACGGCCTGCTGGCGATTCCGCGCGGCGAAGCGGTGTTCATGGTGCCGCCTGCCGTGCTGGCGCGCTTCGCGGGCGCGAGCCGGCTGTGGTTCGGCCTCGCCACCGCGGCGTCGCCCGCTGCCGATGCGTGGACGGTCGACGTCCTGCCGAATGCCGACAGTCCGTACGTGTCGCTGTCGGGGCTCAGCGACCGGGGATTGCGCCGGGTTCGCGTGTTCCCGACGCGCGGCGCTGCCGCCGTCAGGAGTCCGCTGCTGAACTGGGCGGGCGACGCCACGCGGCCGGGCGCGACCGCCGTGCCGGCGCCGAGCGCACCGGGCGCCGCTCCCACCGCGGCGCAGCCGGCCGTCGAGCCCGTTGCGCCGCACCACGACGTTCACTACGACGACGGCTTCGGCCCGCTTCCGCCGCTCAATGCCGCAACGCCGGGCGCCGCGACGCCCGCCGCGCCGGCGTCGGCGTCGACCCCGGCCGCGCGCCCGGCATCCGCCGTCGCACCGGCACCCGCCATCGCACCGGCACCCGCCATCGCACCGGCACCCGTGTCGCAGGGGATGAGCGACGATGCCGGGTTCCGCCTCGCGGGCGAACGCCGCGGCTTCACCTGGCCGCGGCCGCGCAAGCTCTCGACCGTCGAGCGGGCCGCGCTGCGGGCGATTCTGAGCGCGAATCCGGCCACCGCGTCGCTGATGCTGCTGCTGCCGGTCGCGATGCGCAACGGCCTGTCGGTCTCGATCGGCGCGGGTGCGGGCGCCGGGCTGGAATCCGGGGGCGCGGGCGCGGTCGGCCTCATCTTCGACGCCAATGGCGACGACATCGGCGTCTTCGTGTCGGGCGAACTGGACTTCGGCTACATCGTGTCGGCGAGCCTCACCGGCCAGATCAGCCTGCTGCGCGGCCATATCGACGATTTCTCGGGCACCGGCACGACGGTCGGCGTGATGGTCGGCGAAGCCCCGGCCGGCGGCATCTCGGCGCTGTTCAACGCCCGCGGCGAATTCGTCGGCGTCACGCTGTCGGCCGGCGTCAGCGTCGGCAGCCCGGTGAGCGTGTTCGTCGGCGTCTCGCGCGCCGCGGCGGGCACGATCGCCACCTCGTCGTCGTCGTCGCTCGCGTGGGCGCGCGGCCTGAGCGCCGACCCGGAGGCCTACGGCATCGATACGCCGCCGTACAGCGACGACGATGCGGCCGCCGAGCCGTCCGCGACGGCCAGTGCGCTGGCGCTGGGCGCGCGCGAGAACAGTCTCGTCACGCGCACCGCGGCCAGCCCGAATTTCGACGAGGGGCGCGGCAGCAAGACGATCGACCGCATCATCATCCACATCGCCGACGTCCCCACCGTCCAGCAGGTGGTGAATACCTTCACCAATGCGTCGTCGAAGGTGAGTTCGCATTACCTGGTCGGGCAGGAGGGCGAAGTCGTCCAGTTCGTCTCCGAGGCCGACACGGCGTGGCACTGCAAGGGCTCGAACCAGCGCAGCATCGGCATCGAACACATCGCGGTGAAGCGCGGCGGCGCCGACTACCCGCGTCGCAACGGCACCGTCCAGCATTTCGATGCGCTGGCGCCGACCCAGCTCCAGTACGAAACCTCGGCGGCGCTGGTCGCATCGCTGTGCGACAAGTATCAGCTGCCGGTCAATCGCACGACGATCATGGGCCATCGCGAGGCCGACACCTCGACCGGCCATACCGCGTGCCCCGACGGCAACTGGGACTGGGACTACTTCATGCGGCTGGTCACCAGCCGCACCTGCCAGCCGCAGGCGGCCGGCCAGGCGCTGGGGCTCGCCGCGCGCGGCCTCGGCGACGACATTCCGCTCGATCCAGGCGTCGGCGGCCTGTCGATCGGCACCGACGCGCTGGAGATCGGCGACATCATTCTCAGCACCACCGGCAATCCCGGCTCCGGCGTCATTCGCGCCGGCTCGGGTGCGGAGGTCAGCCACGCGATGCTCTACGTCGGCCAGGGCGGGCAGGTGATCGAGGCGATTCCCGGCGGGGTCCAGCTGCGCCCGCTCGCGGACGCGCTGGCCGACGCGCGCCTCGCGGTCGCGTTCCGGGTGCCGGGCCTGACCGATACGCAGCGGCAGCAGGTTGCCGATGCCGCCGCGCGCTACCTCGATCGCGGTTTCAACTACGTCGGGCTGGTCCGCTGCGGCAGCTACCTGATCGACCGCCACGCGTGCGACCTGCTGTCGGGCGACGCGGCGGAGCGCTGCCGCCGCTTCGTCGGTCGCATCGAGCTCGGCGAAGGCGCCGACACCGACAACTTCTTCTGCTCGCAGCTGGTCGCCCAGTCCTTCCAGGACGCGGGCAGGCCGATCGTCAGCGTGCCGCCGCACTGGGTGCCGCCGGGCGATCTCGCCAGCCTGTCGACCGGCACGATGGCCCCCGGAACGCTCGCGTATGTCGGCCATCTGAAGGCGCCGATCCCGAGCCGCGGCTTCTTCGGCACGAGCCAGGCGCTGTCGGTCGCGCCGGGCGCCGCGCGCGCGCTGGGCGCCGACGACTGGTCGGTGAACTGGGACGAGGTGCAACTGACCCCGCAGCCGACCGACATGGGCTGCTGGGCGACGGCCGCATCGATGGTGATCGGCTGGCGCGACAACCAGAGCGTCGACCCGACGCTGCTCGCGCGCTGCATCAGCCTCGAGCGCCAGATGCGCGATGGCCTGGCGCCGGCCGAGGTGGCGGGGTTCGCCGGGGTGTCGACGCTCACGGTCGAACCCAATGCGTGCTTCGCGCCCGAAGGCTTTCGGCGCCTGCTGGAGGCGAACGGGCCGATCTGGGTCGCCGAAGTCGTGCGCGCGCCGGTCAACTTCTTCCACGCGGTGGTGGTGACGGGCATGTATCGCAGCGGCGACGCGTATTTCGTGCGGATCACCGATCCGCTGGATCGCGTGGTCGGCACGCCGGGCCATCCCGGCGCGCGGACCCTGCCGCCGACCCACTCGACCGGCAGCCGCTACATCATGACCTACGAGGATTTCGTGTCGGAATACGAGGCGGCGGCCGGCATCGGCGTGATCCAGCTAATGCATTCGGGCGGCACGTTCGGCCACATGATCAATCGCGGCAGCGCGGCGGGCGCGGGCTATGCGCTCGGCGTCGAGCCGCCGGCCGCGGGCGGCGAATTCGGCTTCGGCGTGAGCCTGACCCGGCGCACCGAGAGCCGCGACGGGCGCAGCTACGATCTCGCGCAGCTCGCCGGGCTGGTCCAGCCGGCCAATGCGCTGGCGGGCGGCGCGGGGCAGCCGCGCATGGCCGGCCAGCGCATCACCCTCGACGACTGGCCGTACATCGACGGGCCGAGCGGCCGCACGTCGGCGCCGGTGTCGATCGACTGGGCGTGGCAGGGCGGCGCGGTCGGCGACGTGACGATCGCCGCGGACCACGGCCAGATGCTCGACGGCTGGAGCGCGTTCGTGCGCGCGGATATCGGCCGCGGTTCCGGCACCCCCGAACGGGCGAGCGTCAGGCTGCGCATCACCACCACGTTCCGGCATGCCGGCGAGGAGGACCAGGTCGGCGTGACGGAGGTGACGCTGAATGGCGACGGCCGCTTCCAGACCGTGCATGGCGCCGACGGCGCGCCGCCGCTTCCGGCCAGCGGCACGCAGCCGGCGCCGCGCGAACTGCAACCCGCCTGACCCCGAGGGACACGCGCGATGGCTCGCCACATTCCCCCTCCGCCACCCCGCGGCGCGATCACGCCCGCGGTGGCTCTTGCTCGCGACGCGTTCGGCCGCGAGATCGTCGACGGGTCCGGATCGGGCGACCCGGGCAGGCAGGACGGCGCGTTGCCGCAAGCGATGCCGGCCGGCGGCGCGGCACCCGCGGCCCCGGGCGGGTCGGCGCCCCCCAGGGAGAAGGCGACGGACGCCATCGGCCGGCGTGCGGCGGCGCTGGCCGATGCGATCGACTTCCCGACCTTCGTCGCGAGCCTCGTGCATGGCACCTACGACGCGATCGTCGACAGCTCGATCAAGCAGGTGGAGAGTTTCGCCGACCTGGTCGGCGCGGTCGCCAAGCCGCTGGACCAGTTCACGCAGGAGAACGTGACCGACGGGCAGGCGCGCGCGTGGCTGGTCGAGCAGTATCCGCACGACGTGACGCTGGCGCAGGACGGCGGCGATTACCGCCTCGCGCCGGTCGTCCGGCCCGGCGACGACGACGCGGCCCCCGCGCCCACGTGGCTCGCCGATTTCGGTGCGGCCGACAGCGCGTTCGATACCCAGACGCTCGAATCGGTGGTGCTGCCCCGCGCCCGCGAGCGCGTCGCGCAGCATCGGTTGTCGACGCTGTCGACGATGGTGCTGCTGGGCATGCAGCGGGTCGTGGTCAAGGACGGCACGATCGCGGCGAGCCTCAATTTCCAGGCCAAGGCGCGCGACCGCGCCGCCGTGCAGTATGCGACGTCGAACGACCCGTCGTCGGGGCAGACGACCTGGGGCGGACGAGGAACGTCGGGCGATGTCGTCACGACGGTCTCGACCGTTGCGGTCAATGCGCAAACTGACACCGATCTCAAGGCGACGCTGACCGGGAAGGTGAGCATCAATTTCGCATCGGAGACGCTGCCGCTCGACCGTTTCGTCGACGAGGCGTCGCGCAATCTGCTGGAGCGGCACAGCCGGCCGGCGGTGCGGATCGCGCCGCCGGCGGCGACGGCCGCCCAGCCCGCGGCGCCGGTGGCGGCGCTCGTTCCCGCCGCGACGCAGGCGCCCGCTGCCGTGCCTGCGCTGCCGGCCGCGTCCGCCGCCCCGTCGGCCGCGTCGGCCTCATCGGCTTCGTCGGCTTCATCGGCGCCGGCGGCACCCGCACCCGCATCCGCACGAGGAGAACCCACATGATTGCGCCGCGGCCGCTGGGCGAGACGCTGGGCGCATTCGCCGACGTTGCCGGACAGCTGGCCGCGGGCGCGGCGCAAGGGCTGCGGGTGCGCTCGATGGCGATGGAACTGCCGCTCGACCTGCGCATCGCATGGGGCGCCGACGGCATCGAGCTGGTCGGCGACCTGCCGCAGTTCCTGACCCGCACGGCCTTCGATGCGGAGCCGGCGCGGCTCGCGATCGTCCTCGAAGCCGTGCCGGTCGACGGAGCGGTGCGATGAACAGCAACGCCAGCCTGCGCCTCGAGGATTTCATCCAGGCCGTGCAGAGCCAGCTCGACAACGCGCAGGCGGCGATGGCGATCAAGGCGCGCAACCTCAACCTGCCGCTGACCTTCGCGATCAAGGACGTCAACCTCGATCTGCGCGCCCATGTCGAATTCGTCGAAAGCGAGGTGTGGATTCGTCCCGCCGGCCCGGGCGACACCGACAGCAGCACCTTCCATCTCGTGTTCACGACCATCACGCGGCCGGCGATCGAGGAGAACGCGATCGCGCTGTCCGAGGACAGCAAGGACCAGCCGCTCGACGCGCTGGGCGACGAGCTCACGGCCGAAGACCGCAAGCGGCTGGAATGGGCCGGCGTGCGCACGGTCCGGCAATTTCGGCAGGCCGAGCAGCGCGACATGGTGCATGCGATCGGCCGCGTCACCAACCTGTCCGTGGACCGGCTGCGCCGGGCGCTCGACCGGGCGTCCGCGCCGAGCGTCGAGCGGATCGAACCGGTGGCGCCCGCCACCGACGCGCAGCCCGATGCGGCGCCGCTGCTGCGCGTGATCGGGCGCAATCTCGTCAACGGCACGCACGCGCCGCTGGTGCGGATCGGCAATCGCCCGGTCGCCGTGCTGCAATCGGCGGACGACGAGCTGCTGCTCGCGCCCAGCCGCGACCAGTGGGCCGGCGAACTCGCCGTCTCGCCGACGAGCCGCCATGCCGCCGCGCTCGCGTTCGACCTGAGCGCATTCGCGCCGCCGCCGGCGCCCGCGGCCAGGCCCATGACCCTGGCCGCCGTGCCCGGCCAGGAGGAGGCGCGGCCATGACGATCCATGCACTCGGCACGCCGTGGGCATCGCCCGGCGAGCGTCAGTTCAGCCTGCCGACCAGCCTGCTCGTCAAGCTGGCGCTCGGCGAAGCGCCCGAGCACGTGCCGTCGATCCGCGACGTGACGCGCGGCGCGCTGGCCGCCGCGCAATGCATCGACGGCGGCCCGGTCGACCGCATCGTGGTTGCGTTCGCCGGCCGCTTTCTCGCGGTGCGCCCGTTCAGCGCGGCGGCCGGGCGCTGGGTGCCCGGGCACGCGCACCTTGGCTACGACGCGCTCGAACAGACGACCGGGATGGCCCGCACGCTGCTGCTGCGCGTGCCGGCCGGCACGCCGATCGGTGCGCTGTGCGACTCGCTCGCCCAGCTCGCGACCGTGGAAAGCGTGACGCCCAACTACGTGGCGACGGTCCCGATGGACGCGCCCGGCCGCCTCGCACCGGTGCCGCCGGCCGCGCGGGTCGCGCAGGATGCGCGCGCGCTGGTGCGCATGGACGACGCGCACGCGATCGAGCCGGGCGACAGCGGCGTCACGGTCGGTCTGATCGACAGCGGCATCGCGCGCCAGCATCCCGAATTCGCGCATGCCTTCCGCGCGGGCGCCGATACGGTGCGGCTCGAACCCGGCGACTTGTCGCCCGGCGTGCAGTTGCTGAGCGGTCACGGCCATCGCGGCGATTTTCCCGAGGACCGCTTCGTCGGTCACGGCATGGGCTGCGCGGGCATCATCGCCGCCGAAGGCGTGGCGATGCCGCGCGGGCTCGGCGGCGATTGCCGCATCCTGCCGATGCGCGCGCTGGCGGCCGCCCGCCTGCCGGGCAAGGCGCATGCGATCGGGCTCGGCGCGATCGCCGACCTCGATCGCGCGCTCAAGCTCGCGGTCGACCTCGGCGCGAAGGTGATCAACATGAGCTTCGGCACCGACGACGCGACGATCGCCGCCAACCGCCCGAAACCGCATGCCGACACGGTCGCGTATGCGGCCGCGCGCGGCTGCATCCTCGTGGCCGCGAGCGGCAACAACGGCGCCGTGACCCGCTACTGGCCCGCCGCCTATCCGCAGGTGATCGCGGTCGGCGCCGTGGGCGACGACGGCCGGCCGACCCCGTTCTCGACGCGCGGCCCGCACGTCGCGCTGTGCGCCCCGGGCGAACGGGTGCTGACGAGCGCGATCGAGGCCTATCAGCTCGCGACCGGCACCAGTTTCGCCGCGCCGTTCGTCGCGGGCGCCGCGGCGCTGCTGGTCGCGTACGCGCAGCGCCGCGCCTATCCGCTCGACGGCGCGACGGTACGCGAGCTGGTCGTCGCCACCGCGCGCCCGTTCGCGCCCGGCGCGGCCGACGGCTGCGGCGCCGGCATTCTCGACGCGGCGGCGGCGTTGCAGGCGCTGTCCGGCCGCATCGACGCGTACGAAGCGGCGGGCGACGACGGTTGCACGGGCAAGGACGGCCGTGCCGACGACGGCTGACTGGCGCACGGGATCCCGCTCACTCCCCCGAACCGACCGGATTTCAAGGAGAAGTTAAATGTTTCATGTCAACAATCAAGTCCGCTTCCTCGACCTCGTCGACCTCGAGACCCGGGCACGCGACGGGCTGGTCGATATCGTCAACCGGCTCGAGTCGCTGAAGCGGCCGCCGGTCGCCGCCGAGCGGGAGCAGCTCGCGCTGTGCAAGGCCATCCTCGCGGTCGTCTACGACACGAAGCCGTCCGACGGCGTGCCGCAGGTGTGCGATCCGCTGTTCGTCGCCACCCGCGAACTGCTCGCCAGCAAGTCGCTGGTGAATCCGCCGTTGCTGTCCGAGGTCAACGGCCAGCTCGTGTTCGACGCGGGCGACGTGAGCGGCGCCAACGGTTCCAATGGCGCCAATGGCGCGAACGGCTCGGACCCGGAGGCCGTGTCGATCACGCTCGTCGCGCTGGTGCTGGGCATCCTCGCGGTGGACGGGGCCACGCCGCCGCCCGTGAAGGTCGAGGATGGCCGGACCGTGCCGGACGGCGACAACGTGCTGATGAACGCCTTTACCCGCCAGTTCTTCGCGGCGGTGGGCGAGGCCAATTCGTACGGTGGGCTCGCGCAGCGGGTGCTGGCGCTGCTGTGCATCGAGGGCGATCCCGACGGCCGCGGCGGCGAGCAGCCGGGCGTGGTCACCACCGAATTCGCGCGCGTGATGCGCGGCCTGCAGGCCCGCAAGATCCAGGCCGACGAGCCGCAGCTGCGCCGCCGCATCAACGAGGAGCTGAACACCGTCCAGAACATCGGCGGCGAGGACGCGATCGCCGATCTCGGCATCGACCTGCCGAACCTCGAGGATCTGGAAGACGCGAACATCGTCGCCGACAACGTGCGCGTGATGGGCCCGATGATCGTCGCCGCGATGTTCGACGAGCTCAAGGTGTTCCAGGTGGTCGACCGCATCGTCGAGCAGTTCCAGCACGGCACGCTGCCGATCGGCCCGGGCAATGCCGGCAAGCTGCTCTATCGCTACTGGCGCGAAACGCCGAACCGCATCTCCGAGCAGGAGCGCAAGAACTTCGCGGCCATCACGCTCGGCGTGCCGGGCGGCGATCCGAACACGGCCGGCAACCGCGAGTTCAACGACCTGTGGATCCGCTTCGTGTCGTCGGTGTCGTCGTTCGTGCGCCAGACCGAAGTCGACTCGCTGCTGCGCGCGAGCGTGCCGAACCCGATCAACCACCAGCAGGTGCGCAAGGCCGCCCGCGATCTCGCCGGCAACCTGTCGCTGCACGGCTACGGCATGGCGCATTACGCGGCGCGCGAGATCCAGTCGCAGGTCAAGTTCATGATCGACCTGCTGCAGGACCCCGAGATCCGCGGCTGCTACGGCGCGAAGGACATGTGGCAGGTGATCGACCAGGTCGCGACCTACGACCTGGGCGGCGCGCGCACCAGCTCGCGCTATCGCACGCTGGCGACCTGCGGCACGATCATCACCGCGTGGCTGGCCAACAACGTCGATCGCGTCAACAAGGCGACCGGCCCGCTGCTCAGCATCGACCAGATCGCCAATCCGGACGTCTCGTCGAACCACAAGTCGACCGTCGACCCGACCGACTACGACCTGGTCAACGCATGCGAGCTGTGGCTGGCCGATACCGCGACCACCGATACGCAGATCGAGCAGTTCTCGCAGCCGCGCGAGGCGCCGCAGATGACCTCGAAGCCGGTGCCGATCCCGGCGATGGCGCGCGAGATGCTGGACGGCGTCGGCGACATCGGCGCCGGCATCGGCCTCGGCGCGGGCGTGCCGGTGAAGGCGGGCTACGGTGTCGGCACGCACAACGGCGCGAGCTACTACTCGAACCGTCCGCACTGAAGCGGCGTCGCGTGTGCCGCGCCATTTTCGAACCCTGCCGGAGCCGAGCCATGCCCCTGACCTCAATCCGCGAACCGGTCGTCGCCCGGGTCGAACGCCGCCTGAAAAGCGCCGCGCGAAGCCTCGGCACCGCCGATCCATTCGCGCCGTCGCGCGACCTGTTCCTGCGCACCTTCGGCGACGGCGCCGACGATCTGCGGTTCCGCGACAACGCGCTGATGCCGATGGCGGTGCCGTTCGAGCCCAGCTTCTCGGAAAGCCAGCCGGGCAAGCTGCGCTTCACGATCGAGCCGTTGCCGCCGGAGGCGTCGGCGATCGACCGGCGCGACGAGTCGACCCGCGAAATGCGCAAGCTGATCCGCGACTTCATCGGCCGCGAGGCGCTGCACTGGTTCGATCAGGCGAGCGAGCCGTTCCGGGGCTTCGCGCGGCCGGGCGGCAACCTCGACTACGGCGCGTTCTTCGGCTCCAGCTACGACCGCGACGGGCTCTATGCGTCCAAGGTGTACTACGAGCTGCCCGGCGATGCCGGCACGATCGAGAACCTGCCCCGCGACCTGGCCGGCATCGTCCAGGCCGCGCTGCAGATGGTGCCGGGGCTCAAGCCGCTCTTCACCACGATGGCGGCCCAGCGCGATCTCGGCGGCCAGCGGCTCACGTTCGCGTGCACCCGCGCGCTGCGGCTCGCCGATCTGCAGCCGGTCATGGATGCGCTCGGCATCGGCCATCGGCTGCCCGGCATCATGCAGCTCCTGGGGCTGGTGCTCGGCGGGCGCTTCGACCTGCCGCCGCACGGCGCGCTGCTCGCGTTCGGGCTCGGCCCGGACGGGCCGGATTTCGAGCTTTACGTGCTGCTGTCGGCGATCCCCGACGTGCCGCCCGCGTTCCTCAGCCTGCTGACGATGGGGCTCGCCGAGCGTCCGCGCGGATTGCAGGCGCTCGAGCGCTGGATGGGCGCGTTCACGCCGGAGGACGCGCACTGGCCGGGCCGCTTCTCGATCATCAGCCTGCGCACGGACGCGGCCTGCCCGGCACGGGTGAGTCTCTACCTGCGCCCCATCGAGTTCGAACTGCCTGTGGACGCGCCCGCCCAGGCCAACTGAATCCGAATCGCGTCGTCACGCGTTTCCCGCGAGGTCGCCATGTTCCCGCAAGCTGCCCGTTCCACGCCGATCGCGCCGCCGCCGCCACGCGCCGCGGCGGCCGCTCCGCGTCACACGCCGCCGGTGCCCGCCGACGAGGTGCGCCAAGGCGTCGCGCAGATGTTGACCCGGTCGCAGGCGTTCAACGCGATGCCCGACGCCGATCGCCGCGATATCGCGCGCAACACCGCGTTGATCGCCGATTACCTCGCGCGGCCCGAAGGGTTCGCCGGCCACGAGATTCCGGGCGGGGTGGGCACCGCGCCGGCGCGCGCGCTCGACGACAACACGGATCATTCCGCGCACGAGGCGGATTTCTCGACGCACAACCAGGCCGTCGACAGCATCGGCAAGTCCAAATTCACCGCGGCGGCCGCGCACGAGGGCGCGGCGGTCGCGGGCGAGCTGCTGAACCAGGTCAAGTTCCCGACCTTCGTCGCGAGCCTGATCAGCGGCGTGTTCCAGTCGATCACGCACAGCTCGATCGAGCAGATGAAGGCGTATCAGGAAATGATCGCGCAGGTGGCGAAATCGCTCGGCCAGTTCGCCGACGAACATGTGACGGAGAACCAGGCGCGCGATCATATGGTCGGCCAGTTTCCCGACCTGTTCGAGATCGGCATGGACGACAGCGGCGACACGCCGAGCCCGCGCGTGCAGGTGCGCGACGGCGTCGACCCGGACGCAGCGTCGAAGACCGTGCGTGCGCGCCTGCAGATGGGCGACGGCGATACCTTCGACCTGTCGGACGAGGCCTCCGAGCTGGCGATCGTCAACCGCTTCAAGATGCAGCTCGCCAAGCAGCGCCAGCAGATGCTGGCGTCGATCGTGCTGATGGGCATCAACCGCATCGTCGTCACCGACGGCAAGATCTCCGCGAAGATCATCTACGACGTGCGCGCGCAGGACACGCTTTCGAAGCAGCGCAGCGCCACCGCGGTCGACCTCGCCCGCGACAAGGACGGCAACGTCCAGTCGACCTACGCCGGCAAGGGCACCTACGATCGCGGCGGCAAGTACGACTCCAGCAACGACAAGGACAACGGCCGCCAGTACAGCGCCGACTACTACGCGAAGGGCGACTACGAATACGAGAACAAGCCGATCATCACCGCGTCGACGGCCGCGTCGGAAACCAGCAACGCGGCGATGCAGACGAAGATCCAGCTGTCCGGCGCGGTCGACGTCAACTTCAAGAGCGACTACCTGCCGCTCGACAAGATGGCGACGCCGCAGATGATCGCCACCATCACCGGCAACGCGACGCCGGCCGATCCGAACGTGCTGCCCAGCCCGAAAACGCCGCCGGCGGCTTCAGCCCCCGCGGCGGCTTCAGCCCCGGCGGCGGCGCCGGCCGCCGCGCCGGCGCCGGCTGCGGCCAGGGGAAACTGAGCCATGCGCCTGCCCGCTCCCCCCGACGCGCTCCACCCGGTGCGGCCGCCCACGAGCGCCGCCGCGTTCGACGCGACGCGGCCCGAGGTGCGCCGCCTGCTCACCGCGATTCCGTCGTTCCTCGACCTGCCCGACGACGAGCGCCGCCGCATCGCCGCCGATACGGTGCGGGTGCTCGCCTACCTGGCCGACCCGAACGGCGTGCATGCCGAGATCGCCGAGCGCGAGGCGAACGGCGAACTGCCGCCCACCGGCCTCGCGCACCCGCTCGCGCAGCCGGGTCCGGCGCCGGCCGCCGCGGCGCTGGCCGACGATCCCGTCACCGCGACCAAGCGCCAGCTCGCGCAGGATCCCGGCTTCGCCGGCAAGGACTTCCAGGCCGGCGCGGTGAAGCAGGGCGTCGAGCAGTTCGGCCAGATGGTGCAGAAGGTCGATTTTCCGAAATTCGTAGGAGGCCTGATCAAGAACGTGTTCCAGGCGATCGTCGAGAGCTCGATCGAGCAGATGCGTGCGTATGGCGAGCTGATCGCCAATGTCGCCAAGACCACCGCCCAGTTCATGAGCGACAACATCAGCGAAGGCGCCGGCCGCGACTATCTCGCCGATTCGTTTCCCGACGTGCTGTCGGTGCAGGCGCAGGATGGCGCCGACGCGTTCGACGCGAACAGCGCCGGCGCGGCCGCGGCGGCGGCCCCGACGCGGCTGGTGGCGCAGGGCGACAACGCGCAGCAGCGGCTTGCCGAGATCAGCCGGAACTACAACCTCGATCCGCCCGTGACCGACCTGTCCGACGACAAGTCGGAACTGCGCCTCGTCACCGCGGCGCGCCTGCAGATGGCGAAGCAGCGCCAGCAGCTGCTGTCGTCGATGGTCATGCTCGGCATCAACCGCATCGTCGTCACCGACGGGTCGATCAACGCCAAGGTGGTGTTCGACATGCGCGCCAGCGACACGGCGAAACGCACCTACACCGCGTCGATGCACGACCGCGAGAGCCAGAAATACAAGGAATCGCTCAACGCCCATTACGGCAGCTGGTACACGCCGTATTCGGCCGACGCCGCGTTCGAGGGGCAGCAGGAACACGTGGCCACGGTCGGGTCGGCGCTCGACGACACGAGCGAATCGAAGGCCGAGGTGAAGGCGAAGCTGTCGGGCGAGGTCCGCGTCAACTTCAAGAGCGACTACCTGCCGCTCGACAAGATGGCGACGCCCGAGATGATGTCGGTGATCCAGGGCAACTCGACGCCGTACAACCCCAACAAGCCAGCCCCCGCCGCCGGCGTGCCGGCCGGGCAGCACTGAATCATGGCGCGCATGCTCATCGTCCCGCCGGTGGATGCCGGGCTCGCGGCGGCCATCCGGTCGGGGGAGCGGCTCGTCGAGCGCGCGACCGCGCACGGCCTCGCGTTCGCGCTCGACGAGCTCGGCGACATCGCGATTCCCGATCCCGTTGCCGCGCGCATCGACAAGGCGCAGCTGCGGGCGCTCGCGTCGCTCTATCTGGCGGCCGACCTCGAGCCCGCGGGCGTGATCCCCGCGGTCGAGGCGCTCGCCGGCCTGTCGGCGAGCGGCGCCGTCGGCGTCGATCTCGGCGGCGCGGAGCCGCTGGTCGCCAACTGGTGGCGTCACCGCGCCGAGAAGCTCGCGGCCGGCGAGCGCGCGGCGTTCTATGCACGGTTGTTCGGCACCGCGTACGGCCCGGCCGCCGCCGATGCCGAGCGCAACGTCCAGTTCGAGGAATGCATGCTCGTGCTTTGCGAGGCGCTCTACAAGCTCGACGAGACGCCCGGTGCCGACCCGGGCGGGGATCCCGGGCGCCAGGCGCGGGTCCGCAACGCCGCGCGCGCGCTCGCGCAGAATCTCGGCGCCGCCTGTACCGGCGTGACCGCGTTCATGGCCGGCGAGATCGTCGGCATGCTCAGGGACGCGTTCGCGATCCTCGGCCATGCCGACCTGCGTCACGGCTTCGCCGCGCGCGACATCTGGGGCGTGGTGGCCGGCATCGGCCGGCTTTCGCGGCAGCCGCCGGCCCAGCCTGCCGCCTATGTCCGGCGCGGCAAAGCCGGGATGACCGTGATCGCATGGCTGGCGGACGTCGCGGATGCGCTGGACGGCGCGTCGCCGCTGCTGCGCACCGACAATCCGGTGATCGCCTCCGCCGCCGACTGGATCGAGGCGACGCTCAGCCTCGGCGAGAAACCCGACGGCCAGGTGTCTTCCGTCCCGGACGACGGCCGCGCCGTGCCGCCGGCCGCGCGCCCGGCCGCGCCGTCGAACCCGTGGGCGGCGCTCGGAAGCTGACATGGAACCGCGTCGCTCAGGCCGTCGCGAGACGGGCGGCAGAACCCGGGTGCCGACGGCGGCGGACGTGCCGTCGCCCGTCTGGCCGTGCTTCACGTGTTGCGGGACGCGGAATGCGCGATGCGCGGCGGAGCCGCCGAAATGACGGCAACCGCCCACCTTGCGCGTTCGCCGGTGCCGCGGCCCGACGTTCGCCACCGTGTCCGTGAACTGCTGTCCGCGCAGCAGGGCTTCGGCGCACTCGATCCGGCCATGCGCCGCGATCTCGCGTCCGGACTGGCACGGATCGGCTCGCTCGCGGTCGATCATGACGAGCTCGCGGCGCGTCCCGGCACCGCACTGGCCGTCGCGCAGGACGCGGGCTCGGCGTATTCGGGCACCGCCATCGACCGGATGGCCGGCACCACGCGGGCCGTGCTCAACGCGGTGTCGTTCCCGCGCTTCGTGACCGAGCTGATCACGGGCGTCTTCAAGGCGATGAACGATTCGAACCAGCAGCAGCTGACCGCGTTCGTCGACCTGATCCGCAATGTCGCGCAGACCACCGAAGGCTTCGCGGACAGCAACGTCGGCATCGCCGGCGCGCGGCAGTGGCTGGCCGAGCATTTCCCCACCGCCTACGAGGTCACCGGCGATGACGAGGCCGCCGACGACGCCGACGAACTGGCGGGCCTGCCGCCGGACGAGCGCCGCCAGCGCCAGCAGGAACTGCAGGCCGAGCGCGATGCGTCGACCCGGCTGGCGTTGCGTGCGGGCGCGACCCCGCCGGCGGAAGCGGCGCTGCGCACCGCGCTGGGATTGGGGCCGGGCGATGCGGTGACGGCCGCCGATCCCGAGCGCCTGGTGCCGCTCGCCCAGCAGGTGCTGGCCCGCAACCGCCAGCAGTTGCTCGCGACGATGGTGCAGATGGGTTTGCAGCGCATCGTCATCGAGAGCGGGCGGCTCAACGCCGCGATGAATTTCCATATCGACGCGAGCAGCGTCGCCGCCAACGACCGCGGTTCGCAGTTCGACACGCGCAACACGGTGGGCGTGAGCGGGGGCGCGCGCTTCGGGCCGTGGGGTGCGGAGGCCAACGTGCAGAGCACGATCGGCTACGTGTCGACCGACCGGACCCAGACGACCGAGAGCTCGCACGCCGATCTCAACCTGAGCAGCGGCGTCGAACTGGTGTTTCGGACGGATTACGTGCCGTTGAACCGGCTGGCGGGTGTGGGGGACGTCGAACGCATCCGCGTCAACACGATCAATCCGGATGCAGAAGCGGCGCGCCTGTCCGCCGATCGCGCCGCCCAGCGCAGTGCCGAACAGGCCGACATGGCCGCTCGTAGGACCGCGCTGGACGGTGGGCTGCGTGCGCCGCCGGCTGTTGGGGCGGCGGGTTCGGGGGCGGCGGGTTCGGGAGCGGCGGGTTCGGGAGCGGCGGGTTCGGGGGCGGCGGGTTCGGGGGCGGCGGGTTCAGGGGCAGTGGGTTCGGGGTCAGCAGGTTCGGGGTCGGCGGCGTCGGGATCAGCGGGCTCAGGACCAGCAGCTTCTGGATCAGCGGCGTCAGGCTCGGCAGGGAGTGCCCGCACGAGCCAACCCGCCTCGTCGCCGCCGAATCCGGCGCCTGCTTCCGCTTCCGCTTCCGCTTCCGCGTCGCAGCCGCCTGCCGGGCCGGGCGCCGCGGCGTCCCCATCGTCCGCGCACCCCGCGACGGCAGCACCTCGATCGCCCGCCGGCGCAACAGCAGCGGGACATCGCGCCGCATCATGAACGCGCGCACGGGCAGCCGTTCGCAAAACGCCGTGCCGCGCCGAATCCCGCCGATGACGACGTTCAGCCGCGCGAGCGAAGTGTCGAGTGCCAGGTGGCGCCGGGTGGTCGACAGGCCGCGCGAACCTGACGCGACGGCATCGTCGTCGACACTTGACGAGTGTGCGAATCAGGCCAGCGGTGCGACCGACGCCCCGACGATGCCATGCCGCCGCAGCGACTCCGCGACGAAGCCCGACGCCTTCATTGCCTCGACGAATGCGCCGAGCACCGCCGCGGCCGCTTCGCCGCGGCTCTTCGGCACGCCCATCGCCTGGCGGATCACCATGAAACGCTCGCCGAGCAGGCGCAGGCCCGGCGTCTTCGCCGCATCGGCCTCGAGCTGCTGCTTCACGCCGGCCGCGACTTCGAGCTGCTGCTCGACGAAGGTCGGCACGACGGCCTGCGACGTCGGCGCGCGCACGATCTGCGCCGCCTTCAGCTCACGCGTGAGGAACAGGTCGTACGCGCTGCCCTTGCCGACCGCCACGCGGTTGTGCGGCTGGTCGACGTCCGCGTTGCCGCGGATCGGCGAAGCGTCGCGCACGAGATAGAAGCCTTCGATCAGCACATAGGGCTCGGTGAACGCGACCGTTTCGCCGCGCAGCGGATCGACCGCGAAGAAGCCGAAATCGGCGCGCTCCTCGGTCAGCGCCTGCACCGACTTGGCGGCCGTATCGAACACGACGAGTTCGAGTTCGGCCGACAGCCGGTCGGCGAACGCGCGCGCGAGGTCGATCGACACGCCGAACGGCTCGCCCGTCACCGGGTCGCGGTTCGCGAGGATCGGATTGCCGAGATTGATCGACGCGCGCAGCTTGCCGGTCGGCGTAAACGCGGAGAGGACGGAAGGGTCGACGGTCATGAAAGGGCTCGTTGGGAAGGCGGGTGCGCTGGCGCGGCGGACGGTCAGGGCGCCGACGCAGCGTCATCCGCGATGGATCGGTTGGCTCGTTGCGGCGGTTGCTTCACCGCGCTTACTTCACCGCGACTTCCGTATGCACGACCTGCGGCGGGCTCTTGAAGAACGGCCCGGCGAGCTGGCGCCACGCCTGGAAGTCGTCTGACTGCCGGAAATGCACCATGTGATCGTCGACGCTGTCCCATTTGACGACGAGCAGGTAGCCGCCGCTGCGCTCGATCACGCGATGCAGCTCGGCGCCGCCGCAGCCGCGCGCACGGGCGAACAGCGGGAGGGCCTGGCGGACCGCCGCCTCGAATGGCTCGGCCTGCGACGGATCGATTTCGAGCGATGCCATTTCCAGAATCATGAATGCTCCTGTGGGGTGAATGAGGCGAACGGATCGCGATGCGACGGGGGCGCCGCGATCGACGCGTTCCGCAACGATACCGGAAGTCGTGGTCGCGCGTTCCGGATGACCGGCTCGCGCGCTGCCGGTCGTGCGGCGCATGCCGCCTCGGTTCATACGAATCAGCGTTTTCCCCAATACGGAATACGCGGCACGCGCCGATGTCACAGAGGTGGTGAAGATAAACAATCCGAGGCCTGCCATGACGACATCCGCGACAAACGGAACGAACGTTACACCACCCGAATCGATCGCCGAAGCCGCATCCGACACCCCCGCCGCCGCCGCATCGATCCTGCTGGTCGACGACGAGCCGAGCGTGCTGTCCGCGCTGCGGCGCGTGCTGCGGCCTGCGGGCTACCAAATCCTGACCGCCGAAAGCGGCGAAGCCGCGCTCGAGATCCTCGCGTCGACCGAAGTCGACCTGATCGTGTCCGACATGCGCATGCCGACCATGAGCGGCGCGGCGTTTCTCGCCCGCGCCCGCGCGCTGTATCCGGACACGATGCGCATCCTGCTGACCGGTTATTCCGACATCGCATCGATCGTGGCGGCCGTCAACGAAGGCGGCGTGTATCGCTACCTGAACAAGCCGTGGGACGATCACGACCTGCTGATGACCCTCGAGCAGGCGCTCGAGCAGCGGCGCCTGCGCGGCGAAGCCGCGCGGCTGGCCGCGCTGACCGAAGCGCAGAACGACGCGCTGCGCCGTTTCAACACGGAACTCGAAACGCAGGTGCGCGCGCGCACCGAGGAACTCGGCCAAACCGTGATGTTCCTCGAAGCCGCACAGCACGACCTGAAAAGCAGTTTCACCGCGATGGTCCAGGTCTGCGCGAGCATGATCGAAATGCGCTGCGGATCGGCGAGCGGCCATGCGATGCGCGTGGGCGAGATCGCGCGCCGTCTCGCGCTGTCGGCCGGGATGAGCAGCCTGCACGCGCAGGACGTGTATTACGCGGGACTGCTGCACGGCATCGGCAAGCTGTCGCTGCCCGACGAACTGCTGCACAAGCCGCTCGTCAAGATGACGACGGACGAGCACAGCCTGTTCCAGCAGCATCCGCTGCGCGCGCAGATGGTGCTCACGCCGGTCGCGCAGCTGCACAAGGTTGCGTCGATCGTGCTGCACCAGTACGAGCGCTTCAACGGCCGCGGCACGCCCGACGGCCTGGCGGGCGACGCGATCCCGCTCGGCTCGCGGATCGTCGCGATCGCGCGCGATTTCGAGGGGTTGCGAAACGGCGAGATCGGCTCGCCGCATTCGGTCGAACAGGCGATCGACGTGCTGCATTCGCAGGCCGGCGTGCGTTACGACCCGCTGCTCGTCGCGCGCTTCATCGAGCTGGTGCGGGATCCGGCGAGCCTGCGCATCGCGGCGTCCGTCGCGGAGATCCGGTCCGAACAACTGCGCGAAGGGATGCAGCTCGCCGACGATCTGCGCACGCATCGCGGCGTGCTGCTGATGACGAAGGGCAGCGTGATGTCGGCGCACCAGATCGAGCTCGTGCGGCGCTTCGAAGCACGCGAGGGCACGTCGTTCGACATTCTCGTGCAGACCGGCGCGGCCGCGTCGACGCCGGCGAGCGCCGCCGCGCCGCCCGCGTGACGCTGCACGGGGCCGCTCCGCCGCGGCACCGCGTTCATTTCGACCGGGACGCCGATCATGCATGGCACCTATAACCTGCTGCTGGTCCTGCTGTCGCTCGTCATCGCGACACTGGCCTCCTATACGGCGCTCGACCTGGCGGCGTTCATCTCGCTGCTCGACGACCCGCGGCTCAAGCGCGCGTGGCTGGCAGGCGGTGCGGCCGCGATGGGCACCGGAATCTGGTCGATGCATTTCGTCGGGATGCTGGCGCTGTCGCTGCCGATTCCGCTCGGTTATGCGCTGCCGGATACAGGCGCGTCGCTTGCGATCGCGGTGCTCGTGTCGTATTTCGCGCTGAACGTCGTCACGCGTGCGCGGTTGAGCCGCCGGCACCTGCTCGCGGGCGGCGCGCTGATGGGCGCCGGGATCGTCGGGATGCATTACACGGGCATGGCCGCGATGCGCATGGCGCCGGGCATCCGCTACGAGCCCGCGCTGTTCGCGGCATCGATCGGCGTGGCCGTGATCGCGTCGACCGCCGCGCTCTGGATGGCGCAGACGTTGCGCGCGCAACAGGCGCGCCACGCGACCGCGCAACGCATCGGCGCCGCGCTGATCATGGGCATCGCGATCACGGGCATGCACTACACGGCGATGGCGGCCGCGCATTTCGCGCCGGACGCGCGCTGCGGCGCCGCGAACGGCATCGACGCGCCGTGGCTCGCGACGACCATCGCGCTGTTCACGACGGCGACGCTGATCGTCACGCTGCTCGTTTGCCGCTTCGATGCGCGCACAACCTTTCTGCGCGGCATGACGGACACGCTCGAACGGCTGGTGCGACTGCGCACCGCCGAACTCGAAACGGCGTTGCGGCGCTACGAGCAGACGACGGCGATGCTGCAACGCACGCGCGAGAACATGGCGAGCGAGATCGACGAGCGCCGCGCGGCGCAGAGTCGGCTCGAACAGGAGAAGGACGAACAGCGGCGCTTGCTGCGCGCGCTCGAGGACACCCACGTGCAGCTGCTGCAATCGGAAAAACTCGCGTCGATCGGCCAACTCGCGGCCGGCGTCGCGCACGAGATCAACAATCCGATCGGCTTCATCAGCGCGAACCTCAATACGCTGAGGACATGGGTGCGCAGCCTGCTGGACGTGATCGCCGCGCACGAAGCCGCGCTGCCGCAGCTCGAACCCGCGGTGCGCGACGCGCTGACGGCGCTGCGCGGCGCGGCCGATCTCGACTACGTGCGCGACGAGATCGTGACGCTGATCGACGAATCGATCGACGGCGCGGTGCGCGTGCGCCGGATCGTGCAGGACTTGCGCGATTTCTCGCGGCCGGGCAGCGGCGAGTGGAGCGTGGCCGATATCCACGCGGGCCTCGAAAGCACGCTCAACGTCGTCCACAACGAACTCAAGTACAAGGCCGACATCGTGCGCGAGTACGGCGACCTGCCGCTGGTCGAATGTCTTCCATCGCAGCTGAACCAGGTGTTCATGAACCTGCTCGTCAACGCGGCGCATGCGATGCCGACGCGCGGCGTGATCACGATCCGCACGTCGAGCGACGGCGAGCAGGTGTCGATCGCGATCAGCGATACCGGAACCGGCATGACGCCCGATATCGTCCGGCGGATCTTCGATCCGTTCTTCACGACGAAGCCGGTCGGGCAGGGAACGGGGCTCGGGTTGTCGGTGTCGCACGGGATCGTCGAGCGTCATCGCGGCACAATCGACGTGACGAGCGAGCCGGGGCGCGGCACGACGTTCCGCGTTCGACTGCCGATCCGGCGCGCGCAGGGCCATGCGGACGCGGCGGCGGCAGTCGGGCAACGCGCGTGAATGACAGGCGACGCGTCGCTCCGCTACCGCTTGCGCCGCCGCCTTCGAAAGAAATTCCAGAACATCGCGGTCGCGTCCGGCCCGGTCGCGGAGTGGAATGCTTCGCGCGGATCGCCGCCGCTCCACGCGTGCGCCAGGCGGCGCACGATGCAGACCCGCACGATCAGCGTGCCGCCGCGCAGATAGTCGGTGTAATCCGCATCGTCGTGCGCGTAAGTATGTTGCTCGCCGACGCGCAGATCACCCTGCGCGTCGACGAGCCGATTGATCCGCGCGAACGCGACACCCAGCTGCAGCGCATTTTGCTCGGCGACGACCGTGTCGAGCCCGCCGTGCACGACGAGTGCCGGCATGCCCGGATAAGCGCGCCCGTCGACGCAGGCATCGACGACGCGTACCGGATCGTCGCGCAGACCGCGGCGCATCAGGCTCATCGCGGCCATCGTCGACAACGGCGGCGCGATGGCCGGCCCTGAGTGCAGGCCGACGGCCGCGAAGCGATCGGGAAAGTCGAGCGCCAGACGCGCGGCCAGCCCGGCGCCGGCCGAGATGCCGGCCAGATAGATGCGGTCGCGATCGAACCCGCGCTCCCGCACGATCGCGTCGACGAGCGATGCGATCGCCGGGGCCTCCGACTGCGACGCATCGCCATGCCAGTTCCAGCAGCGATGGGCGTGGGCGGTCTTCGCCTGTTCGGGAAACAGCACGGCAAATCCGGCGCGCTCGGCGACACGGCAAATACGGGTGCCAGCGGCGAACGACTCGGCGGTCTGCTTGCAGCCGTGCAGCATGACGACGACGGGCAGGCCGTCGGTCGTCGCCGGTGCGGCGGGCAGGTACAGCGCGTACGCGAGATGGTTGACGAGCTGGCCGGCGGCGGGGCGCGCGGAATGAAACGAGCGCAGCCACGTGCCCGGTGCCTGGCGCGGCGACGTGCGGGCGGCAGGCGCCGGCGCGCGGGCGGGACGCGTGGTTCGTGCGGTGGCGGGGCGCTTCGCCGATGGCGCTGGTTTGGCGGTCTTTCTTTTCGGCCGCGCGCGCGTCGCGGCGGTCAACAGGTCGAAAGGCCGCAGCCAGAGACTGGATTTTTTCCTGGGCATGGACGGATCTCGTGCCGGCGGCGCGCGCGACAGCATGCGGCGAAGCCGGCCGTCGGGTGGAGGGCGAATGATGGCCACGCACGACGCGTGCCGCGGGAAGCGTCCGCGTCGACGTGCTCCGGCATGACCGACACGGAGGCGACGGCGCGACCCGTACCGCCGCGCGACATGTTGCCGGTAGCATCGCGATTCGGACAGGCCACGCGCCATGCTAGCAGGCATCGCTCGTCTCTGGTGCGATGGTTCCGTGACGGATCGATGAATGCTTCGACCCTACCGCGGGCCGTCCCGAACGCGATGCTCGACATCGTCCATGCGCATCCGGCGACCGGCTTCGCGATGAAACCGGCCTGCTCCCCGACGACGCAATCCGATGCGGATGCGTTCGTCGCGATGCGTGGAATGGCTCGGCGATGTCACGAGGGCATGCAGCCGGCCGCGCCGGCGGACCTTGTATCGATTGCGCGTTTGCAATCGCCGAAATCGCATATCGCGACGCCGGCGTGAAGGATTCACCGATACGTCCACACCCGGTGCAGCACGAACATCGTCGGCGGGATCAGCAGCGCGATCGCGACGATGGCCCAGCCGCGCGGCACGTCGAGCAGTTCGGCGGCGCGCGCGAGCGCCATCGTTTCGGCGAAGCCGGCCAGCGCCACGGTCAGATAGCGCACCAGGTTGCGCGAATGCACCGTCGACGAGAAGCTCCACAGCGTATTCGCGAGATACGAGAACGCCGTCGCGCCGACGAACGCGACGGCGTTCGCGATCACTTGCGTCGCATCGAAGAGCGCGTACAGCGCGGACGCGATCAGCACGTGCAGCGCGGTCGAGCAGAGCCCGGACAGGCCGAAGCGCGCCAGCCGCACGCGCTCGGCGTAGAGCAGTGCGAACATCGCCGGCTCCGCCGCTCAGCGGGCGCCGACCCGCACGCGGGCCGGCTGGACGCGGCGACGTGCGGCCGCGCGGCGCGTATCGCGCGCGACCGGCAGTTCGATCACCTTGCCGTGTGCCTGGTAGCGGCGGCGGATCAGGTAGACGGGACGTTGCTTCGACTCGTCGTAGATGCGTCCGATATATTCGCCGACCACGCCGATGCCGATGAGCTCGATGCCGCCGATGAACAGCACGACCGACAGCAGCGACGCGTAGCCGTGCACCGGATTGCCGAACAGCAGCGTGCGTCCCACGATGAACGCGCCGTACAGGAACGCGAGCGCGGCGATGCCGAGGCCGATGTAGGTCCAGCTGCGCAGCGGCACGGTGCTGAAGCTCGTGATGCCTTCGATCGCGAAATTCCACAGCTTCCATCCGGAGAACTTCGAATGCCCGGCGCTGCGCGCGTCGCGCTGGTACTCGACGATCACGGTCCGGTAGCCGACCCACGCGAACAGCCCCTTCATGAAGCGATGGCGCTCGGGCAGGCTGCGCAGCGCGTTCACGACCTTGCGGTCCATCAGCCGGAAGTCGCCGACGTTCTCCGGCAGCTTCACGTCCGACAGCACGTTGTGCACGCGATAGTAGATCGCGGCGGCGGTGCGCTTCGCGAACGAATCGCACGCGCGGTTGCTGCGCTTCGCGGCGACGACTTCCGCGCCGTCGCGCCAGTGCTCGAGCATCACCGGAATCAGGCTCGGCGGATCCTGCAGGTCGGCGTCGAGCGGGATCACCGCGTCGCCGGCCGCTTCGTCCAGACCGGCGGTCAGCGCCGCTTCCTTGCCGAAGTTGCGCGTGAGATCGATCACGCGCACGCGGCGGTCGCCCATACTGACCCGTATCAGGCGCTCGAGCGTGTCGTCGCGGCTGCCGTCGTTCACGCAGACGATCTCGAAGCGGATCGCGTCGAGGCCGGCCATCAGCGGGATCACGACATCGAAGAAGCGTTCGACGGCTTCGCCTTCGTTGTAGAACGGTACGACCAGCGAGACGAGCGGTGTGTAGAGCGATTCGCGCATGATGGGTTCCCCTGTGATGACGTGTCAGCGGCCGACGCCGAAGGTCGGGCGGCCGCTGCGGCGCAGTCCGTGCGCCGGGCGGTGGTGTGGGCGGACCGGATGCGGGAAGCTGGTCTCGGTCGAGTTGTCGTGTGCGTCGGGCATCGACGGCACGTCGTGCCTTTCTTGTGCAATCCGGCTGACGAGCAGTGCCAGCGAGGCCAGCGTGACCAGCGGCATGAACTGGAACGACAGATGCGGGACCAGCACGAGGCCGGCGAGCGGCATCACCCACATCAGCAGCAGCCATTCGCGATCGAAGCGCCGCCAGCCGTGCGTCCACGCATAGCGTGCGTACCATGCGATCACGAGCCCGTACCAGGTCAGGTCGTAGTCGTACAGATAGGGGCCGACGATCAGGGACGCGCAGGCGAGGGTCGCGGCGCGCAGCGCATACGAACACGCGCCGCGCCACGAGTACACGACGACGATCACGGCGGTCGCGGCCGACAGCAGCTGCAGGCCGAGCGCGACGGAAGCGGGCCAGCCGGCGCTCGTGGCAAGCACGAACACGGTCGGCATGCGTGCGAGCCGTGCGTGGCCGGTGCCGATCATCTGGTATGCGTCGTGCAAGCCATGCGCGAATACGACCCACGCGTCGACGCCGAACATGAGCGTCGACAGTGCGATGCCGCCGGCGATCGTCGCGGCCCACGCGGTCATCGCGCGCCATTGTCCGGCGCACAGCAGCGCGAGCGGGAACAGCACCGCCATCTGTGGCTTCATCGTCAGCATGCCGAAACAGATGCCGGCGACGACGGGGCGGCGATTCAGCATCAGCAGCCCGCAGCCGGCGAGCGTCGCGGTCAGGAGGCTCGTCTGTCCGACGATCACCGCGAGAAACGCGCCGGGGAACGCGAGCGCGCAGAGCAGCGCCGCGTCGCGCTGCACGGTTGCCCGGATCGTCGCCACGAACAGCGCGTACGTGACGCCGAGCCACAACACCAGCGCGAGCATATACGGCAGCCAGCCGAGCGGCAGCACGAACAGCAGCATCGTGGGCGGGTAGAGCCACGGCAGCGAACCGTCCGCGGCATTCATCGTCGGAATCGCGAGCTTCTCGATCACGAACAGCGAGGGGAAATGCCACGCGTCGATCCCATGGCCGTGCACGCCGAGCCGGGCGGCGGCCCAGAGCGGCGCGAGATCCTGCGCGAGCGGTTCAGGCACGGACGTATGCGACCAATGCACGCGTGCGAGGTAGACGCAGAGGAACAGCAATTCGGTCAGCAGTACCGCGGCCGCATAGAGGCGTACCCGATCACGATTGAGCCAGTGCGGGAACCGGTGCGGGCCGGCGATCGGCAGTTCCGGATGTGGGTCGATTGCCGAATCGACGTGCAACAGGGCGCGTGGTGATTTCATCGCGCACCCCCCGATGCAAGCGTCGAGCGACGCACGACGACGAACAGCACGGCGAGCAGCACGACCGGGCCGATCTGCGGCAGCTTCGTGATCCGGTTGAATACCTCGAAGATCGGCAGCAGCCACGCGATCACGATCACGATCTGGTCTCCCGGCAGCCAGCCTTCGTCGAACCCGTGGGCGATCACGCAGAAGAACGCGATGCCGAGCCAGGCGAGTTCGTAGTGCCACAGATAGGGGGTCGTCAACAGCGTGGCGATCACCAGCGCCGCGGCGCGCAGCCGAATGTCGACCGTGCGCCGCCAGACCTGGACGGCGGCGGTGATTGCGAGCAGCCCCACGGCGGCCTGGGCGGCGAGCGAGACCGGAATCGATGCGCCAGCGAGCCGCAGCGCCGCGAACGTCGTGGGCGAAACGAACCAGTAGGCCGGATTGGTGAAATGCATGCCGCGCACGATCGACATCACCTGAGCCAGGCCGTGCAGGGAGCTGATGCCGGTCAGCGCAATGCCGGCCACGGTGAACAGCACCGTGGTGATCGCTGCCGACGCGAAGGTGCGCCACGAGCGGGTCGCGACCAGCACGAACGGAAACACCACCGCCAGCTGCGGTTTGACGGCGAGCAGCCCGATCAGCATGCCGGCGACGATCGGGCGTCGGCCGAGGAAATGCAGCGCGAATGCGGCGATGCCGGCGGTCAGGATGCTGTTCTGCCCGTACAGGACGGACGCGAACACGCCCGAGTAGGCGAGCACGACGAGCGCGGCGGCGCGCGGAGCGGGCAGGTGCGCACGCAGACCCGACAGTCGCAGGACGGCGTACGCATAGCATAAAAGACTGCCCGCAAAAAAGAGGAAATACGCGGGCAGGAAAGGCACGAGGGCAACCGGGGCGATGAACAGCAGCATCGTCGGCGGATAAAGCCAGGGCAGCGACTGGTGACCTATGTAGGCACCGAATTGCGCTACCTCGGCATGGGAGAAGAAGACCGGATCGTAGATCGCTGCGGCATGACCTTGCAGCACGAGCTGCGACGCGGTCCAGAAGACGGAGAAGTCGACACCCGGTCGTGCGGTGGTCTGTGACGTGAAGGTATTCGTCACGAAGCCCCATGTGATCAGGAATCCGACACACAGCATCAGCATGATGCAGCTGTACGGAATGATCCGGTCGGCTGTCAGCCATTGAGCACAGCGTTTGGCGCGATAGCGCACTCCACGATTGGCTGTGTACATGATGCCCCGTTTGCAGTGAAGGCTGCGTGGTCTGCCGCAACCTTTTTGTGTTGTCGTGTATCCGGATCGAATCGCATTCGATGGCGCTGTCCGGTGAATGCATTGTTGGAGAAAAAAACGCGCGACGCAAACCGCGGGCTGACTCGTGAGATATCGACTCGGCAGCGACAGTGCGGAAAACCGGGTTTTCATGTCTGAGAAAACCGTACCGGCGCAAATGATGTTTCTCGCCTGAAACATTCCGGGTTTTTCGCCGGTCCGGCGGTGTGCGGAACTCGCGTCGGGCGACGGGCTGCGCGGATTCGGGAAAGTCCCGAGAAAATTTTTGGGTGCCCTTGCACAGCACGGCGGAGCCCCGCCGGCACCCCGGGGCGGCCTGTGTGCGTATATCAAATCTGAAACATTTTGTGCAGCGCGCCGAAACCCGACTGACGGGTGAATCTCCGGAACCCTTGCTGGGTCTGGATTTCCTTCCGGCTGGCCTGCTCTTTGCGTCAAGGTCCGCACGAAAGTCGACGACGTGGTGAAAGACCGGTTGAAGCAACAGGCTGACAAGACCGGACTCAATCACCTGCGGAAAGCAACGGCTCGAGGGCGCGTCGGGGAATGCGCCGCCCAGGCCGTGAAAACCGGCGGAAACGTCGACCGAGCGAATAGACGACGGCATCGTCCGCGCAACAAGAATCACATGACAGCATTTGGGGAATAAAAATGAAAGACCAGAGCACGCCGCGGCTTGCATGCCGCGAAGGCTATCCGCAGCAGCATTCAATCCGTATGCATGCCCGGTACGGTCATTACGCCGTTCTGCTCGATCGCGTCATTCGCCAGATCGCAGCGCGCATGCATATCGCACGCATCAGCTCACCGACGATCGTTCGCCCGGCCAGGCTCGTACCCTGCCGTGTGCGTCGCTGAGCGCCGCATCGAATCCTTTTGTTGTGCCGCTGTGCCGGTAGTACCCCGCTCCCTGCGTCGATTCCCGACAACGGGATTCCAATAGTAGTGCGAAAGGAGAGTAGCCATGTCCACGTTCATCCAGAAAATCCGCGGTTTCGTTCAAGACGAACAAGGCGTGACGGCCATCGAATACGGCCTGATCGCCGCGCTGATCGCAGTCGGCCTCGTTGCAGCACTGACGCTGGTCGGAAACGATCTCAAGGACGTCTTCAACACGATTGCAGACGACCTCAACGCGGCGATCTGAATGGCGGGGCGGCGAACGGCGGGTCCGGCCCGTTCGTCGCCATCCCGTCGCTCGGGCAGGGCCGGACACCCAACCAACAGATGTCGAATGGATCGAACGGCGGATGACTCGGCCGGTGCACTGCTCGAGTCTCCCCGTGCTCATGATCAACCGAATCGGAGGCCGTCATGCGGACCAGGGGATGGGCGGTAGCGGTATCGCGATGGATCGACGACGAGCAGGGGGTGACGTCGATCGAATATGCGCTGATCGCGGCAGTGTTCGCCACCATCGTGCTGGGAAGCGTGGTCGTACTGAAGGGTTCGCTTGAAGACATGTACAACATGATCGCGTCGATCGTGACCGCGGCGGTCAATACCGCACTGGGTCAGTGATCCTGATCATTACATCCCGTCGAGGTTCGCCATGTTGCCTGCCGCGCTGCCTTACCCGGTTCCGTTGTGCGTGACGCTGCTCGTCGTCGTCGCGGCCAGCACGGACATCACGAGCCGACGCATCCCGAACCGGCTCGTCGCGCTCGGGCTGGCCGGTGCGCTGATTGCCCAGTGCGCGCTGCACGGCATCCAGGCTGGCGCGCTCGCATGGCTTGCCGGCGCCGCGACCGGCTTCGGCCTGCTGCTGCCGTTCTATCTGTTGCGCGGGATGGCTGCAGGCGACGTGAAGCTGATGCTCGCGATCGGCGCATGGGTCGGCGCACAGATGACGTTCTACATGGTGCTGGCCGCCTTTCTGGCCGGCGGGATCGGCGCGATCGCTTTCGCGCTGCTGCGCGGACGCATGCGCCAGATGTGGGCGAACGTCGCGGCGCTGATCGCGCGTCGCGCGTCCGGGGCGCGTGCAGGGGCAACCGACGGCCCCGTGGAGTGCGCGTCGGTCGGTGCGTTGCCGTATGGCGTGGCGATTGCCGCCGGCACGCTGGGCATGCTGTTCGTATCGTGCGCGTAGCGCGCCGAACCTGCAACGAGGATGGACCGAACATGAACACTAACCCCACCGAACCGAGACGCGACGCGCAGGTTGCACACCTGCCGCTTCCGTCGCCACTGCGGGAGGCGCACGCGAAGCCGGGCGCGCAACTGCCGGCGGCACCGCGCTCGCTCGAGGAAACCGGACTGAGCCAGGCGTTCATCGCCGGGCTCGTGCTGAAGTCGACGCTGGTGCTCGGCCGCCCGTCCTACGGCGACCTGATCGAGCGTCACTGCCTGCCGCTCGCCGTGCTCGACGACATCTTCGCATTCCTGGTGCGCGAGCATCTGGTCGAACTGACCCATCGCGGCAAGACGGACCTCGACGTGACGTTCCGCCTGACCGAGGCGGGCCGCCTGGCCGCGCTCGAAGAGCGCGCGCGCAGCAGCTACAGCGGACCTGCGCCGGTGACGCTCGACGCGTATCTCGACTGCGTGTCCACCCATTCGGTGCGCAAGCTGCGCGTGGCCCAGAACGATGTGTGGGCCGTCTTCGACGGCGTCGTCATGGATACGGCGATCCTCGATTCGGCGGCCGCCGCGCTGAACTCCGGCCGTCCGCTTCTGATCTACGGCCCGGCCGGCAGCGGCAAGACTTTCCTCGCGGAGCGGCTCGGCGCGCTGATGGGCGGCCATGTGCCGGTGCCGTATGCGATTTGCGCCGCCGGCGAAGTGATCCAGATCTACGACCCGCTCGTGCATGTCGATGCGGCAGCGCAAACGGACGGCCAATCGGTCGATCGCCGCTGGCGCCTGTGCGAGCGGCCGGTCGTGATGTCCGGCGGCGAGCTGACGCTCGACGAGCTCGACCTGCGCCGCGATGACGCGGCGGGCTTCTACCAGGCGCCGCCGCACATGAAGGCGAACATGGGCATGTACATCGTCGACGATCTCGGCCGCCAGCGTGTCGAGCCGCGCGACCTGCTCAACCGCTGGCTGCGCCCGCTCGATCGCGGCGTCGATTTCCTGACGCTCGAGTCAGGCAACCGCTTCGTGCTGCCGTTCGACGTCTGGCCGGTGTTCTCGAGCAACCTGGCGCCGGAGCAGTTCGCCGACGATGCATTCCTGCGCCGGCTCGGTTCCAAGCTTCACGTCGGCGCGTTGTCGATCGACCACTATCGCGCGGTGTTCGACGCCGCATGTGCGTCGCTCGGCCTGGTATCGACGCAGGACGCATTCGACTATCTGCTGCACCGGCTGCACCTGCCGACCGGCAAGGCCTATCTCGCATGCTTCCCGATGGATCTGCTGCGCCTCGTCGCCGCCGGCGCGCGGTATCGCGGCGATCCGCTCCAAGTGACGCACGACGCGCTGCACGACGCGTGGGCCAGCTATTTCGGCACGGCGCCCGAGCGCGACGGCGTGTATCTGCCGCCTGCCGACCAAGGCGGTCGCACGCACGTAACCGGTTGAGCCGTTTCTTTCACGATTCGTTGAGGAGCATTGCCATGAAAAACAGTCGAGCGCTCATGATGCTGATCGTCGCGATGGTCGCGGGGCTTGCCGCGGTCGTGTTCGCGTCGCGCTGGTTGATGAATACCTCCAGCAGCTCGGTCACGTCGGTCGCGGTGGCGACCACCGACCTGAACCTGGGCGAGCCGCTCGGGCCGAACCAGATCCGCATGGTGAGCTGGCCGTCGGGCAGCGTGCCGACCGGCGCGTTTACCGACACGAAGGAACTCGAAGGGCGCGTCGTGCGCACGAGCCTCGCCCGCGGCGAGCCGGTGATCGAGTCGAAGCTCGCGCCGGTCGGCACGAAGGGCGGGCTGTCCGCGGTGATCGCCGACGGCAGCCGCGCGATTACCGTGCGGGTGAACGACGTGGTTGGCGTCGCGGGCTTCGCGCTGCCGGGCAACTACGTCGACGTGATCGTCAACACGCAGGAACAGCAAGGCAAGACCGACGGGCAGAGCATCTCCAAGATCGTGCTCGAGCACATCCTGGTGCTGGCCGTCGCGCAGCAGGTCAGCCGCGACGACACCGCACCGAAGGTCGTCAACGCGGTGACGCTCGAAGTCACGCCCGACCAGGCCGAACGCCTCGATCTCGCACGCAGCGTCGGCACGCTGTCGCTCGTGCTGCGCAACCAGGTCGACCAGAAGACGCTGACCACCGACGGCGCGACCAAGCTCACGCTGCTCGGCAAGGCACCGGTACCCGACGCGCCGGCACCCGCACCCGTTCGCGTGAAGACCGTGCGCGTGCATGTCGCGTCGCACGCGGCACCGGAGGCGCGCCACGATTGCGTCGGCGTGCTGACCGGGGTGCGCGGCAGCGTCGAATGTTTCTGAAACGGTAGAACACACATCCAGATAACCACATTAACCAGATCGGCCGCCGTCAGGGCACGGCGGCCTTGAAAGTCGACAACCGGCGTCTCGCCGGTCACTCGGGGGATCAGACGAAATGAAGATCAATCCGCAACATTCAGGTACCGGCCCGGTGCGCACGCGTATCGCACGGGGCGCGATGATGGCCGCGATCCTCTGTGCCGGAACGCTGACCGTATACAGCGCACTGGCCCAGGAAGCCGCCGAATCGGCCGCGCTGATGAAGGGCGGTGCCGCCGCGCCGGCGGCGGCCGCCAAGGGGCCGATGCAGATGACGATCAGCATGACGCCGACTCCGGCCGCCGCGCCCGCCGCGGCGGCGGCGGGGCCGCTGCGCGGGCCGAACTGCGTGGGCGCGGTACGCGAGTCGACCAGCGTCAGCGTGCCGCTCGGCAAGTCGCTGCTGGTGCCGATGCCGGAGCCGGTCCGCAACCGGACCATCGGCAACCCGGCCGTCGCGCAGGCGACGATGGTGTCGCCGCAGACGCTGTACATCCTCGGGCTGTCGGTCGGCACGACCAACATGATCGTGCAGGGTCGCAGCGGTGCGTGCCGCGTGATCGACGTGGCGGTCGGCGCGGACGCCGGCGGCCTGCAGGCGTCGCTGATGCAGCTGATGCCGAACGAGCACGACATTCACGTATCGACCGCCGCCGGCACGATCGTGCTGGCGGGCAACGTATCGAACTCGCAGGCCGCGCAGCAGGCGGTGCAGATCGCCCGTGCGTACAGCGACAGCGCCGGCGACGGCAGCGGCAAGGGCGCCGGCGTGCTGAACATGCTGGCCGTCACGTCGCCGCAGCAGGTGATGCTCGAGGTGAAGGTCGCCGAAGTGTCGAAGACGCTGATCAACCAGATGGGCAGCGCATTCAACATCCAGGGCGGCTTCGGCTCGTGGAGCGGCGCGCTCGTCAGCAACCTGCTCGCGGGCGTCGCAAGCGGCGCGGTCTTCAACAAGGCGAACAACAGGCCGTTCAGCATCGCGGCCGATGTTCAGAACACCGACAACCTCGTCAAGATCCTCGCGGAGCCGAATCTCGTGACGATCAGCGGCCAGGAGGCGACGTTCCTCGCCGGCGGCAGGATCTTCATCCCGGTGCCGCAGAGCAGCGGCAACGGCACGTCGTCGATCGTGCTGCAGGAAGAGGAGTTCGGCGTCGCGCTGAAGTTCACGCCGACGGTGCTCGGGAACGGCCGGATCAGCCTGAAGGTCGCGCCGGAAGTGTCGGAACTGTCTCAGACGGGCGTGACGCTGAGCGCGTCCAACATCGGCGGCACGTCGATCCTGCCGCTGATCACGACGCGGCGCGCGTCGACGACGGTCCAGATGGGCGACGGCGAGTCGTTCGCGATCGGCGGGCTGATCAAGGACAACGGGACTGGTGCGCTGAAGGCGATCCCGGGTGTCGGTGAAGTACCGGTGCTCGGCGCGCTGTTCCGCAGCACGTCGTTCCAGCAGGATCGCACCGAGCTGATCTTCGTGATCACGCCGCACCTGGTGAGGCCGCTGCAGACCGCCGACGTGCCGCTGCCGACCGACAGCTTCTCGAAGCCGAACGAAGCCGACGTGTATGCGACCGGCAACATGGAAGGCCGCAAGGGTGTCCGCCGGGCGGGCGCACAACCGGCGAGCGGCGCGATGGAAGCACCGCAGACGCCGGCTCCCGCACCTGCTCCGGCGCCGCAATCGGCCGAGCCGGCCGCACCGGCCGCCGCACTGCCCGCACCGCGTGCGCCGCAGCCCGCCGATGCACCGGCGCCGGTGCCGGCGGAGCCGCAGAAGGCCGCGGCGGCTGACGCGGCAGGGGCGGTGAGCGCAGAACCGACGCCGGCCGCGCAGCCGCAAGAGCAACCGCAGTCGCAGCCGCAACAGCAGTCGCAGCCGCAGGCCGAAGCGGCCACCGCAGCCACCGCAGCCACCGCGGCGCGGATCGCGCGCATCGAAGCGGCTGCCGCGCGTCTCGCGGCCGCCGGCTCCGCCGCGCCGGCAAAACCCGCGCCGCGTTCGAAGCACGGCTTGCCGGCCGCCGCGCACGCGCAGATCGCGCGGGCAGGCACGGAACCCCAGTCCACCGATCGTTGAAGCCATTCAAGGGGAAGCTCATGAAATCCGCCTACCTCGTATTCGTGCGCCGCGCGGCGCTCGCCGTCCCGCTCGCGTTCGCGCTCGCCGGCTGCATGTCGTCGACGCCGGTGTGGGACACCCGCTTCGGCGACTCGGTCCGCGCCGTCACGCAAGCCCAGATCATCGATCCGCATGCCGCCGAACACGCGGCATCGAACCCGGGGGTCAACGGCAGCGCCGCCGCGTCCGCGCTCGACAACTACGACAAGTCGTTCAAGCAGCCCGAGCCGAAAGCCAATGCCTTCGTAATCGGGATCGGCAAGTCGGCGCAGTAACACACAGGCAAGCTCAGGGAGAACGCCATGTCCAGCGCAGCTCGTCATCCGAAACTCACGCGTCGCGGTATGCATCGCCAGCAAGGCGCCGTCGCGATCATCGTCGGTCTCGCACTGGCGGTGATGATCGGGTTCGTCGGTCTCGCGCTGGACCTCGGCAAGCTGTACGTCACGCGCAGCGAACTGCAGAACAGCGCCGACGCATGCGCGCTGTCCGCTGCGCGCGACCTTACGTCGGCCATCAGCCTGCAGGTCGCTGAAGCGGACGGCATCGCCGCCGGCCACTCGAATTTCGCGTTCTTTCAGCAGAACGCGGTGCAGATGCAGACGGATTCGAACGTCACGTTCAGCGATTCGCTGACCAATCCGTTCCTGACCAAGACGGCGGTTACCACGCCGGCGAACATCAAGTACGTGAAGTGCACCGCGCAGTTGACCAACATCGCGCACTGGTTCATCGAGGTGCTCAACACGATTCCCGGCGTGCAGGTCGCGAACGCGGCCCAGGTCGCGGCGAGCGCGATCGCGACGGTCGGCGCCGGGCAGACGGCCTGCGCGATTCCGGTATTCGTGTGTCGTGCAGCTGCCGCCGCGCCCTACAAGGTCGGCGACTGGATCTCGTCGCCGTCCGGCTCGTCGTCGACTTACGGGCCCGGCAACTTCGGCTGGGCGGCACTCGACGGTTCGACGAACGAGACGACCATCGCCAGCGAACTGTCCGGCAACAGCTGCAACATCACGTCGCCGCCCGACCTCGGGTCGACGGGCCTGAAGTCCGCGTCGCTGCGTGCCTGGAACACCCGCTTCGGCATCTACACGAACGGCGCCAACGGCTCGAGCGGCCAGCCGGACTTCACCGGCTACGCGTACGTCGGCCCCAACTACGGGCCGCCGGGAACCCCGGGCATCGTCGGCGACGCATACACGCAGTTCGTGCTCGACCGCGCGAGCTTCAAGTCCTACCAGGGCGACGGCGCAGCGCCCACCGGCAGCGGCATCTCGACCAACGGGACGGCAACGGCAAGCAACTACCAGACGTTCGGCGGCGACCGCCGGCTCGCGCTCGCACCGGAAGGCGACTGCTCGACCTTGTCGGGCAGCAGCAGCAAGCTTCACGTCACGCAGTGGGACTGCGTGCTGATGCTCGATCCGCTGCCGTTCAGCCCGGGCAGCGGCGGCGTGACGGCACACCTCGAATACCTCGGCACGACGGCATCCGGCACGACGCCCTGCGCGACGCACGGCTTGCCGGGTACCGGAAGTTCGGCCGGCATCAAGGTGCCGATGCTCGTTCAATAGTGGAGACGCGATCATGAAAAGGCTCCCGATTCGCCGGTCACGCATGCGCGGTGTCGCCGCGGTCGAATTCGCGCTCGTGCTGATGCCGATGATCGTGCTCGCGACCGGCGTGGCCGAGTTCGGCCGCGCGATCTACCAGTACGAGACCCTCACCAAGGCGACGCGCAACGCGGCGCGCTACCTGTCGGTCTTTCTGCCGACCGACAGCGCGTATCCGCTCGCGGAGGCGCAGTGCCTCGTCGTGTACGGCAGCACCACCTGCGGCTCCGCCGGCACCGAACTGGTGCCGGGGCTCACGACGTCGATGGTGATCGTCTGCGACGCCGCGCACTCGACCGATTGCGCCGATGCGTCCGACCCGCCGCAGTTCGCGAACCTGCCGACGTACGACTCGACCAACAATGCGGCAAGCGGCACGGCGACCGGCAGCATCAACGTCGTCGAGGTGAAGGTGAAGGGCTACCAGTACCAGCCGATTCCGGCCTACCCGGGGCTGTCCTCGATCACCTTCGGCAACATCGTCACCGTGATGAGGCAAGTGTCATGAACGCGCGCCCCTTTCCGCTGTCGCGCCGGCGCGTCCAACGCGGCGCGACGATCGTCGAGTTCGCGCTGATCGCGTCGATCCTGATCATGCTGCTGATCGGCGTCTTCGAATTCGGGCGCGTGCTGTTCTACTGGAACACCGCGACCGAGGCGATCCGGCTCGGCGCACGCACGGCGATCGTCTGCGACGTGAACGCCGCCGGCGTCGTGAAGCGCGTGAAGTCGATGATGCCGATGCTGTCGAACGCGAACGTGTCGGTGAGCTACACGCCGTCGGGCTGCGACGTGAGCTCCTGCTCGTTCGTGACGGTCAGCATCACCAACGTGACGGTCAGGACGATGATTCCGATCGCGAACGTCGCGATCACGATGCCGTCGTTCACCACGACGCTGTCGCGGGAAAGCCTGAATTCGTCGACGGGCGGAAGCGCCTGTCAATAATCGAACCGACGAGGCACTGTCATGATCAATATCCTCGTAGCTGCCGACGATACCGCCCGGCTCACGCAGATCGCGCGCCTGGTCACCGACAGCGGACACTATCGCGTGACGCGCGCGCACGGACGGCCGTCCCAGATCGAGCATCGAACCGACGGGCTCGATTCGTTCGATATCCTGCTGATCGACGGCGCGACGACCGACGCGGCCGAGCTGTCGGCGCTCGAGCGGATCTGCCGTCTGCACCCGGGCCTGACCGGCATCCTGGTCACCGCGGATGCGGCGCCGCACGTGCTGCTGGACGCGATGCGCGCCGGCGCGCGCGACGTGCTGCAGTGGCCGATCGACCCCGCGGCGCTCGCCCGCGCGCTCGAACGCGCGGCCGCGCAAAGCACGCGGCGCGACAGCGACGATACGCGCTTCGTGTCGTTCATGTCGTGCAAGGGCGGCGCGGGAACGAGCTTCGCCGCGAGCAACGTCGCGTACGAGATCGCCGAAGGCCACAAGCGCCGCGTGCTGCTGGTCGATCTGAACCAGCAGTTCGCGGATGCCGCGTTCCTCGTCAGCGACGAGACGCCGCCGTCGACGCTGCCGCAACTGTGCGCGCAGATCGAACGGCTCGACGGCGCGTTTCTCGACGCGAGCGTCGCGCACGTGACGTCGACGTTTCACGTGCTCGCCGGCGCGGGCGACCCGGTCAAGGCCGCGGAGATGCGCGAGGACGCGCTCGAATGGATCCTCGGCGTCGCGGCGCCGCGTTACGACTTCGTGATCTTCGACATCGGGGTCAGCATCAATCCGCTGTCGATGATCGCGCTGGATCGCAGCGACCAGATCCAGCTCGTGCTGCAGCCCGCGATGCCGCACGTGCGCGCGGGCCGCCGGCTGCTGGAGATTCTCGTGTCGCTCGGCTACCCGACCGACCAGTTGCGGCTGGTGGTGAACCGGATGACGCGCGCGAGCGAGCGGTCTCGCGCCGCGCTCGAGGAAGTGCTCGGCCTGCATGCCAGCAGCACGATACCCGACGACGCCGACACCGTGCGCGAAGCGCTCGACCAGGGGCATCCGGCCTCGCGCGTCGCCCGCGGCGCGGCGGTCACGCGTGCGTTGCAGGCCTGTGCGAAGCAGATCGTCGAAGGGGACGTGCGCACCAGGCACGGCACCTCCAGCAGCGAACCGTTGATGTCCCGGCTGTTCGGCCGCAAGGCCACGCCGAAGCTCAAGTCCATGTGAATCTTTCGGGGAAACCATCATGTCATTGCGCGAACAGATGTCCTTGTACCGGACGCAGCCGCAGGCGGCGGGCACCGAACCGGCAGGTGCGACGCATTCGTCGGTACGCAACGCCTACCAGAAGCTGCGCCGCGAAATTCACCTGGCGGTGCTCGAACGCGTCGAGCTGGAGCGTCTGTCGCGCCTGCCGCAGGAACAGGTCCGGCAGGAAATCTCGGCGCTGATCTCGCGCATCCTCGACGAGGAGCGCCTGCTCGCGAACGACATCGAGCGGCGCCAGCTCGCGATCGACGTGTACGACGAGATGTTCGGTTTCGGCCCGCTCGAGGCGCTGCTGCGCGACCCCGGCATCTCCGACATCCTCGTGAATACGTACAAACAGGTCTACGTCGAGCGCGCCGGCCAGCTCGAGCTGACCGACGTGACGTTCTACGACGACGCGCACCTGATGAAGGTGATCGAGAAGATCGTGTCGCGGGTCGGGCGCCGCATCGACGAATCGACCCCGATGGTCGATGCGCGCCTGCCGGACGGCTCGCGCGTGAACGCGATCATTCCGCCGTCGGCGATCGACGGGCCGCTGATGTCGATCCGGCGCTTCGCGGTCAACCCGCTGAAGATGGACGACCTCGTAAGTTACCAGAGCCTCACGCCGCCGATGGCGGAACTGCTCGATGCGCTGGCCCAGGCGAAAGTGAACGTGCTCGTGTCGGGCGGCACCGGCAGCGGCAAGACGACGCTGCTCAACATCCTGTCGGGCTTCATTCCGCGATCCGAGCGGATCGTGACGATCGAGGACGCCGCCGAGCTGCAACTCCAGCAGCCGCACGTGCTGCGGCTCGAAACGCGGCCGCCGAACATCGAGGGCAAGGGCGAGATCACGCAACGCACGCTCGTGCGCAACGCGCTGCGGATGCGGCCGGACCGGATCATTCTCGGCGAAGTGCGCGGCGCGGAAGCGCTCGACATGCTCAATGCGATGAACACCGGCCACGAAGGCTCGCTCGCGACGATCCACGCGAACACGCCGCGCGATGCGCTCACGCGGCTCGAGAACATGATCAGCGTCGGCGGCCTGACGCTGCCGCCGAAGACGATGCGCCAGCAGATTGCGTCGGCGATCTCGGTGGTGGTTCAGGCCACGCGGCTCACCGACGGCAAGCGCAAGATCGTCAGCATCCAGGAGCTGACCGGGATGGAGGGCGACATCATCAACATGCAGGAGATCTTCACGTTCAAGCGCACCGGCATGGATCGCGACGGCACGGTGCGCGGACACTTCTGCGCGACCGGCGTGCGACCGAAGTTCGCCGAGCGGCTGCAGGCGTTCGGCATCAACCTGCCGGATTCGCTGTACGACCCGGCGCAGCGTTACGAGACGAAGTGACGACGCGCGGTCGTCTGATTCCGGGGAGGCCTCATGGACTCGATCTTTTACGGTTTTGTGATTCTCACCTTCGTCGCGGTCGTGCTCGCGATCGAGGGCGTCTATCAATGGTGGAACACGCGCCACGGTGCCGCCGCGCGCCGGATCGAGTCGCGCCTGCGCGCGATGTCGGCCGGCGGCAGCGTGCAGCAGGAGCGGCTGTCGATTCTCAAGAAGCGGATGCTCGACGAGTCGAAACCGTTCGACCGGCTGTTGTTGCGCGTGCCGCGCGTGCAGTCGCTGGACCTCCTGCTGCAGCAGTCCGGGCTCGACTGGACGGTCGCGAAACTGGTCTCGCTCTGCGCCGCATTCCCGGTGGCGACGATGCTGGCCCTGGCCCTGACCGCGTTGCCGCTGATCATCGTGGTGCCGATTGCGCTGCTGACCGCATGCATACCGGCGATGTACGTGATGCGGCATCGCAACCGACGGATGCTCAAGCTCGAGCGCCAACTGCCGGATGTCTGCGACATGATCGCGCGCGCGCTACGCTCCGGCCACTCGTTTACGAGCGCGCTCGGGATGGTCGGCGAGGAGTTTCCCGATCCGATGGGCGGTGAATTCCGGATCACGTTCGACGAGATCAATTACGGCGTGTCGCTGCACGATGCGCTGGTGAACCTCGCCACGCGCGTGCCGGCCCATGACCTGCGCTACTTCGTGATCGCGGTGCTGATTCAGCGCGAGACCGGCGGCAACCTGGCCGAACTGCTCGACAGCATCGCATCGCTGGTGCGCGAACGCTTCAAGCTGTTCGACAAGGTCCGCGTGCTGTCCGCGGAAGGGCGGTTGTCGGCCTGGATCCTCGGACTGCTGCCGTTCGGTACCGCGGGCATGATGGCGGTGTTGAACCGCGAGTTCCTGTCGGTGCTCTGGGAGGATCCGGCCGGCATCAAGATGGTTGGCGTGATGCTGGGGTCGATGGCATTCGGCCTGCTGTGGATTCGCCGCATCATCCGCATTCGCGTCTGACGCGTGTCCCGGGCTTCACGAACCGAATCGAGGCTGTCATGCAAAACCTGAGCGTAGTACATACCGTGATGCTGGCCGGCTTGTTCCTTTTCGTCGCCGGCGGCGTGCTGGTCGCGATGCTGCTGTTTGCACCGCGCAACATGGAGCGCCGGATCCAGCAGGCGAGCGGAGCGAGCGTGGGCATCGGCACCGGTGCGAACGACGGCGGCGGGCAAACGTCGCACTGGGTCGCGAAACTCGTCGAGCTGTCGAAACCGATTTCCCGGCTGTCGCTACCGCAGGAGGGCTGGGAGAACTCGCCGCTGCGGATCCGGCTGATGAATGCCGGCTGGCGCGATGCGAACGCGGGCGCGCTTTACTTCGCGGCGAAGACGGTACTCGCGCTGGCGCTGCCGGGCGCTGCGCTGCTGGCGCTCGCCACGACCCGCCTCGCGGGTCAACGCATGCTGCTGTCGTTCATCCTCGTGGCGCTCGCCGGGATCGGCTACTACGTGCCGAACGTGATCCTCCGGCGCCGGATCGCGAAGCGTCAGCAGGTGATCTTCGAGGACTTCCCGGATGCGCTCGACTTGCTGACCGTATGCGTCGAAGCAGGGCTCGGGCTCGATGCGGCGCTGATGAGGGTGAGCGAGGAACTGCGATTTCGCAGCGAAGTGGTCGCAGGCGAACTCGACTTGCTGCTGCTCGAGATGCGTTCCGGGTTCACGAAGGATACCGCGCTGCGCAACCTGGCGCTGCGGACCGGCGTCGAGGATATCGAATCGTTCTGCGCGATGCTGATCCAGGCCGATCGCTTCGGCACGAGCATCGCGGAATCGCTGCGCGTGCTCTCGGACATGCTGCGCACGCGGCGGCGGATGCGCGCCGAGGAGCGGGCCGCGAAGATCGCGCTGAAGCTGCTGTTCCCGCTGATCTTCTGCATCTTCCCGGCGCTGATGTGCGTGCTGCTCGGGCCGGCAATGATTCACGTGTATCGCGTGCTGCTGCCGACCTTCACCAGCATCGGGCAGTAAGCGGCGGCGGGGGCGCCGCGCGAACCGGATATGCGTGCCGGCCCGGCATCGCCGGCCGGCACGGTCCCCGTCTTCATGGGAGGCTCCTTCTCCCCCCGGGCGGCGCCGCGAGACAGGTCGGTCATAGCGGCGTCAACGCAACCCGGACCCATGGTCGACCCTGGACGCAGCCGTAGTCCACTGCCCGCGCGGGTGGCCCCCTACGGCTTCCCCTCAAGGCCGCCCCTCGCTCGGCACATCGGCCGCCTTGCTGAGCTCGCCCATGATGATCCGTGCGATCTCGTTGGCCGGTGCGCGTCCGTCCGGGCCGGACGCCGTGTTCGCCCACGTGACGATCGTCGTCTTCGTGACCGGATCGTAGCCCGCGAACGTATTGAAACCCGGTATTTCCCCGGTGTGCCCGTAGAACGTGCCGAACTTCGCGAGCCCCATGCAGTAGCTCGCCGACGCCGGATTCGACGGATCGATCGGCGTGCAGCTCGCGAGGCGTTGCGCCTGCAGGTCCGCATTCAGGTAGCCGCCGCCGACCATCCGCTGCACGTACGCACCCAGTTCGGCCGCGGTCGAGATGCCGGAGCCGGCCGTCCATGCCCACGACGTATTGACCGTCGTCACGTCGGTCGGCTGCAGCGTGCCGTTCTTCGCGGCGGCCTGGCGCGCGGGAGACAGCGCGTCGCCGTCGATCGTCTCCACGTTGGTGCCCCATTGATAACCGCGCGGCGCCGGCGCGGGCAGCGCCGAGTTGTCCTGCGGCGGCAGCGATGTCTCGGTCAGCCCGAGCGGCGCGAACAGCCGCGTCCGGATCGCATCGGCGGCGCTCATGCCGGTGCGCTGCTCGATGATCAGGCCGAGCAGCACCGTATTCGTGTTCGAGTAGCGAAAATCCGCGCCCGGCGCGAAATAGACGGGCTGGTTCTCCGCGATGCCCAGCAGTTCGTCGACGGCCCACACCCTGTCCGGCTGCGCGTCGAGCGACTGGTTGAACGCAAGGCTGGTCGAGTAGTTGTAGAGACCGCTGCGCATCGTCAGCAACTGCTCGATCGTGATCGTGTCGCCGTTCGGCACGTTCGCGACGTACTGGCTGACATGATCGGTCAGGCGCAGCCTGCCTTCCTGCACGAGTTGCAGGATCACGGTGCCCGTCCACGTCTTCGTCACGCTGCCGATGCGAAAGTGCGCGTTCGTCGGGATCGGCGCGTTCGTGCCGCGCACGGCCGTGCCGAACGACGCGAGCCAGTTGCCTTGCGGCGACTGCACGTAGACGACCGCGCCGGGCGTCATCGTGCTTGCGAGCAGCGCATTGATCTGCGGGCGCGCCTGGGTGGCGTAGGCAGGCTCGTCGCTGTTCAGCGAGCTGTCGCCGCCGCAGGCGGAAACGGCGATGCCGACGGCCAGCGCCGGTGCAACCGTCGCCAGGTGATGCACCAGCCGCTGCGCGGCGCGCGGGAAAAGCCGGGGAGGAGCAGAGGTCGCCATCGCGTGTTCCCTTCCTTGTTGTGTTTCAGTGGTCTCCTTGCCATCCCCGAAACTATAGGACACGCATCCAGGCTCCGAAGGTGCGCGATGCATTCGTCATACGATATCGGCCGGCCAGGCCGGCCGGGTTTGCGCGTCACTGAAAATGATGCACGTACCTCAACACCATCCGCGAACCCTGCGGCCGGTTGCGCGCATGCACCTCGAAGTACGCGTTGAACAGCAGGTGATCCTGCGGCGAGAAACTGACCATCGCACCGGGCCCGATCGCGAGCACGGCTTCCCGTGTGCCGGACACATCCTGCCCGTTCACTTTCATGTCGGTGGTCTGGCGCAGCCAGTAGCCGTTGAGCCCCAACCGCAGCCCGGGCCGCACTTCGTACTCGGTCGCGAAGTTCGCATGAACGGCCTGGCCGGCCTGCGTCGACGTCACGTCGGGCCCGAGCGCGGTCGCCGGTTCGTGATTGGTCGCATTCCACAGATAGTGCAGGCGCCACGACACGGTCCACTTCGGCGTGAGCCAGAACGTCGCGGCCCAGTACGGATCGAACGACCAGAAATGGCTGCCCGGATTGATCGCCCGCGCCGGGTCGTATGCGCCGGTCGGCGCGATGAACTGGAATTCCACCCGCTGCGCGAAGCGCGGCCCCTGCGGGCCCATCACCGGATCGAACTGGATGAACGGGCCGATCAGCAGGTCGCCGAACCCGGCCCGCGAATTCAGCGCGACGTTGCCGATTCCGTCGTTCGTGTGCACGGACGCCACCCACGGCAGGATCACGTCGAGCCCAGGATGCATGCCGCCGAACGCCAGCGGCGACTGGTAGACGAGCTGGCTCAGCCCCGCGAACAGGTCGATGTCCTGCTTCGGCAGCCCGACCTTGTTGCCGGCATTGTCGTTGACGCGTCCGGCCGTGTAGTACTCGAGATACTGCGTACCGTACCAGCCGGCGCCGGCCGGCGGCATCCCGTCGAGGAAGCTGGTCATCCCCAGGTTGACCGATGGCAGGTCGGTCGCATGCGCCGGCACGTGCCCGGTCAGGCCGAAGCACACGAGGCCTGCGATCGCAAGCAGGCGAGAGCCGCATTTCATCATCACCACCTCCTGAATATTTGTTTGTATAACTAATCAAGCGGCACGAGAAAGATCGGGGTGTGCCGAGATCGCGCGGTACTGGCCCGCATGGAACACGAGCGGTGCATGGCCGAACGCATCGAATGCCTCGATCTGGCCGATGAACAGCAGGTGGTCGCCGCCCTCGTAATGGCCGACATGGCGGCACACGAAACGAGCGCTTGAGCCGTCGAGACAGGGCACGCCGCCCGCATCGGCATCCACGTGCGGCACGCCGTCGAACTTGTCGGCGCTCGGCGTCGCGAAACGGCGCGACAGTTCGATCTGGTCGTGCGCGAGGATATTGATCGCGAAGTGCGTGGCCGCGACGAAATCCGGACGGCTCGGCGCGACCTTGCGCAGGCTCCACAGCACGAGCGGCGGGTCGAGCGACAGCGACGAGAACGAATTGGCGGTGAGGCCGACCTTGCGCCCGTCCGGCGCGCGCGTGGTGATCACGGTGACGCCGGTCGGAAACTGCCCGAATGCGGCGCGCAATTGCTGCGGGTCGAGGCCCGGATTGCTGGAAGCGGTGGCGTTCATGTCGCTTACTCCGAGCGGGCAGCGTGTTCGCGGATCAGCGCGGCGCAGGCCGACGGTTCGAACCACCACGGCGCGAACCGGCGCGGATCGTCGAAGCCGTCGACGATCGTCGCGGCGAGCGACGGCAGCCGGCCGGCGGCGCCGAGCAGCTCGAGGATGTGCGGCGGCGGCGGCGTGAGCAGCGAGTTGGTCCAGCGCACGACGTGCTGTGCGTAGGCCCAGTAGCGTTCGAACGTGTCGTGCATCCAGGCTTCGTCGAACGGCTCGGCTTCGCGTGCGAGGATCGCGTCGCCGTACACCTTCGCGCATTTCGCCGCATTGTTCGAACCCTGGCCGGTGATCGGATCGTTGACGACCACCGCGTCGGCCATGCCGAACACGGTGCGGCCCGACGGCAGGCGGAAGAACGGCTTGCGCACGGTCGGCGTGAAGCGCCCGGACAGCGTGCCGTTCGGATCGGTCAGCGCAACGTCGCGGCAGCGCTCGAATTCCCACGGCACGTACTGCTGCAGGAACGACAGGCTGCGGTCGAGATGCTGCTCGGCCGTCTTCACGTCGGCCCAGCAGTCGAGCGGGCCGCCGGGGATCCCTTCGAACACCATGATTTCGCACGGGCCCGTCGTGGTCAGCGCCGGAAACACGAAGTATTCGCCGATCCCGGGCAGCAGGTTGAAGCGCACGCGCGAATACGGCTGGCTGGGCGTCATGCCCGTCACGTAGGTGAGGGCCAGCGCGCGTTGCGGGCGCTCGAACGCGCTGCGTGCGTCGTCGCGGCCTAGCAGGTTCACGATTTCGCCCTTGCCGGCCGCGAGCAGCACGAGATCGTGGCTGCGTGCGAGCGCCTCGAGCTCCGGCACGCCGACGTCGCAGATGCGCACGTCGGCACCGCGGCGCCGGATCGCGTCGAGCCAGTCGGCCATCTTCACGCGCTGGTCGACCGATTGCGCGTAGCGGGTCAGCCGCGACGACCAGTCGATCGCCTTGCGACCGTTGCCTTGCGGATGCGGCACCGCGATGCCGATGCCGTCGACGGACGGGCACGCCTCTTCCCAGGCGTTCAGGCCGAGATCGCGTTCGATCTGCAGTGCGGTATGGAACATGCACTGGCTCGACATGACCTTGCCGGCGCGGATCTGTTGGGCGTCGCGGTTGGTCGCGAGCGTGACGTGATAACCCTGGTCGAGCAGCGTGAAGGCGAGTTGCAGGCCGGACTGGCCGGCGCCGACGATAGCGATGTGTTTCATGATGCAATCCTTTGCATGACGAATTAAATGGAATGGAATGTGGGCGGGAAGGAACGGCCGGCGGTTATTCGGCCAGCCGCGGAATCGCCGGCACCGCCTGCTCGGGGCCCATCGCGGAGTAGCCGCCGTCCACCGCGTAGTCGGCGCCCGTCACGAAGCTTGCCGCATCGCTGCACAGGAACGTGACGACCTGCGCGACTTCCGACGGATCGCCGACGCGCCCGAGCAGATGAAATGGCGCGGCCACGCGATCGGTCTTCGCGCGATCGCCGTGCGTGAGCTCGTCCATCACGCGCGACCACGTCCATCCCGGCGACACCGAGTTGACGCGAATCCGGTCGGCGGCGAGATCCATCGCCATGCTGCGCGTGAGCTGGCGCATCGCGGCCTTGGATGTGGGATAGAGCCAGCGGCCGGTCTGCGCGCATTGCGCGGAGATCGAGCTGAAGTTCACGATCGCGCCGCCGCCGCGCCGGGTCAGGTAGGGATGAACGGCCTTCACGAGCATCGCGGCCGAGACGACGTTGACGTCCATCGCCGCGAGCCAGTCGTTGCGCGTGGCCTGGATGCCGTTGTCGACGTAGCTGCACGCGAGGTTGATCAGCAGGTCGATCGAGCCGAAGCGTTCGGCGACGGCCGATACCGCGCGCTCGATCGCGCGGTCATCGGTGATGTCGGTCGCGATGAACGCTCCGCGTTCGCCGAGCGTATCGGCGACGCGTGCGCCGTTCTCCGCGTCGAGATCGAGGATCGCGACGCACGCGCCGGCGCGGCTCAGGTCCTGTGCGACGGCGGCGCCGATCAGCGTGGCGCCGCCGGTGACGATCGCGACTTTGCCAGCAAGGGCAGTCATGGGGAGTCTCCTGGAATGATTGAGCGCAGGCGGCGCGCGTTCGCCGTGCCGCCCGGGTATCCGTCGATTACGCGCTGTCGCGCCAGCGCTGCATCAGGCCGTTGGACGGCACGGTTTCGTCGAGCAGCTTGCGCGCCGTTTCGACACCGGCGACGGGCAGCCCGGCCGCGTCGAGCAGGCCGATCTGCACGAGCACGCTCGCCTGGTCCCAATAGATGTGCTCGTGATACAGCTTGTCGCCGCGGAACTTGACGATCGCGACGAGCGGGATCTCGACGCGCTTGCCGGTCGGCGCGACGCCGGGCAGCATCCAGTCGATCTCGGTCGTATGTGTGAAGCAGAACAGCAGTTCGTCGACGATCTGGCTCGCGCCGATCGTGCGCGAGATCGGCGTGATCGTGGTGTCCGGCGGGTTCGCATGCACGAAGTGATGCGTGTAGAAGCGCTTGAGTTCGTCGTAGCCGACGCCGCCCGTCAGTGTCGGAATATGGTTCACGTAGGGCTGCGCGACCATCGTGTCCATCGTCGCGTCGACGTTGCGCGTGTCGAATTCGTGCCGGAGATGTTCTTCCCATAGCGCGGACAGGTCGTAGCGCGGGCCGAGCGCCGCGCGGAACGCGGCGATCGCGCGCTGGTGCGCCATCACCGCGGCCGCCTTGTCGAAATGATCGCCGCCGACGCGTGCGAACGCATGATCGACGCCAGGGTAGACGTACACTTCCACGCCGTCGCGCCCCGCGAGCGCCGCGGCGATGCGTTGCTGCGCGTCGGGCGGACAGAAGCGGTCCTGCGCGGGGATCTGCAGCACGAGGCGGCCGCGCAGATGAGCGGCCTCGTCGAGCGCGTGCTCGATGCCCACGCCGTAATAGCTGACCGCGGCGGCCACGTCCGGCAGGCGGCACGCGGCGAGATACGCGAGCTTGCCGCCGAGGCAGTAGCCGAGCACGCCGGCCTGGCCCGTGCATTCCGGCCGTTGCGTGAGCACGGCCAGCGCGGCGGCGATGTCCTCGACGCCCTTGTCTTCGTCGTATTCGCGGTACAGCGCCATCGCACGCTCGAAGTCGGCGGCGGTGTAACCGAGTTCGATGCCGGGCGCCTGGCGCCAGAACAGGTCGGGCACGAGCACCGTGTAGCCTTCTTCGGCGTAGTAATCGGCCACGTTGCGCATCGTCGCGTTCGCGCCGAAGATCTCGTGGCACAGCACGAGGCCCGGCCCCGTGCCGCCGGCCGGCGTGCTCAGGTATGCGCGAAACGCGCCGCCGTCCGGCGACGGGATCTCGATGTGTCGTCCTTGCATGTGTCTCTCCATTCTGTTCGTGACTGGCATGGGCCCAGTATTGGCGGACGAAACGCGCGCTTCTATCCGCTTTCTTCGGCCGGTATCCGCGAATTCCGGAAACCTGCGGACCGGCCCGCCGCAGCGGGGCCCGGACACGCCGCTCTGCGGGTTTGTGCGGATGCGGAAGCGCCGCACAGTTTTCTACGATGCGCGAACGGTCCGCTTCTTGCATCGGGTGCGCAGGGCTTGCGTAGTGTAACGAGGCGGACTGTCCGGATACTCCGGCCGCTATCCGGATCGTGCGACGGGATTCCCCGGAATCGGGAACGCGTGCACAGCGCAAGTGCGATCGAGCACGACGGGAGAACTTCGATGGGGCAATTTTCCGGAGCGGGCTGGCTGGGTGACGCCGCCTGTTTCAATCACGACACGCTGCTGCTGCAGTCGGATGATCTCGACGAGGTGCGCGCGCGGGTAGCGGACGTGTTCAAGCCGCACCGGCTTACGCTGACCGGCGATTCGCGCGCGCTGCACAGCCGCATGCACCATGCTCGCTGGGGCAACCTGTCGCTGAATCTGCTCGACTACGGCGGCGAGGTGTCGATCGAACCCGGGCCGCTCGAGCACTTCTATCTGTTGCAGATTCCGCTGCGCGGCGACGCCGAGATCGAGTGCGGCGCGACGCGCTTCGTGTCGTCGCCCGACACCGCGTCGCTGCTGTCGCCGACGCTGTCGCTCAGGATGCGGTGGGGCGAGGCGTGCCCGCAAGTGATCCTGCGGATCGAGCGCGAGGTGATGGAGCGGCATGCGCAGCGGCATTTCGGCGACGAGCGGCGCGCGCCGGTGGAGTTCGAGCCGGAATTCAGCCTGTCGTCGCAGCAGGGCGCGTGCCTCGCACAGATGCTGCCGATGCTGGCCGACGCGATCGCGACGGACGGGCATCCGCTGCGCCATCCGCTCGCGTTCGAGCAACTCGAATCCACGCTGCTCAACCTGTTGCTGTACGGCCACCCGAACACCGCGCGCAACGGCACGCGCCACGCACCGGCGCCGCTCGCGCCGTTCTACGTGCGGCGCGTCGAGGAATACATCCGCGCGCATCTGGACGAGCCGCTGACGATCGAACGGCTCGCCGAACTCGCGGGCGTCAGCCCGAGCACGCTGTTCGCCGGCTTCCGCAATCGCCACGGCATCACGCCGATGGCATTCGTGCGCCAGTTGCGGATGCAACGTGTGCGCGACGAACTGCTCGACGATGCGACATCGGGGCTCGCGTCGGTGACGGACATCGCGCTGAAATGGGGCTTCGCGCACCTCGGACGGTTCGCGATCGACTACAAGCGCGCGTTCGGGGAATCGCCGTCGGCCACGCTCCGGATGCGGCGCGTGCGGTGCTGACGGGGCAGCCGCGACACAGGCTCGCGGTCGAAAGCCGAGTCGCGCGCCGGGCGACGGATCACGCAACGGCGATCGTTACCGGCTGGACAGAGGATGGGGGTTGGAGCATGCATCGCGCCGGCCAAGCGATGCGGCTTGCCGGCGCACGCGCGCAAACGGGCCGGTTGCGGCAACCGGCTTCCTCGCGTGTGGTTCAGAAATGCACGACGGTCCGGATGGACTTGCCTTCGTGCATCAGGTCGAACGCTTCGTTGATGCCGGTGAGCGGCTTCGTGTGCGTGACGAACGGTGCCAGCTGGATCGTGCCGGCCATCGCTTCCTCGACCATGCCCGGCAGTTCGGAGCGGCCCTTGACGCCGCCGAATGCCGTGCCCAGCCAGCGGCGACCGGTGACGAGCTGGAACGGGCGCGTCGAGATTTCCTGGCCGGCGCCGGCGACGCCGATGACCACCGACTGGCCCCAGCCGCGGTGCGCGCATTCGAGCGCGGCGCGCATCACGTTGACGTTGCCGATGCACTCGAAGCTGTGGTCGACGCCCCAGCCGGTCATTTCGACGATCACCTGCTGGATGGGCTTTTCGTGATCCTTCGGGTTCACGCAGTCGGTCGCGCCGAACACGCGCGCGAGGTCGAACTTGCCGGGGTTGGTGTCGATCGCGATGATGCGGCCGGCCTTCGCGAGCTTGGCGCCCTGGATCACCGCGAGGCCGATGCCGCCGAGGCCGAACACGGCCACGGTGTCGCCTTCCTGCACCTTCGCCGTGTTCTTCACCGCGCCGAGGCCCGTCGTGACGCCGCAGCCCAGCAGGCAAACCTGCTCGGGGTTCGCGTCCGGGTTGATCTTCGCGAGCGACACTTCGGCGACGACGGTGTATTCGCTGAACGTCGAGCAGCCCATGTAGTGATAGATCGGCTGGCCGTTGTAGCTGAACCGCGTGGTGCCGTCGGGCATCACGCCCTTGCCCTGGGTGGCGCGCACCGACACGCACAGGTTGGTCTTGCCGCTCTTGCAGAACAGGCACTCGCCGCATTCGGCGGTGTAGAGCGGAATGACGTGGTCGCCGGGTTTGACGCTGGTCACGCCTTCGCCGACTTCCACCACGATGCCGGCGCCTTCATGACCCAGCACGGCCGGGAAGAGGCCTTCGGGATCGTCGCCCGACAGCGTGAAGGCGTCGGTGTGACAGACACCGGTATGGGTGATCTTGACGAGCACTTCGCCCTTGCGGGGCGGTTCGACGTCGATTTCGACGATCTGGAGCGGCTTACCCGCTTCAAACGCAACTGCGGCACGTGATTTCATGACAATCCTGTTGAAAAAATCATCGAATGGAGCGGAGCGTCGACGATCCTGCGCCGGTCAGCGCAGATAGGACCGGACGAGGGTCACGATATCGTCGATCGATTCGGAAGCAGGCCGCGGGGCCTCCGCGAGCTGGGTGAATTCCTCGCGCAGATGGCTTTCGAGCACGCCGGCCATCACGCCGTTGATCGCGCCGCGGATCGCCGCCAGCTGCTGCAGTACCGGACCACAGTCGGCGCCTTCCTCGAGCGCCTGCTCGAGCGCATTCAGCTGCCCGCGGACACGGCGCACGCGAGTCAGGACGCGTTTCTTCTCTGCGGGGGAATGCGGCATGGGATCGTGGTTTCCGGATACTGGGGGGCAGTATAGAACAATGCGGTGCCGGAGGTATACCCGGTCGTGCCCGGATGCCGCAGGGTCGGCGGCGGCAGGGTTCCCGATGCCGGCGCGCGATCGGTGTCAGATCAGCAGCGACAGCGTGCGGAACAGCGCGAGATCGTCCTTGCGCGCCGAGCGCGCATGCCGCCGGATCACCTGCAGCAGGCAGTCGATGAAGCAGCGCGCGGCGTCGCTCAGCGTGCTGCTGCGGCGCGTGACGACGCCGAGTTCGCTCGGCTCGAAGGTTTCCTTCAGCGACAGCACGCGCATCCGCTCGCCGAACGGCGGCACCGCCGCGAGGATCGTCGGGCACCATGTGCACATGCCGGCCTGCTCGAGCATCGTCTGCAGCATCGCGACCGACTGCGCGCGCACGATGCGCCGTTCGTCGATCTGCGCGCCGTGCCGCGTGAACAGGTAGTCGACGAGCGCGGCCTGGCCGTCGGCCGACGAATTCAGCACCCAGTCGCAATCGAGCAGGTCGTGCACCGACGTCGCGCGTTCGCGCGGATGCCCGGCGCGCACCATCACCGACGTCTCGTAGCGCAGCAGCGGCTCGAATGCGAACTCCTGCGCGCCGCTGCCGGCCTGCACGTGGCCGAGCGCGAAATCCATGCTGCCGTCGCGCAGCAGCGGTTGCGCGACGGCCATCAGCGCTTCGTACAGTTCGAGGCGCACGTCGGGCATCCGCTCGCGAAACTGCAGCACGGTTTCCGCGAGGAAGGTCATCGTCAGCCACGGCGTGACGCCGACGCTCAGCCGCCCCTCGACACGCCCGCGCATCCGTTCGAGATCGCTTTGCGCGTGCTCGAGCTGCTTGAGCACGAGTTTCGCGTGCGTGAGCAGGGTCTTCCCGTATTCGGTGAAGCCGATGCCTTCCGGCGCGCGCACCAGCAGCGGCAGGCGCTCGCTGGCCTCCAGCTCGCGCAGCGCACGCGTGACGGCCGCCTGCGACAGCCCGAGCGTGCGTGCCGCGCCGCGGATGCTCCCGGCCTCCGCGCTCGCGACGAGCGCCTGCAACTGATGCAGCTTGATCGTGCTCATGGTGCGAAAGGGTGCGAAAGGGTGTGATGGCCGACAACGAAAGGTTGTCATCATAACGAAACTGCGGCTGTTCGCCGACTTTTTCGCTGCCTACGATCTTGCCCACGACCTGCCATTCCGGCAGTCGCCACGCGGCACCTGGAGAGGAGTAACGGGGTTGGATCGAGCACGTATTGCGCCAGAAATGGCGGCCATCGAGACGGAGATGATCGCGCTGCGCCGCCGGCTGCATGCCCATCCGGAACTCGGTTTCGACGAACACGCGACGAGCGGGCTCGTCGCCGATTGCCTGACAACATGGGGTTATCGGGTCACGCGCGGCCTCGGCGGTACCGGCGTGGTCGGCACGCTCACGCGCGGCGCGGGGAAGCGGCTCGGGCTGCGCGCGGACATGGATGCGCTGCCGATCCGCGAAACGACCGGGCTGCCGCATGCGAGCCGGCACGACGGCGTGATGCACGCGTGCGGCCACGACGGCCATACGGCGATGCTGCTCGCCGCCGCCCGTTGCATCGCGCAGCGCGGGCGCTTCAGCGGCACGCTGAACCTGATTTTCCAGCCGGCGGAGGAAGGGCTCGGCGGCGCGAAACGGATGCTCGACGACGGGCTGTTTACGCAATTCCCGTGCGATGCCGTGTTCGCGATGCATAACGTTCCGGGCCTGCCGGCCGGCGTGCTCGGCTTCTGCGACGGCCCGGCGATGGCGTCGGCCGACGAGGTGCGCGTGCGCGTGACCGGCCGCGGCGGCCACGGCGCGGCGCCGCATACGACGATCGATCCGGTGGTCGTCTGCGCGTCGATCGTGATGGCGCTGCAGACGGTCGTGTCGCGCAACGTCAATCCGCAGGAACTGGCGATCGTCACGACCGGCTCGATCCACGCGGGCACCGCATCGAACGTGATTCCGCCGCATGCGGATCTCGATCTGAGCGTGCGGGCGCTGTCGCCGGACGTGCGCGCGCTGCTCGAACGGCGCATTCGCGCGATCGTGCACGGCCAGGCCGACAGCTATGGTGCTACGGCCGAGATCGACTATCGCCACGGTTATCCGGTGCTCGTGAATCACGCGGCGGAAACGGCGTTCGCGCGCGATGTCGCGCGCGAATGGGGCGGCGACGACGCGCTGATTCCGCATCTGCGGCCGATCGCGGCGAGCGAGGATTTCGCGTTCATGCTCGACGCGTGCCCGGGCAGCTACCTGTCGATCGGCAACGGCGACGGCGCGGCCGGCTGCGGGCTGCACAACCCCGGCTACGATTTCAACGATGCGTGCCTCGCGACGGGCGCAAGTTACTGGATCGCGCTCGCCGAGCGCTACCTCGCGTGACGCGGCCGGACCGATTCGATTCACTTTCAACGACGGCAACAAGGAGACTGGCAATGAAACAATGGATGGCGGCGCTCGCGGTGGCGCTGACGGCAACGACGGTGGCAGGCGCCGCGCATGCCGGAGACTGGACGGGCAAGGAGATTCGCCTCGCGGTCGATCCCACCTATCCGCCGCTCGAATACAAGCAGCCCGACGGCACGCTGACCGGCTTCGGGATCGACATCACGAACGCGTTGTGCGCGGAGCTGCATGCGCGCTGCGTGTGGGTCGAGTCGAGTTTCGACGGGATGATTCCGGGGCTGCTCGCGCGCAAGTTCGACGTGATCGCGTCGTCGATGACGATCACGCCGAAGCGGATGCAGCAGATCGCGTTCACGAACCGGATCTCGAACGCGCCGGCGCGGCTGGTCGCGCGCAAGGGTTCGCCGCTGCTGCCGACGGCCGCGTCGCTGAAGGGCAAGCGGGTCGGCGTCGAGCAGGGTTCCGCGCAGGCCGACTATGCGATCGCGAACTGGCAGCCGGCCGGCGTGCAGATCGAGTCGTACCAGAACCAGGACCAGGTCTATGCCGATCTCGTGAGCGGGCGGCTCGACGCGGCGTTCCAGGCGTCGATCGCGGCCAGCGACGGCTTCCTGAAGAAGCCGCAGGGCAAGGATTTCATGTTCGTCGGCGCGGCGATCGACGATGCGAAGTACTTCGGACAGGGCGACGGCCTCGGGCTGCGCAAGCAGGACACCGAGCTGCGCGACGAGTTCAACCGCGCGCTGGCGACGATCCTCGCGAACGGCACGTATCAGCGGATCAACCGCAAGTACTTCGACTTCGACATCTACGGCACGAAGTAAGCCGAACCGCAGCGTAGCGAGCGAGTGGGAATCGCCAAATCAATAAGGAAAACGAATGAACTGGAGATTGTTTTTCGTCGCGATGCCGGCACTGTGCGCGGCACCGGCGTTTGCGCAAAGCAGCGTCACGTTGTACGGGTTGATCGATGCGGGCATCGACTATACGAACAACGTCGACGGCCACAGCGATTGGCAGATGGCGAGCGGCTTCGCGCAGGGCAGCCGCTGGGGGCTGAAGGGCACCGAGGATCTCGGCGGCGGCTACAGCGCGCTGTTCCAGATCGAGAGCGGCTTCAACGTGAACAGCGGCACGCTCGCGCAGGGCGGCCGCATGTTCGGGCGGCAGGCTTACGTCGGGCTCGGCAGCACGCGCTTCGGCACGCTCACGCTCGGCCGGCAATACGACTCGGTCGTCGACTATCTCGCGCCGACGACCGCGAACGGCAGTTGGGGCACCTATCCGTTCTCGCATCCGCTCGACAACGACAACACCGGCAACACGTTCCGCGTGAACAATACGGTCAAGTATGCGAGCCCGGATTTTGCCGGCTTCTCGTTCGGCGGCACGTACAGCTTCAGCAACGACACCGGGTTCGCGAACAACCGGCAGTGGAGCGTCGGTGCGCAGTACGAGCAGGGCGGCCTGCTCGTCGGCGCGGCGTTCCTGAACGCGGACAACCCGGGCGCGACGGCCGGCGGTGCGATCGCGGGCTCGGGGTCGGTCGGCGCGGATGCGAACTTCGCGTCGGCGCGGCTGCGGATTTTCGGGGCGGGCGTCAATTACACGGCAGGGCCCGCGACGGTCGGGTTCGCGTATACCAACAGCAACGTCACGCGGCCGACCGCGAACGTCGGCTACCTGTTCGGCGACGAGACGATCGAACCCGTCACCGGGCCGCTCGCGGGCGGCACGGTCACGGCGATCAAATACCAGAACTTCGAAGTGAACGGTAAATACCAGTTCACGCCGGCGTTCTTCGTGGGCGCGCAGTATGTGTATACGACCGTGCGTTATGAAGCGACCACCGGCAGGGCGAGACCGAAGATCCATTCGATCGGGCTGATGGCCGACTACAACCTGTCGAAGCGCACCGACGTCTATCTGATGGGCGCGTACCAGCGGGTTGCCGGCGACGCGACCGGCTCGTCGCTCGATCAGGCGTATGTCCCGGGGGCGGCCGATCTGTCGTCGACGTCGAAGCAGTTGATGGTGCATGCGGGGATCCGGCATAAGTTCTGACTGGAACGGGATCGAGGGATCGAAGGGCGGGATGGGCGGCCGGCCTGGCGTCGCCCGCCCGCACGATCGGCGCATTCCGGCAAGGACCCGTCGCGCCATGCGTGAGCCGGCGGGGGAGCATCCCCGTCTCATCGCCCACGTCATCGTTCCGCTTTTTTCAGCTTATCGATACGCGGAATCCTCGCGCGTAGTTTCGGCCGCTTGCGACGCGGTATTCGTGAGCGGCCGCCGCTGGCCTGCTTCGCCGAGGTCCCAGAACAGTCCCGCCATGATTTGCAGGCCCTCTCGTGCGATGCTGCCGAGCAGATGCTCGTTCGGCGCGTGCTGCGAACAGGCCGGGTACGAGTGCGGCACCCACAGCGTCGGCAGGCCCAGAATGTCGGCGAACACGTCGTTGGGCAGCGAGCCGCCGAGATTCGGCAGTAGCGCAGGCGCCACGCCGAGCGTCGCAGCGATCGAGTGCACGCCCCATTCGACCCACGGGTCGTCCGGGTCGAGGCGCGTCGCCGCCATGAAGCTCGTGTACGGGGACACCTGCACGTCGGTAAAGCCGTTCGCATCCAGATGGGCACGCAAGTGAGTGAGAAAATGGGCGGCATCGCTGCCGACCACGAAACGCATCTGGCAATGCGCGTATGCGTGTCCGGGGATCGCATTGGCTGGACTTTCCGGGTTGCCGGTCTTGAACGCCAACACCTCGAAGCTGTTCCAGCCGAATACCCGCTCGACCGGCGTGAGGCTTTCCTCGCCCCAGTCGGGGTCGATGGCCGGATCGTTCGAGCCGCCGCCGACGGACAGCGACGCGAGTGCGGCGCGCACGCTCGGCGGAATCGGCGGTGGACGCAGGCCGTCGATACGAATCTGCCCGCGCGCGTCGACGATCGACGCCAGCGCGTTCGCGAGTCGGATCCCGGGACTGCGCAGCAGCCCGCCCCAGTTGCCGGAGTGATGTGCTCCGTCGCGCAATTCCACCGACAGCGTGAAGTTCGCGCTGCCGCGCGAACCCATGAAGAGCGTCGGGCGCTCGGCGCTCACGCGCGGCCCGTCGGATGCGATGAACAGGTCGGCGCGTAACGCATCGTGATTGATTTCGCACATCTGGGCCAAGCCTGGCGATCCAGCTTCCTCGCCCATCTCGATGATCGCCTTCACGTTGTAGCCGAGCTTGCCGCCACGCGCGCGCAACACCTGCGCCAGCGCGGCAAGATTGATCGTGTGCTGTCCCTTGTTGTCAGCAGTCCCCCGGCCGTACCAGCGGTCGCCATCGACGCTCAGCCGCCACGGCGCGAGGCCGGCCTGCCACTGGGCGTCGTAGCCGTGGACGACGTCGCCGTGCCCATACGTGAGCAGCGTGAGGGCGGTCGAATCCTCGATTCGCTCGGCAAGCAGGAACGGGCCGCATCCCGGTACCGGGTTGGCGACGCAGCGGCACGTGAAGCCAAGCGCTTCGAATGCGGGAATCAGATTCTCGTCAAGATAGGCCTGCAGCGCGGGCAGGCTGTTTTTCGACTGGCTTTCGGTTCGGTGCGCGACGCGTTCGCTCAAAACTTGCCGGAAACTGCCGTCGTCGAAATACCCCGTTGCGTATGCAATGGCTTGCTTGCGGCTCATGAAGAAAATCCTCGGTCAGTTCGTGGGAAGAAGGGGCGCAAGTTTCGGAATCCCGAGGCCGGGCTCGGGCGTGAGCGCCGACGACAACAGTCGGCGCGTGTACGGGTGAGCGGGGCGTTCGAAAATCGTCTCCCGATCTGCGAGCTCGACGATTTGTCCGCGATACATCACGGCGACGCGGTCCGCCAGATGCTCGACGACGCCGAGGTCGTGGCTGATGAACAGATAGCTGAGCCCGAATTCCGCCTTCAAGTCGAGCAGCAGATTCAGGATCTGCGCCTGGACCGACACGTCCAGCGCGGAAGTCGGTTCGTCGCAGATCAGGATGTCCGGGCGCAGGATCAGTGCGCGCGCAATTGCCACGCGCTGCCGCTGGCCACCGGACAACTGGCTTGGATACTGGCCATGCGTGCGCTCCGGCATCCCGACGAGATCGAGCATCCTGCGGACTTCGGCCCGCTGCGCGGCGGCATCGCGTTCGCCGTGCAGCTTCAGCGGCAGGCCGACGATTTGCTCGATCGTCTTGCGCGGGTTCAATGACGAGTACGGATCCTGGAAGATCGGCTGAATCCGGCGAGCCATCGCGCGCCGTTCGCGCGGATCGATTTCCCTGCCACCGATCAACACGTTGCCGCCCGTCGGCTCGAGCAGGCCGAGCAGCATCTTGGCGAGCGTGCTCTTGCCGCAACCCGATTCGCCGACCAGTCCGAGCGTTTCGCCGCGATATAGCCGCAGCGACACGTCGTCGACCGCGCGCAACTCGGTGGCCGGGCCGAACCAGCCGCGCCGCAGCGTGAACGTGCGCGCGAGCGAGCAGAGTTCGAGGGCGATTGCGTCGTTCATTGCCGCACCTCCGCCGGCATCGGCGCGGGCCCGGCGGCGAGCAGGCAGCGCACTCGATGGCCGGCCCCGGTTTCGAGGTAAGGGGGCGTTTGCGAGCACGCATCGCCTGCGTGTGCGCAGCGGTTCGCAAACGCGCAGCCCGCCAGCTCGCCGAGCAGCGAAGGCACGACGCCCGGGATCGCGCTCAGGTGCGTGCCCGGCTGCTGCCGGCCGCGCACCGGAATGCAGTTCAGCAGGCCGCGCGTATACGGATGTGCCGGCCGCGCGAACAAGGATCCGACCGGCGCGGTCTCGACGATTTGCCCCGCGTACATCACGGCGACCCGGTCGGCGATGCGCGCGACGACGCCGAGGTCGTGCGTGATGAACAGCACGGCGGTGCCGAACTCTTGCTGCAACTCGCGCAGCATGGTGAGTATCTGCGCCTGGATCGTCACGTCGAGCGCGGTGGTCGGCTCGTCAGCGATGATCAGCTCGGGCTCGCACATCAGCGCCATCGCAATCATCACGCGCTGCCGCAGGCCGCCGGAAAGCTGGTGGGGATATTGGCCGAGCCGTTGCGCGGCGTGCGTCATGCCGGTCCGTTCGAGCAAATAGACAGCGCGGTCGCGGGCCTCGCCGGCCGTTACCCGGCGATGTTGGCGCAGCGCCTCGACGAGCTGGCTGCCGAGCGTGTGCGACGGGTTCAGCGAGGTCATCGGCTCCTGGAAGATCATGGCGATCCGGTTGCCGCGCAGCCTGGCCATGTCGCGGTCCGAAAGCGCGCCCAGATCCTCGCCGGCAAGCCGCAGCCGCTGCGCGGTGCGGCGAGCGCGGCGCGGCAGCAGTCCCATCAGCGCGAGCGAGGTCATCGACTTGCCGCAGCCGGATTCGCCGACCAGGCACAGCATCTCGCCGCGCGCGATCTCGAGGTCGATACCGCGCACCGCGCGCAGCGGACCGTTCGGCGTGGGTAGTTCCACCTGTAGCTGTTGCACTTCGAGCAGCGCACTCATCGCCCGTTTCCTCCATGATGGCGGCCGTCGGGCGCGTTCAGATCGCGCAGGCCGTCCCCGACGAGATTGATCGCGAGCACGAGCACCGCGAGCGCGACGCCCGGAATGATGATGACCCACGGCTGGAAAAACATGTACGTCTTGCCTTCGGAGATCATCAGCCCCCACGAAGGAAGCGGCGGCGGCACGCCGAGACCGAGAAACGACAGCGCGGCCTCGAGCAGGATCGCGTGGGCCATTTCGAGCGTCAGCACGACGATCAGTGCGTTCGCGATGTTGGGCAGCAGCTCGCGCAGCAGGATGTACGGCGTCGACGCGCCGACGGCCTTCGCGGCCGCGATGAATTCAGCGTCGCGCAGTTGCTGGGTGACCGAGCGCGATACGACTGCGAAGCGATCCCAGATCAGAAAACCGAGCAGGAGGATCACGGTTCTCAGCGACGTGCCGAGCAGCGACGACAGCGCGAGCGCCACCAGGATCACCGGCATCGCGAGGCGCGTCGTGAGCACGTAGCTGATCACGCTGTCGACGCGGCCGCCAAAGTAGCCGGCGAGAACGCCGAGCGTCGTACCGATCAGGCCGGACAGCGCGGCGGCCGCGACACCGATCGTCAGCGACACGCGCGCGCCGTACAGCAGTCGACTCAGGTAATCGCGTCCGAGCTTGTCGGTGCCGAGCGGGTGCTGCCAATCGCCGTTCGTGTGCCAGACCGGTGGAATCAGCCGGCTGCCGAGGTCCTGCGAATACGGGTCGTGCGGCGCCAGCCACGGCGCCAGCAGCGCGGCGAGCACGATCGCGCCGAGCAGCGCCGCGCCGATCGAGAGGCCGCGATGGCCGACGATGCGCCGCAGCACCCGATGCCATGCGGGTGCCGGCATGCACAGGTTGACAGCGGTTGCGTCACTGCGTGACGAAGAGTGTCCTGTCGTCATCAGTTGGGTCCTCGGGTTAGCCCACGCGCAGGCGCGGATCGAGCGCGGCGTTCGCGACGTCGGCGAGAAAGGTGAGTCCGATGTAGAACATCGCGATCAGCAACACCACTGCCTGCACGACCGGGAAGTCGCTGCGCGCGATCGCGTCCCACGCGAGCTGACCAAGGCCTTGCAGCGAGAACACCGATTCGATCACGACCGAGCCGCCGAGCATGAAGCCCAACTCGACGGCCGCGAGCGCGACCACCGGGATCAGTGCGTTGCGCAGCGCGTGGCGGAAGATCACGCGCGCGGGAGAGAGCCCTTTCGCGCGCGCGGTGCGGATGTAGTCGGCGCCGAGCACGTCGAGCATCCCGGCGCGCGTGAGGCGCATCATCGATGGCGTCGCGTAATAGCCGAGCGCGATTGCGGGCAGCACGAAGTTCTGCCACTGCGCGTTGCCCGCGACCGGCAGCCAGCGCAGCCAGATCGAGAACACGAGAATCAGCGCGAGGCCGAACCAGAAGCTCGGCATCGCCTGCCCGACGACCGCGACGAACAGCGACAGGCGATCGATCCACGTGTCGCGGAAAATCGCCGCGAGCACGCCCAGCGGAATCGCGATCGCCACCGCCAACGCGAGCGACACCGCGCCGAGCTTCAGCGTGATCGGCAGGCGTTGTCCGATCAGGTCCATCACCGTGTCCTGAAAGAAGAACGAGCGGCCGAAATCCAGGTGAACCGCCCGCCACAACCAGTCGAGATATTGCGCCGGGAGCGGTCGGTCGAGCCCGTACTGCGCGCGGATTTCCGCGACTTGCTGCGCGGACGCCTCGGGCCCCGCGATCGAAGTGGCCAGATCGCCGGACAAGTGCAGCAGCGCGAAGCTGACGAGCGACACCGTGAAGGCCACCGCGAGCGCGAGCGCGAAGCGGCGTGCGACGTAGGAGAGCATGACGGGCTCCGTGACGTGAAGGGGCGGGGCCCGATTATTTCCAGCTCGCCTGCGAGAAACGCGGCAGTTCGTCGGGCCAAGGCTGGAATTTCAGGTCCGACGTGAATGCGTAATTCGTCGAGTACGAGAACAGCGGCGCCCAGTACGCCTGCTCGCTGATGCGCTTGAGCGCGGTGGCGTAGCGGGCCTTGCGCTCGGCCGGATCGTTCGATGCGTCCGCGATGCCGATGTCCTTCATCACGCCCGGATCCTTCGCGGAGTCGTCGGGGCCGCCCTTGAAGAACGCGCCGAGCGACGCGGACGCGTCGTTGACCGAATACGAACCCCAGGCCTGGAAGGTCATCGGCGTCTTGCCGGCGCGATACGCGGTGCGCAGCGCCGCATATTGAAGGTAGTGCAGATGAGCAACGATCCCGACCTTGCGAAGGTCGCCGATGATGGCTTCCGCGTAGTCGCGCTCGCGATATGCATACAGGTCGGTCTCGAAGCCATTCGGGTAGCCGGCATCCTTCAACAGCGCACGCGCCTTCGCCGGATCGTAGTTGTATTTGACCGCGACGCTCGCGTCGCAGCCGAATTGTGTGCGAAAGCACGGCGCATGGATCGGCTGACTGCCGCCACGCACGAGGTCCTTCGCGAGGGCGGCGCGGTTGACCGCGTGGTTGACGGCTTCGCGTACGCGCACGTCCTTGAACGGCGAGTTCGGCACCGAGGTTCCCTGGGCGTCCATCGTCAGGAAGCCAATGCGCATCGTTTCGCCGCCGACCACCGTCAGATTCGGCATGGCCTTCAACGACTGGGCCTGATCGGCCGGCACGCGCCAGATCCAGTCGACCGCGCCGGTCATCAGTTGTGCGGCACGGGTTTCCGGATCAGGGATCACGACGAAGCGCAGCATGCCGATCTTCGGCTGGCCGAGCGGACTGCCGCTGAAATAGGCGGCGTTCTTTGCGAGTGTCACGCCGACCCCGGGCTGGATCGACGTGACGCGATACGGTCCGGTGCCGATCGGCGCCTTGCTGAAGCCTTCCAGGCCGACCCTGTTGAAATAGGCTTCCGGGTAGATCGGCAGCGGGCCGGCCAGATATTCGAGCGCGGCGGGGAAGGGCGCCTTCAGCACAATGCGCACCTGATAATCGCCAACCTTCTCGGCACGCTTGATCCAGTCGACGTTTTGCCGGGTCACGACCTTCGAGTTCGGCGAACTCATGAAGTTGAATGTGAATGCGACGTCGGCGGCGCTGAAAGGATCGCCGTTCTGAAACTTCACATCGTGGCGCAAATCGACCAGCAGCGAGGTCGGCGATTCCCATTTCCACGACGTGGCCAGCTCGGGCTTGAGCTGGCCGGTGGTGGGATCCTCGTAGATCAGGTTGTCCCAGATCAGGTGAGCGAGAATCACGCCTTCGCGTAAATTGTTGTGATACGCGGAAATATTTTCAACTTCGCTATCCGATGCATACACGAGTGTATCGTTCGCTTTGCCCGCAACCGCGTGCGCGGTACCGAGCAGTGCGGACACGCATACGAATGCACGCCTTGCGTTGCGGATCAGACCAGCATGAAGCTTCATGAATCGCCCCCCGGAACAGGACTTCGCTGTTGAACGTCGGATGCTGGTAGCGAGACTATCGGGAGATTTTTGCCGAGACTATTATTGAATAAATAACTTCGCGTTGCCGAATCGGCAAAACGGCGGTTCGAGCCCCCGGTACGTGGCGCGCAGCGAGGTGGTCGTCGCAAGAGTTCGGCCGGCGCCGAGAGTGCCATGCCGGCAAGGATCGGGAATGAAACAGCATCATCTGCAGGAAACCGCGTTGCGCTACTTCCTCGACGTCGTGCGTACCGGGTCGATCAGCGAGTCATCGGTGCGGCTGAACGTGGCGGCGTCGGCGATCAGCCGACAGATCGCCGGACTCGAGAGCGCGCTGGACACGCCGCTGTTCGAGCGCCGGCCGCGCGGGATGGTCGCGACCGCGGCGGGCGAATTGCTCGCCGCCTATGCATCGCGGCTGGCGCTGGAGGCGGATCGGATCGTGCAGGACATCGACGCGTTGCAGGGCGTGCGCCGCGGCAAGATCCGGATTGCGTCATCGGACGGCGGCGCGATCGAGTTCCTGCCACAGGCGATGGCGGCGTTCCGGACCGACTATCCCGGCATTCACTTTCACCTCATGGTCAGCGCTCCGGCGGAGGTGATGCGGCGCGTGCGCGAAGGGGAAGTCGACATCGGGCTGACCTTCAGCCGGACCACGCACGGCGACATCAAGGTCGTGCATCGCAGCCCGGCACCGGTCGTGGCGGTGATGCGCCGCGCGCATCCGCTTGCGCGTTTCGAGCGCGTGAGCCTCGCGCAGCTGCGCGAGTATCCGCTGGCGCTGTCGGATACGAACACGACGATCAGGCAATTGTTCGACATCGTCGCGAGCCAGCAGCGTCTCGTGTTCGAACCGGTGATGGTCAGCAATTATGCGGAGTCGCTGCACAATTTCGTCGCGGCGTCGGACGCGGTGTCGATCGCGGCCGAGGTCACGATCCGGCATCGCGCCGCGCGTGGCGAGATTGCCGCGGTGCCGATCCGCGATCCCGGGCTCGGCGAGCGCCATATCGAGGTGCAGACGCTCGTCGGGCGCATGCTGCCAAAAAACGTGCAACTGTTCGTGGAGTTCCTCTGCGGGCTCCTGTGACTTCCGGTCGATTCTTTTCAGGGGACCCGCACGGCGCCGTTCCTGCGCTCAGACCGGCAGTTCGGTGGTCGTCAGGATTTCTCGCAGCACGATAAAGGTTCGGATTTGCCGCAGGCCCGGCAGATACAGCAGCTTTTCCGCGTGCAGCCGGTTGAAGCTGTCGCTGTCGCGCGTGCGGATCAGCATGAAATAGTCGAATTCGCCGGTCACCACATGGCACTCCATGCAGCAGCTGTAGTTTTTTTTCTTGCGTCGGAGTGCGATCAGAAGAAATAAGAATGGCTTAAAGCAGAGCGTCGTTTCATGACGTTATGCGTAAGCATTTTTTTTTGCAATCCGTCCGAACGAGGGATTCTCTATGATGGTTCAGACCTGATGCGACGAGCGCGTAGCGATGTCCGACCACATATCGAGAAGAATCTCCACCATGACCCTGCAACGCTTCGCCCGCTATCCGCTCACGTTTGGCCCGACGCCGATCCCGCCGATGAAGCGTTTGAGCGCCCATCTCGGCAGCAAGGTCGATCCGTACGCGAAACGCGAGAACTGCAACAGCGGGCCCGCGTTCGGCGGCGACAAGACCCGCAAGCCCGAATACCTGATTTCCGAAGCGCTTGCGCAAGGGTGTGACACGCTCGTGTCGATCGGCGGCATCCAGTCGAACCAGACGCGCCAGGTGTCCGCCGTTGCCGCGCATCTCGGAATGAAGAGTGTGCTGATGCAGGAGAATCGGGTCAAGTATTCGGATGCTGTGTATGACCGCGTCGGCAATATCCAGTTATCCAGAATGACGGGTGCCGACGTGCGGCTCGTGGCCGACGCCTTCGCTAGCGTTGCTCGTCGTGTTTATCGGGGCGGTGGCCACCTGCATCTGCTTTGTGATTTCGGCGGAAGTCGAGCGGCGCATTCCGCCAGTCACGATGTCGCTGGCAACGTTCGGCGTGCCGATCACGGGACTTGTCGGGTCGGTCGTGCTGCTCGATGAGATGCCGAGCGCGGACCTGCTGGCCGGCTTCGTGCCGATCGTCGGCAGTCTGGCCTGCGAGCTGGCGGGAAGCGGATGTGAGCGGAGCGGGCGATGAGCGACGCCGGTCGCACGCGGGCATTCTACGACTGGGTGTCGAGCGGGACCGGATCGACGCATGTCTGTGTCGTCGTCGACGGGCACGTACCGCCGAAAGCCGTCGAGATGCTGGAGCAGCGCATCGGCGGCATACCCGAGGTGGCGGTCCTGCGGATCGCGGATTCGGTAGCCGCGCATCACGCATGGTGCGAATCGATGGCGAGCGACATGCCGGGCAGCCCGCATGTTTTACCGGCACTTCGGCTCATGCCGCGTAGCGCGCGCCTGCTGATATGGTCCGGAAACGTCGAGGAATTGGACTGGCTCGGCGGCGTGGAAGGACACCGGGTTCTCTCGCTGCGCTATTGGAATGACGTGAACCCGGCAATCCAGGCCGGACGCATGGTCGAGCGGGTGCGCGCGGTGCTTCGCCTGGTCGTCCACGAAAATCTGGTGGCGGGTTATTAAGGGTTGGCTAGACTGAACAGCGCGCGCCGGTCGATCGATCGCAGGATCGCGGGCTTCGCTGGTTTAAGCGCTTAAATTCCAGCCTCGATACGAGGCCGGATCGAGCGTAGCGCAGCCGCCGATGCCAACGCAAAGAACGCGTGCGTTGCCTACTATCTGGCGATGGGCGTGTAGACGGTGAGGGTGAGACGGGGAGATCGAATTGCCGCCCGTTGCAGCGTTATGCTTCTGCTCAAGTGCCGTTCATAGCAAATCCTGAGCCGTCTGAATGCATGAAGCCAGGCTGACCACGGCGATGATCGCCGCGCCGGGAGCACGTTGGGCCCGATGCGCGCGTGGCTTCACGTATACAACACGACACGGTCGAAACGACCAGACCGCGACGACCTCGCCGTCAATCAAACCCCGAAGAACGCCAACCCCGCGATCACGATGCCGATCGCGGCCACGCCGATCGACAGACCCTGCATCCACGAACGGCGCGTGAGGATCGTGATCGCCGCCAGTGCGATCGAGATCTGGATGACGGTCGTCGCCTGCGACCACCGATGGTGCCGGTGCATCCGCGCCTCGCTGGCCGCGTTGTTCTTCTCGACTTCCTTTTCGAGCGCCTCGGCATGTGCCCGGATCGGTTCCTTGTCGGCGCGGTATCGTGCGGCATCCGCCTCGAACCGCTTCCGCTGCGACGACGCATCCGGGCTCAACGCCGCGCCGAGTTCGGCGAGGTTCTGCTTGTTGCCCTTCGCCTGATAGTAGGCCCACTGGTTCGCAGCCTCCGTTTTCCGGATCGCGGCGTCATTCTTGTAGAGCAGCGCGAGGCTTTCGTCGGCACCGCTCTGGTAGGCCGATATCGCACCGAAGCAGGCAAGCACGGCCGTCAGCACGGCGATGCGCGACGTACCTTGATCGCCGCCGTGAGCCGCGTGATGTTCCACCGCATGGTCGTGAGGGCCATGAACTTCGTATTCTTCAGACATCCGTAAGGAACCCGCAAGAGTTGAATGAAATCCGGCGCCGGCCGATTGCGCACGGACGCTCGATCGCACATGGGAGTCTGACACAGGTTTGCGTGCTGGCGATGCTTTCGCGCGGCGCGCCAGCCCGGCGCGTCTCGCGCCATGTTCAGCGACAGATCCGGATCCTCATGGGACCGCATCGCGGCGGATAAACGATAAACGTTGGGCGGCCGCTGCCTGGACGGATTCGGTATCCCGGTTGACGTGATTGACCCGGTGGTTTCGGAGCGGGCATGCCGACGGGTATGCACAGCGGTTTGCGGACTGGCGCGTTATGCGATCCGGCCCGACGTGTCCGCTACCGCTACCCGCGAATGCCGACTCGATACCGCGTCGTCTGGCGATAGGTCCGGCCCGGATGAAGGATGGTTTCGTCACGCAACGCGTCCATGTTGACCTGGTTCGGAAAGAACCCGGCTTCGACGCACAGCGCCGCATGTCGTACGCAAGACCCGCCGCTCACGCGCACACCGTCCAGATAGTTGCCCGTATACAGCTGCAGCCCGCGCTGATCAGTCGACACGGCGAGTTCGCGACCGCTTTCCGGATCGTAGATCGATGCGACGGGCCGCACGCCGCGCCCAGGCTCGCGCAGCACATAACAATGGTCGAAGCCGCGCCCGCGCGCGAGCTGCGCATGCGGCCAGTCGAGGCGCGCGCCGAGCGGCGCGCTCTGCCGGAAATCGAACGCGCTCCCCGTCACGTCGGCGGTGCCGGTCGGGATCAGCGCATCGTCCACTTCGACGAACGCGTCGGCGTCGATCTGCAGCAGATGGCCGCGCACGTCGCTGCCCGCGCGCCCGCTCAGGTTGAAGTAGCTGTGATTGGTCAGGTTCAGCGGCGTCGGCGCATCGGTCACGCCCGCGTAGTCGATCGTCAGCGTGCCGTCGTCGTCGAGCGTGTAACGCACCTGCACCGTCACGTTACCCGGAAATCCCGCATCGCCTTCCGGCGAATCGAGCCGCAGTGTCAGCCCGCCACGGTCGTCGACCACGTCCCAACGCGCGCGGTGAAAGCCGCTCGCGCCGCCGTGCAGCAGGTTGCCGTTCTCGTTGCGGTCGAGCGTGTGGTCGACGCCGTCGAGCGCGAAGCGCGCATTCGCGATCCGGTTCGCCCAGCGGCCGACCGTCGCGCCGAGGTAGGCGCCCGATTCGACGTAGTCGGCCGGCGTGTCGTGCGCCAGCACGATATCGGCGAAGCGCCCGGTGCGGTCAGGGGCGAGCCACGACACGACGGTCGCGCCGAGATCGCTGACGACGACGCGCATCCCGTGCGCATTGCGCAGCGTGTAGCGCCGCACCGCATCGCCGCCGGGCAGCGTGCCCCACGGTTCGGACGGAATGGGGCCGATGTCGGATGCGGGGCGGGGAGAGTCGGTGTCGATATGCATGAGTGGGTTCGCTCGTGAGCGGTGAATTCAGTGGGCGGGCGCGGTGCGCTCCTGGTATTCGCGCGGGGTGCAGCCGAGTTCGCGGCGGAATACCGCGTACATGTATTGCAACGACGTGAAGCCGCAGCGGATCGCGACTTCCGCGCTCGACGCGTTGCGGCTCGCGAGCAGGGCCTGCGCGGCCTCGAGCTTGTGACGCAGGATTTCCTGGTGCACGGTGCGCTGCAGTTCCCGCCGGAAGTGTTCTTCGAGCAGCGAGCGCGACACGCCGACATAGTCGGCGACCTGTTCGGTCTTGATCCCCTGGCACGCGTACTGCCGGATGAAATGCCGCGCGCGCATCACGTGCGGGCTCGCGAGCGGCTGGTGGCGCGTCGATTCCAGCACGTTGATGCCGACCGGCGGCACGAGGATGCGCTGTCCGGGAAAACGCGCGCCGCGCAGCATCCGGTGCAGCAGGTGCGCGGCGGTGCGGCCCATTTCCTCGGTGCCCTGGATCACCGACGACAGCGGAATGCGCGTCAGCGTGCGCGTGAGCGGATCGTTGTCGATGCCGATGATCGCGACCTGTTCCGGCACCGCGATGCCGGCGATCAGGCACGCCTGCAGCAGATGCCGCGCGCGCGCATCGGTGACCGCGATCACGCCGACGGGCTTCGGCAGCGCATGCAGCCAGCCGATCAGCTGCTCGATCGCGTGATTCCAGCCCGACGCGCTCGTCGACAGGCCGCGGTAGATCGGCGCGTCGAGCCCGTCCGCGCGCGCGAGGCGATCGAACGCGAGCTCGCGCTGCTGCGCCCAGCGGTTCTCCTGCGCGACCGGCAGGCTGTACATCGCGAAATGCGCGAGCCCCGCGCCGATCAGGTGCGTATACGCGAGCGACACGAGCTTCGGGTTGTCGGTCGCAATATATGGGACGCCGTGCGGATACTGCGCGGGATCCTCGTACGACGAGCCGACCGCGACGATCGGCAGCGGCGAGCCGGCGAGCGCGTCGGCGACGGCCGGATCGTCGAAGTCCGCGATGATGCCGTCGCCGTCGAAGCGTTCGATGCCGGCGAGCCGGCAGCGGAAGTCGTCCTCGAGGAACAGGTCCCACACGACGCGCGTCGTGTGCAGGTACTGGCCGATGCCGCTGATGATCTCGCGGTCGTAGACCTTGTTCGCGTTGAACAGCAGCGCGATGCGGTGCGGTGTCTGGGCGGAAGAGGCGCGGGTCATGTCGGTCTCGGGGCGGGCGTCGCTCGGACGTCCCGCCGTTGTCTCCGGGGCGCGCGGACGGTGCCGCGCGATGCTCTGGTGTCCGGCGATTGTAGGCCGGAACGCGCACCGCGTGCAGCGGCTGGCAAGAAACGTTAAGCATGCTGCGCAATTTCGCAATTGCCGGCCGGCAGGCGCGCGGGCACGATCCAGCCAACCGGATTCGGCCGCGTGCGTCGTCGTCACGACGCGCGTTGCGCCGCAACAAGACCCTGCACGGAGACGCCATGTCGTATTTCGAACACATTCCCGCGATTCGCTACGAAGGCCCGCAGTCGGACAACCCGCTGGCTTACCACCATTACGACGCCGAGAAGCGCGTGCTCGGCAAGACGCTCGCCGAGCATCTGCGGATTGCCGTCTGCTACTGGCATACGTTCGTGTGGCCGGGGCACGACATCTTCGGGCAGGGCGCGTTCCGGCGGCCGTGGCAGCAGCCGGGCGACGCGCTCGAACGTGCGCGCATGAAGGCGGACGCGGCATTCGAGTTCTTCACGAAGCTCGGCACGCCTTTCTATACGTTCCACGACACCGACGTCGCGCCGGAAGGCGACACCCTGCGCGAATACGCGGCCAATTTCGCGCGGATGGTCGACTATCTCGGCGAGCGCCAGCAGGCGAGCGGCGTGCGGCTGCTGTGGGGCACCGCGAACCTGTTCTCGCACCCGCGCTTCGCGGCGGGCGCCGCGACGAACCCGAACCCGGACGTATTCGCGTGGGCCGCGACGCAGGTGTGCCATGCGCTCGACGCGACGCACCGGCTCGGCGGCGAGAACTACGTGCTGTGGGGCGGCCGGGAAGGCTACGAGACGCTGCTCAATACCGACCTGAAGCGCGAGCGCGAGCAGTTCGCGCGCTTCCTGTCGATGGTGGTCGAGCACAAGCACCGGATCGGCTTCACGGGCGCGCTGCTGATCGAGCCGAAGCCGCAGGAGCCGACCAAGCACCAGTACGACTACGACGTCGCGACCGTGCACGGCTTTCTCGTGCAGTATGGACTGCAGAACGAGATCCGCGTGAACATCGAGGCGAACCACGCGACGCTCGCCGGTCATTCGTTCCATCACGAGATCGCGAACGCGTTCGCGCTTGGCGTGTTCGGCAGCGTCGACGCGAACCGTGGCGATCCGCAGAACGGCTGGGACACCGACCAGTTCCCGAACAGCGTCGAGGAGCTGACGCTCGCGTTCTACGAGATCCTGCGCCACGGCGGCTTCACGACCGGCGGGATGAACTTCGACGCGAAGGTGCGGCGCCAGAGCGTCGATCCGGAAGACCTGTTCTACGGCCATGTCGGCGCGATCGACGTGCTCGCGCTCGCGCTCGAGCGCGCGGCGGTGCTGGTCGAGAACGACCGGCTCGACGCGCTGCGCCGGCAGCGCTACGCGCAGTGGGACGACGCGTTCGGCCGCAAGATCCTGTCGGGCGGCTACACGCTGCAGTCGCTCGCGGACGACGCGCTCGCGCGCGGCGTGGACCCGCGGCACGCGAGCGGCGCGCAGGAGCGGCTCGAGAACATCGTGAACCAGGCCATCTACGGGCTGCGCTGACGCCATGTATCTCGGACTCGATCTCGGCACGTCGGGCGTGAAGGCGGTGCTGCTCGATCGCGACGGTGCGGTGCGGGCGAGCGCGAGCCACCCGTTGACGGTGAGCCGGCCGCGGCCGCGCTGGTCGGAACAGGCGCCGCACGACTGGTGGGACGCCGCCTGCGGCGCGCTCGCCGCGGTCGTCGCCGACGCCCGCGCAGGCGGCATCGATCCGCGCGACATCGCCGCACTCGGGCTCACCGGCCAGATGCACGGCGCGACGCTGCTCGACGCGCATGGCGACGTACTGCGCCCCGCGATCCTGTGGAACGACGGCCGTGCGGATGCGGAGTGCGCGGAACTCGAGCGGCTCGCGCCCGCGCTGCGCACGGTGGCAGGCAACGTCGCGATGCCGGGCTTCACCGCACCGAAGCTGCTGTGGGTGCGCCGGCACGAGCCCGATGTGTTCGCACGCATCGCGCACGTGCTGCTGCCGAAGGACTATCTGCGCTACCGGCTGACCGGTGCGTTCGCAACCGACCCGTCGGATGCCGCCGGCACGCTGTGGCTCGACGTCGCGAAGCGCGACTACGACGACACGCTGCTCGCCGCGTGCGGGCTGTCGCGCGCACAGATGCCGGCGGTGTTCGAGGGCAACCGCGTGACGGGCACGCTGCTGCCGGCCGTCGCGCGCGCACTCGGGCTGCGCGAGATCCCGGTGGTGGCCGGCGGTGGCGACAACGCGGCCGGCGCGGTCGGGGTGGGGATCGTGCGGCCAGGCGATGCACTGCTGTCGCTCGGCACGTCGGGCGTGTATTTCGCGGTGTCGGACGGGTTTCGCGCCAACCCCGAATCGGCGGTCCACAGCTTCTGTCACGCGTTGCCCGATACGTGGCACCTGATGTCGGTGATGCTGAACGCGGCCGGTTGCGTCGACTTCACCGCGCAACTGACCGGTTACGACGGCGTCGCGGCGCTGCTCGCCGATGCCGAGGCGAACGCGCGCGCGACCCGCCCGTGGTTCCTGCCTTACCTGAGCGGCGAGCGCACGCCGTACAACGACGTGAATGCGAAGGGCGTCTTCTATGGGCTGACGCCCGATACACAGCGCGCGGATCTCGCGAACGCGACGCTCGAAGGCGTCGGCTTCGCGCTGCTCGACGGCATCGACGCGCTGCATGCGGCCGGGCTCGAGCCCGCCGGCATCACGGTGATCGGCGGCGGCTCGCGCAGCGCTTACTGGACGCAGATGCTCGCCGACCTGAGCGGACGCGCGCTGACGCTGCGCGCGGGTGGCGAGGTCGGTCCGGCGCTCGGTGCCGCGCGCCTTGCTCGCCTCGCGCTCGAACCGGATACGCCGCTCGGCGACGTGTGCCCGCAACCGCCGGTCGTCGCGGTGCGCGAGCCCGATCTCGCGCGGCACGCGTGGTATCGCGACATGCGGCGGCCGACGTTTCGCGCGCTGTACCGCGCGCTCGAACCGGTGTTTGCAATGGGCGCGTGACGCGCGGATGGCGCGCGCGGTTCGCATCGCACGATGCCGCGCGTTGCGAGGACTCGATGCGGGCGGCGCACTCATGCGCCCGCCCGATGTTCGTGAGGTAGTTCGACAAGTTCGATAACAAGGAGTGGAGACAATGAAATCCGTGACGCGTCGTACCGTATTGAGTTCGCTTGCCGGCGCCGCTGCGCTGGCGATGTTCGCGCTGGGCGCGCCGCTCGCGCATGCGAGCAAGGACAAGCCCGAGATCGGCTTCTGCATCGACGACCTGCGCGTCGAGCGCTGGTCGCGCGATCGCGATTATTTCGTCGCGGCCGCGACGAAGCTCGGCGCCAAGGTATCCGTACAGTCGGCCGACGCGAGCGAGGCGCGGCAGATCTCGCAGATCGAGAACCTGATCTCGCGCGGCGTCGACGTGATCGTGATCGTGCCGTTCAATTCGAAGACGCTCGGCAACGTCGTCGCCGAAGCGCGCAAGGCCGGCATCAAGGTCGTGTCGTACGACCGCCTGATCCTCGACGCGGACGTCGACGCGTACATCTCGTTCGACAACCAGAAGGTCGGCGAACTGCAGGCGCAGGGCGTGTTCGACGCGAAACCGAAGGGCAATTATTTCCTGCTCGGCGGCGCGCCGACCGACAACAACGCGAAGATGCTGCGTGAGGGCCAGCTGAAGGTGCTGAAGCCGGCGATCGAGCGCGGCGACATCAAGGTCGTCGGCCAGCAGTGGGTGCCGGAGTGGAGCGCATCGACCGCGCTGCGGATCGTCGAGGACGCGCTGACCGCGAACAACAACAAGATCGACGCGATCGTCGCGTCGAACGACGGCACCGCGGGTGGCGCGATCCAGGCGCTCGCCGCGCAGCATCTGGCCGGCAAGGTGCCGGTGTCCGGGCAGGATGCGGACCTCGCGGCCGTCAAGCGCGTGATCGCCGGCACGCAGACGATGACCGTCTACAAGCCGCTGAACCTGATCGCGAGCGAAGCCGCGAAGCTCGCGGTCGATCTCGCGAAGGGTACGAAGCCCGCGTTCAACGCGCAATACGACAACGGCAAGAAGAAGGTCGACACGGTGCTGCTGCAGCCGACGCTCCTGACCAAACGCAACGTCGACGTCGTCGTGAAGGACGGCTTCTACACCCAGGCCCAGCTCGCGAGCCAGTAACCGCTCGATGGGCATGACGCACGCGGCCGCACCTCGCTGGCCGCGTGCGCACTGCGAGGCAATGAACGTATGACCGAACCCTTGCTGACGATGCGCGGCATCGTCAAGGCATTCGACGGCGTGAAGGCGCTCGACGGCATCGACCTGACCGTGCGCCCCGGCGAGTGCGTCGGCCTGTGCGGCGAGAACGGCGCCGGCAAGTCGACGCTGATGAAAGTGCTGTCGGGCGTCTACCCGCACGGCACGTGGGACGGCGAGATCCGCTGGGAAGGCGCGCCGCTCGCGGCGTCCGGCGTGCGTGACACCGAACGCGCGGGCATCGTGATCATCCACCAGGAACTGATGCTGGTGCCCGAGCTGTCGGTCGCCGAGAACATCTTCCTCGGCAACGAGATCACGCTGCCCGGCGGGCGCATGCACTATGCGGAGATGGTGCGGCGTTCGGAAGCGCTGCTGCGCGAGCTGCGGATCGACGCAATCAACGTCGCGCAGCCGGTGATGAACTACGGCGGCGGCCATCAGCAGCTGATCGAGATCGCGAAGGCGCTGAACAAGCGCGCGAAGCTGCTGATCCTCGACGAGCCGTCGTCGTCGCTGAGTGCCGCCGAGACGCGCATCCTGCTCGACATCGTGCGCGACCTGAAGCGCCGCGGCGTCGCGTGCGTATACATCTCGCACAAGCTCGACGAAGTCGACGCAGTGTGCGACACCGTGACCGTGATCCGCGACGGCCGCCATGTCGCGACCGAGCCGATGCGCGCGCTGACCACCGACCGGATCATCGCGATGATGGTCGGCCGCGAGATCCGGAACCTGTATCCGCGCGAGCCGCACGAGATCGGCGACGTCGTGCTGGAGGCACGCAACGTGACCTGTCACGACGTGGCGAACCCGCGCCGTAAGCGCGTGGACGACGTGTCGTTCAGCGTGCGGCGCGGCGAGATCCTCGGCGTCGCCGGGCTCGTCGGCGCGGGCCGCACCGAGTTGATGCAGGCGATCTTCGGCGCGTATCCGGGCGCGAGCGCGGCGACCGTGCGGATGAACGGCCAGCCGCTCGCGATCCGCTCGCCGGCCGACGCGATCCGTGCGGGCATCGCGATGGTGCCGGAGGATCGCAAGCGCCACGGGATCGTGCCGCAGCTCGGGGTCGGCCACAACATCACGCTGTCGGTGCTGCGCCGTTTCGCCGCGCGCGGGAGGATCGACGCGGCCGCCGAACTCGATGCGATCCGCACCGAGATGCAGCGGCTGTCGGTGCGCGCGGCGCACCCGTTCCTGCCGATCGCGAGCCTGTCCGGCGGCAACCAGCAGAAGGCCGTGCTCGCGCGGATGCTGCTGGCCGACCCGCAGGTGCTGATCCTCGACGAACCGACGCGCGGCGTCGACGTCGGCGCGAAGGCCGAGATCTACCGGCTGATCTTCGCGCTCGCGAAACGCGGCGTCGCGCTGATCGTCGTGTCGTCGGAACTGCCGGAAGTGCTCGGGCTCGCCGATCGTGTGCTGGTGATCGGCGAAGGCGAGCTGCGCGGCGATTTCGTCAACGACGGTCTCACGCAGGAACAGATCCTCGGCGCCGCGCTGAAATCCGCGCGGCAGCCGTCCGAACCCATTGCAGCGAGTGCACCATGAATACCGAACTTTCTTCTTCTCCCGCCGTGCCGCCGGGCGCCGACGCGCGTCGCACGCACGGCCGTCCGCTGCGCCAGGTGTTCGTGCGCTACAAGGTCCTCGCGCTGCTGTTCGCGGTCGCGGCGATCTGGGTGTTCTTCTCGGTGCTGACCGACGGCGCGTTCGTCACGCCGCGCAACGTGTCGAACCTGCTGCGGCAGATGTCGATCACCGGGATGCTCGCGTGCGGCATGGTGTTCGTGATCATCGCGGGCGAGATCGACCTGTCGGTCGGCTCGCTGCTCGGGCTGCTCGGCGGTGTCGCGGCGATCCTCGACGTCAATCGGCACTGGCCGGTCGCCGTGACGGTGCCGGCGGTGCTCGCGCTCGGCGTGCTGGTCGGGCTGTTCAACGGCTGGTGGTCGACCTACCGGCGCGTGCCGTCGTTCATCGTCGGGCTGGGCGGGATGCTCGCGTTCCGCGGGATCCTGCTCGGCGTGACGGGCGGCTCGACGATCGCGCCGGTGTCCGACGGCTTCGTGTTCATCGGCCAGGGCTATCTGCCGCGCGCGGCCGGCGACGGCCTCGCGGTGCTGCTGTTCGCGCTCGTCGCGCTGCTGGTGCTGCGGCAGCGCGCCACGCGGCACCGCTACCGGCTCGCCGTCGCGCCGCTGTGGCAGGACGTCGCGAAGGTCGTCGGCGCCGGGGCCGTGCTGTTCGCGTTCGTCGCGACGCTCGACCGCTACGGCGGCATTCCGGTGCCCGTGCTGCTGCTGCTCGCGCTGCTCGGCGCGTTCTCGTGGATCGCGACGCAGACCGTGTTCGGCCGGCGCATCTATGCAGTGGGTTCGAACCTGGAGGCGACGCGGCTGTCGGGCGTCGACACCGATCGCGTGAAGCTCGCGATCTTCGCGCTGATGGGGCTGATGTGCGCGTTCGCGGGCATCGTCAACACCGCGCGGCTCGCGGCCGGCTCGCCGTCGGCCGGCACGATGGGCGAACTCGACGCGATCGCCGCGTGCTTCATCGGCGGCACGTCGATGCGCGGCGGGTCGGGCACCGTCTACGGCGCGCTGATCGGCGCGCTCGTGATGGCGAGCCTCGACAACGGGATGTCGATGCTCGACGTCGACGCGTACTGGCAGATGATCGTCAAGGGCGCGGTGCTGGTGCTGGCCGTGTGGATCGACGTGGTGTCGCGCTCGAACCGGCGCTGAGGCGGCGTTCTACCGCGCCTGCGCCTCGATGAAATCGACGCACGCTCGCGGCGGCGCCGGCACGACGCGCCGCCGCGGGTGGTACGGATAACCCGCGCGGGCGTCCGGCGACGGGCCGTTGACCTGCGCGACGCCTGAATGCAGCGAAATCCGGCGCCCGTTCCGCGACTACGTCCGGTCGCGATGGCGCGCGCGCGTCGCGCCCGTGATCACCGCGATGCCGAACAGAATGACGGCGACGATCTCGATGATGTGCTGCGACACATGCAGCGTCATCAGGCCCCATGCCACGCCGGCGATGAAAACGATCCATCCGAGCAGGTAGATAAGCAGGGTCATTACTTTTCTCCTGTAGTTGTGGGTCATGATGCCGGTTGCCTGCGTTGCAATATCTGCCGGGCAACCGGCAATCCGGGATGTGCGCATATTTCGTACCTGGTGCGGCCGCGTCGTGCGCCACATCTCAGGGATCATCGTGTGCAGGCGTCTATTCGGACGCGAACATCAGGATCGCGCGGCGAGCCAGTTCCGAACGAGTCGCGCAACCTGCTTCCTGCGCTCGATCATCACCATGTGCCCTTCGCCTGGCAGCGCATGATGCGTCACCGACGGCACCCACGCGGAAGTTTCGAGCGCCGCCTCGGCGAAGATCGGGTCGTCGGCGCCGCCGACGATCAACGTATCCGCGCGGATCCGCCGCGGCCACGGCGTATCGTCGCGTGCATCGTCACGCAAGGCGCGCAGGGTGCGGACAATGACGTGTCGTTCGTTGACCGATGACGCGACGTGGCGGCGTCGACTGAACAGCGCCGCGCGCAGGAGCATGTTGCGCCAGCTGGCGCGGAAGCATCCGGACATCGTTTCGAGCAGACGGACGAAATCGGAGCGGGTCGTATGCACGATTTGCTGCTCGATGAGCCGGCAGCCGTTCGGGGCAAGACGATGCGCGCTCGACACCAGCCCGAGTCGCGAGACGCGTTCCGGGTGGGCGGCCGCGAGGCGCGCCGCCACGACGCCGCCGAACGAGATGCCGATGAGCGTCGTGCACTGCCAATGCGCGGCGATGCCGCGCGCGAGATGCTCGGCGATGTCGGCGATTCGGTATTGCGCACCGGGCTTGTCAGGATACCCGAGCAGGACGAATGGCGTGTCGGGCGGCAAGATACCGGCGACGCGGAGCAGGTCGCGCCGCAGCCGGCGCGAGGTCGTCTTCGAGACGAAGGCTTGTCCGCCGTTCAGTACGATGACCGCGGGCGGTTCGCTACCCACCTGTGCGGCCAGGATGCCGCCGTCCAGCTGCATCGTTCGAACGCGACGAGCACCGATCCGGAACGCGGTCGATTCGTCCGGTATGCGGTTCATGCACTCCCTCCTGATGAAAAGGTGCCGGCATCGACGCCGGGCAAGCATGCCGACGGTTAATGGCATATAGCCTCCGTCGGCAATTCAAAATATGACGGATGTCCGTCGTACGCACTGAAACGGAAAATGCCCGATGCGGCGCAGCGGGCGTTCTGGCGTCTGGTTACCGTCAGGTTTGGTAACGGACTATTGATTAAAGACCACGCTTTAAACGCCCTGCATAATCCCTGGCTGCTTCGTCCAGTGAATGGCTGGTGTTGGCTGTCGCGATCAGCTCCTCCACGAACCACGGAAGAACGAGCGTCGTTTCTGCGCTCGACAAACCGACTTTCACGCGCTGCGAAGTGTAATCCGGTTGAGGTAGCGTCACGGGCAGCGCGCCATTGGATTGCGGCGTGTCAGCCGCAATGGCTTGCGCGTTCGAAAACTGTGCGCTTGTCAAAAGCGCAAATGCCGTGATTGCGTGTCGGATAGGTTTCTTCATTTTTCGCCATTCCCTGCGAGAAAATATGAATCGGAAAAGCAGGGAAATGATCCTAGCGAATCTGCTGCGCGAAAAGTATGTGAAATTTGTCATTATCTGTGCGAAAGCTCATGCGGAGTGTCCGGTTGGACACATGCAGTCGGACCATGACGACCGAGAAACGAGACCTTCGAAGCAGAATGGCGGTTTGCCGCCGACGGGACGGCCGACGGCAAACCGAATCGAACTGGAACGCGTGAGTGATCGACGCAAACAGGCTACGCGGTGCGCCCGGCGTGACCCGACGGCCGCTGCCGGTTACGACGCCGACAACCTGACCGACACCCCCGTCGCCGTATAAACCGGCGTCGCCTTGAACCCGTCGACCGTCACCGTCGAGAACTTCGCGGAAGCCGCCGCGCCGTCGATCAGCGCGATCGTGTCGCCGGCCTTCGGCGCGTAGCCGTTCACGAACTTCACGTGCAGCGTGCCGCCGGCGACGGTGAGCGGGCCGCCCACGCGCAGGCGGCCGCCGCCGTTGCCGTCGATGTCGAGTTCGAGCGTCGTGTTGTCGAGCTGGGTGTAGCGCGTCGCGATCGTGACGGGTGCGCTGGCCGCGATCTTCACGCTGCCGCCGGCGCCGACGTACACGTCGCCGGTGCCGAACGCGCTTGCCGATGCCGCGGCGAGCGTGCCGCCGCTGACCTGCGTGCCGCCCGTATAGCGGTTGTCGCCCGCCAGCGTCAGCGTGCCGGTGCCTTGCAGCGTCAGCTTGCCCGCGCCCGCGATGTCGTTGCGCCACTGGTCGGCCGTATTGAACCCGCCCTGCGATGCATCCATCGACACGATCACGTTGCCGTTGAACGCGCCGTAGCCGTCGCCCGCGGCGAACAGGTTCAGGCGGCCCCAGCCTTCCGCATCATCCATCACCGGATAGCCGGACTGCACTTCGGTGGTCTTCAGCACGACGCGCCGCTGGTCGGCGCTCAGGTACGGGAAGCGCGTCTGCAGCAGCACCTCCGCGCCCTTCGGCACGACGGGCGGTGCATCGGTCGATTCGATCGCGCCGAAGCCGAACGTCATGCGGCGCGTGAAAGCGGCCTTGTTGGTCGCGTAATCGGCGAACCGGTCGGTGGCCGTCGTGCCCGAATGCGCGAACGCGGCGAAGGTCGTGCCGGTCGTCCCCGTGAGTTGCTGAAGCGCCTGGTGAGCCTGACCGTACGCGGCCTGCGCGTCGCTCGCGTACGCGGTGAGGTTCGCCGCGCTGACGGCCAGCGCGAGCATGCGGCCGCCGATCACGTCGAGCGGCGAGTGCATGCCGGCGAGGATCCGGTTCTCGCCCAGTTCGAGGCCGCGGCTGACCATCTCCTGGAAGCGCTCCGGCACGAGCCACGCCATCGTCATCGCGTCGCGCATCGCTTCGGCCGTGTGGCCGCTGATGAAGCCGCCGTCGGTCGCGGGCGTGGTGCTTTCCGCCGGCACGAGCGTCGGCGCGACGACCACGCTCGCGCTCCAGCGGTACGGCCGTGCGTACTTGTAGAAGCGCTTCGACGGTTCGGTCGACGCGTTGTTGCCCATTTCGTTGAGCAGGTCGACGACTTTCCCGAAGTTCGCGTTGGCGCTGCTGCCGACGCCGACGTTGTTGCCGCTGTCGTTGTACAGCACCGTGGTGGCGTCGGCGGGCACGCTGGTGATGCTGGTCGTCTGCTGCGCGGCCGTGCGCCACGCGCCGGTGAGCGGGCCCATGCCGTCGGTCACGCTGTAGCCCTTGCCGCGGCGGTCGTCGAAGTAGGCGGCATCGGCCTGCTGTTGCGTGCGCGCGGTCGTTGCGTTGATCACGTATTGAACATTGGCCGCCAGCACCGTGTCGTTCAGGATCGTGCCGCACGGCGTACCGCTGCCGGGCAGGCCCGAGCAGGTCGACGGCGAGATCGCCGGGAACGCGCCGTTCGCGGCCGCGGTCACGCCCGCGTCGACGAGCATCGTCGACGGCTGCCACAGGTCGAGGAAGCGGCTCACCACGCGCACCGCGGCGTTGGTCGACAGCGTCGCATAGCGCGCGTCGCCGCGCTGGTTGGTCGCGATGTTGTCGACGAAGGCCGGCACGCTCGGCACGGGTGCGCTGTCGACGAAGCCGGGGTCGGCCGGCGGCGCCGGCATGGCCGCGCTGGTCGAGGTGGTCGACGCGACATCGTCGCCGCCGCCGCACGCGGCGAGAACGATCGCACTCGACAGCGCTGCGACGTGCAGCGGGAAACGGCTTCGTGACGCAAACATGCAAAACTCCATCCGGTGTGTTGAAGATGGCGGATTGTCGTGGGCGATCGTGACGCAGCCGTTAAGGTTTTGTTGCGCGGCGCGGTCGAAGCGCGCGAATGCTCACTATTTGGTGAATTTGGGATGCTGAACGTTGTGGTCGAGGCGAGCGGGCCATCGGCAGCGCATCGTAACGCGCCGGCCATGCGTGCGTCCGGCCGCACTGGTGTTCCCCAGAACGACGACGATAACCGGCGCGATCACGCCGCCTCGGCGGCCGGTTCCGCGTCGGCGCGGCACACGCGGTTTCTGCCGTGCCGCTTGGCCGCGTAGAGCGCGAGGTCCGCCTGATGCGACAGCGCATGCACGGTCCGCGGGTGCGCGCGATGGCCGGTCGCGCAGCCGATGCTGACCGTGAACGGCGGAATCGTTGCATCGAAGCCGTCGAGCCGGCTGTGTTCGACCGCGCACCGGATCGCTTCCGCGACTTCCGCGGCGCCGCGTTCGTCCGTATCGGGCAGCACCGCGACGAATTCCTCGCCGCCGTAGCGTGCAGCGATGTCGCCGCGCCGCCGCACGTTCGCGCGGATGCATTCGGCGAGAAAGCGCAGCGCCGTGTCGCCTTGCGCATGGCCGTAGCGGTCGTTGTACTGCTTGAAGTGGTCGGCGTCGATGAACAGCACCGACAGGCTGCCGCCGCTGCCGCGCTGCAGCCGCGCCCATTCGTCGGCGAGCGCGGCATCGAGCGCGCGGCGGTTGTGCAGGCCCGTCAGCGGATCGGTGCGCGTCTGGTCCGTGAGCAGCGTCTGCTTGCGCAGGTTGTCGCGCAGCGCGAACGCGAGCAGCCACACCACCGCGCAGAACAGCGCGCCGATGACGGACGCCGACACGCCGACCGTCCACGTCAGGCGCGTGATGCCGGCCAGCACGTCGCCCTCGGCCGGGGCGACGACCGCGATCAACGGCGTGCCGGGCACGTGCTGGTACGTATAAAGCCGCGCGACGCCGTCGATGCTCGAGCGCGCCGCATAGAAGCCCGAGTCGCGGCTCAGCATCTGCACGAACGACTTCGTGCGGCGCAGCCGGCTGATCTGCTGATCGCTCAACGGCGGGTTTCTCGCGAGGATCGTGCCGTCCGCGCGCAGGATCGCGCTGACGCCGTGCGGTCCGACGTTCAGGCGCGACAGCAGGTGATCGAAGTAGGCCAGGTTGATCGCGACCACCACGATGCCGTCGAACGTGTGATCCGGCCGTTCGATGCGCCGCGACAGCGCGATGGATTTCGTGCCGCCGCGCGAGCGCGCGCTATACGCCTCGGACACGTAGAGGCCGACGTTGTGCGCATCGCGATGGACCTTGAAGTAGTCGCGATCGCTGAAATCCCAGTTGTGGAGCGGGCCGCAGCATCCGTCGATCTGCCGGCCGTCGCGGTTCGTCACGCCCATGCCGGTCATGTATTGCGCGGTCGTGCGCTCGAACAGCACGTCGTGACGCAGCCCGGTGTCGATGCGCGCGACCGCGGGGTTGCGCAGGTTGGCGGCGAGTGCGACGAGCGCATTGTTGGACGTTTCGACGGTGCGCCCGATCTCGCTGACCAGCACGGCGGCGACGTTGCGCGACGTCTCGTGCGCATGTTCGACCACTTCGCTGCGTGCGGCCCACAGCGTCGCCGCGCTGATGCCGAGCGCCGCCAGCGACATCAGCGTGCCCAGCACGCCGACGATCAAGTAATTGCGGCCGGCCCAGTCGGCAATTTTCTCGATCGAAGTGGGTGCAGGCATGGCTGGCGCTCGTGCGGGAAGCTCGCTGCGACTGCAGCGGCGCGGGTCAAATCCGGGTTAACGGCAAGTATGCCCGGAAATCGAGGCCGATTCGCGCCGCGATCGCCGCACCCGGCGCCGCAAACGTGTGCGGCAGCGGCGCACCGCACAACGGGCATGCAGCCGCGGCGGCGCCGGGCGGCTGCATGCGATCGGCGCGGGATCAGTCGAGCCCGCCCTGGCACAGGTACTTGATCGACAGGTAGTCGTCGAGGCCGTAGCGCGAGCCTTCGCGGCCGTAGCCCGATTCCTTCACGCCGCCGAACGGCGCGGCCTCGCTCGCGAGCGCGCCTTCGTTGATCCCGACGATGCCGGTTTCGAGCCGCGCCGACACGCGCGCGATGCGCCGCACGTCCTGCGTGTAGAAATACGCGGCAAGCCCGAACGGCGTGTCGTTCGCGGCATCGACGGCTTCGTCCTCGGTATCGAACCGGAACAGCGCGGCGACCGGGCCGAAGGTTTCCTCGCAGGTCAGCTGCATGTCGGCGGTGGCGTCGGCGAGCACCGTCGGCGCGTAGTAGTGCGGCCCGAGTTCGGTCAGGCGCGTGCCGCCCGTCAGCACGCGCGCGCCGCGCTCGATCGCGTCGCCGACGTGGCGCGCGATCTTGTCGACCGCGCGCGCGTTGATCATCGGGCCGATCTGCGCGGCCGGGTCGGTTGCAGGCGCAACCTTCAGCGCGGCAACGCGCGCGGCGAGCTTCGCGGCGAAGGCCTCGTAGACGCCGGCCTGCACGTACACGCGGTTCGGCGACACGCAGGTCTGGCCGCCGTTGCGGAACTTGGCGGCCATCAGCCCGTCGACCGCGGCGTCGAGCTCGGCATCGTCGAACACGATGAACGGCGCATTGCCGCCGAGCTCCAGCGACAGCTTCTTCAGCGTCGCGGCCGACTCGCGCGCGAGCAGCTTGCCGACGGGCGTCGAGCCGGTGAACGTGATCTTGCGCACGCGGCCGTCGGCGAGCCAGTCGGCCACCGCGTCGATGCCGCGTTCGCGCGACGCGGCGATCAGGTTCAGCACGCCGGGCGGCACGCCGGCTTCCTGCGCGAGGAAGGCCAGCGCGAGCGCGGTGAGCGGCGTGTCCTCCGCCGGCTTCGCGACGACCGTGCAGCCGGCCGCGAGCGCGGGCGCGATCTTGCGCGCGATCATCGCGAGCGGGAAATTCCACGGCGTGATCGCGGCGACGATGCCGATCGGCTCCTTCACCGCACTGAGCCGCTTGCCGCGCTGCTGTTGCGGAATCAGGTCGCCATACGTGCGCGTCGCCTCCTCGGCGAACCACAGCACGTACGACGCGCCATAGGCGACTTCGCCGCGCGCTTCGGCGAGCGGCTTGCCCTGTTCGCGCGACATCAGCTTCGCGAGATCGTCGGTGTGCGCGACGATCGCCGCGTGCCACGCACGCAGGATCGCGGCGCGTTCGCGCGCGGGCGTCGCGCGCCAGCCGGGCAGCGCGCGTGCGGCCGCGTCGGTCGCGGCGCGCGCGTCGGCGGCGCCGCTGTCGGGTGCGTGGGCGACGAGGTCGAGCGTTGCCGGATCGGTGACGTCGAAGCGACGGCCGTCGAGCGCGTCGCGCCAGGTGCCGTCGATCAGGTTGGCGGTGCGAACGAGTTCGGTGCGGGACAGCGTAAGCGGCATGACAGGTCCTTGGGTGAGGCGGTTCGGCGGCGACGCCGGCGCGCGACGACCCCGCGCGGACAGCGGGCTGCCGCGTTCAAGGGTGCCGCGTGCCGCGGTCAGTGCCGTTCGCCGAACAGCGATTCGAGCGGGTAGTGCCGTTTGACGAACGGCGACTTGATGATCACGTAACTGAAATACTTCTCGATGCCGATGTTCTGCTCGAGCAGCCCTTCGACGATCGTCTGGTAATGGCTCACGCTGCGCGTGATGAACTTCAGCAGATAGTCGTAGCCGCCGCTCGCGAGGTGGCATTCGACGATCTCGTCGACGTTGCGGATCGCCGCGACGAAGCGGTCGAAGTCCTCGCGCCGGTGGTCGGCCAGCGTGACCTCGGTGAACACGACCTGCACGTCGCCGAGCTTCTCGAGCTGGATGTGCGCGCCGTAGCCGCCGATGTAGCCGGCCTTCTCGAGCCGCTTCACGCGGATCAGGCACGGGCTCGGCGACAGCCCGACCGCATCGGCCAGCTCGACGTTGGTCATGCGGCCGCGCTTCTGCAACTGGGAGAGGATGCGCAGGTCGATGCGATCCAGCTTGCTGTCCGTCATGGTTCCGTGAGAGGGGAAAAAATGGAATGTCCGGTTACTTTAGAGTCGAACGATGGCCGCCACAAGCCCGGCTTTCCCTCGGCCCGTCAGGCCGGCTGCGCGTGCGCGACGTCGAGCGCGCGCTGCACGCCCGGGTCGGCCAGCACGTCGTCGAGCGTCTTGCGCACGCGTTCGAACATCAGGTCGAACTCGCCCGCGGTGAAGCTCAGCGCCGGCGCGAAACCGAGCACGCCGTCGCCGAACGCGCGAAACACCACGCCGTTCGCGTACGCAGCCGCCGCGATCTTGTCCGGCACGTTCAGCGCCGGGTCGAAGCGCGTCTTGTGCGCCTTGTCGGCCACCAGCTCGAGCGCGCCGAGCAGGCCGGCCGAACGCGCGTCGCCGACGAGCGGATGCGCGCGCAGCGCATCGAGGCCCGCGGCGAAGCGCGGCGCCAGCGCCTGGCCGTTCGCGAGCAGCCCGCCTTCGTGATAGAGCTTCAGCACCTCGAGGCCGATCGCCGCGCTGACCGGATGCGCGGAATACGTATGCCCGTGACCGACCGCGGCCGACTCCGTGCGGCTGCCCGCGATGCCTTCGTAGATTTCGTCGGACATCAGCACCGCGCCCATCGGCGCGTAGCCGGCGGTCAGGCCCTTCGCGACGGTCATCAGGTCCGGGTCGACCTGTTCGGTCTCGCACGCGAACAGCGGGCCCGTGCGGCCGAAGCCGGTGATCACCTCGTCGGCGACGAACAGGATGCCGAGGCGCCGGCACGCGTCGCGCATCGCCTTCAGCCAGCCGGCCGGCGGCACGATCACGCCGCCGGAACCCTGCACCGGTTCGCAGAAGAACGCGGCGACGTTGTCCGCGCCGAGTTCGGCGACTTTCGCTTCCAGCGCGGCGACCGACGCGGCGATCAGCGCCTGCGGATCGTCGCCGAGCGGATGGCGGTACGGGTAGGGCGACGGGATGTGGTGCTGGTCCGCGCGCGGCAGGTCGAAATGACGGTGGAACGCCGGCAGCGCGGTCAGGCCGGCGCCGATCGACGACGAGCCGTGATAGCCGCGTTCGAGCGCGATCATGTGCTTCTTCGACGGGCGGCCGGTCGCGTTGAAATAGTGCGTGATGAAGCGCACCGCGGAGTCGACCGCGTCCGAGCCGCCGAGCGTGAAGTACACGCGGTTCAGCGAAGGCGGCGCGAGCGCGGCGAGCCGCTCGGCAAGTTCGATCGCCGGCTGCGAGCCGAAATGGAAATAGCCGGTCGCGTAGGGCAGCTTCGCCATCTGGTCGGCGGCGGCCTTCACGATGCTGTCGCGACCGTAGCCGACGTTGACGCACCACAGGCCCGAGAACGCATCGAGCAGCGTATGGCCGTCGGCGTCGCGCAGGAACACGCCGCTCGCGGAGTCGAGCACGGTGACGCCGCGCGCCTCGTGCACGCGGTAATTGACGACGGGGTGGATCAGGTGTTGACGATCGGCTTCGATCAGCGCGGCTTGGTTCATGGCGGGGAGGGACTCTCGTCGGGTGTCAGCGTGAGTTCATGCTACCGGGCGAGAAATCCGCACGTGTCTTCAATTTGCGCCCTGAAACGTATGAAAACGGTGTTTGCACCGGACGCTTCGGCATTTTCTGCTGCGCGCCCCGCCGGGCCGGGCGCGCGCGTCAGTAGCCGCGCGCGCGATCGACGACGCCGATCATCGGCTGGCCCGCGCGGTGGCGCGCGAGGTTCGCGAGCACGGCGTCGACCGCGGTATCGGGCCGCGTCGCGCTCGCGATGTGCGGCGTGATCCGGATACGCGCGTGCGTCCAGAACGGGTGGCCGGCCGGCAACGGCTCGGGGTCCGTCACGTCGAGGATCGCGCTGTCGAGCCGGCCGCTCGCGAGCGCCGCGAGCAGCGCGGCCTCGTCGAGCTGCGGGCCGCGCCCGACCTGCACGAGCGACGCGCCGGCCGGCAGCGCATCGAACACGCGCGCGCCGAGCAGCCCGCGCGTGCCGTCGGTGAGCGGGAGCAGGCAGATCAGGATGTCGGTGCGGGCCAGGAACGCGTCGAGTGCCGCGTCGCCCGCGTAGCAGTCGATGCCGTCGAGCGTGCGCGGCGTGCGGCTCCAGCCGGCGCACGGGAAGCCGAAGCGCCGCAGCGTGTCGAGCACGGCCTGGCCGAGCGTGCCGAGCCCGAGCACGCCGACGCGCCGCGACGCGGCCGCGCGCACCGGCCGCTCGCGCCACACCTGCGCGCGCTGCTGCGCCGCGTAGTCGAACAGGTCGCGGTGGATCGTCAGCACCGCCTGCGTCACGTACTCGACCATCCCTTCGACGATGCCCGGCTCGATCATCCGCACGACCGGGATGTGCGCGGGCACGCGCGACAGGTCGAACTGGTCGATGCCGGCGCCGACGGAGAACACGACCTCGAGATTCGGCAGCAGCGCGGCCGGATCGTCGGGCGGCTGCCAGGCGGCGAGATAGCGGACGGTTTCAGGGTCGCCGAGGTCCGGCCAGATCCGGAACGGGAGGTCGGGCGCCTGTTGCGCGAAGCGCTGCGCCCATTGTGCGCCGCGCACCGGGTCGGCCTTGTAGAGAAAGCTCATCGCGCGTGCCGCTCAGCCGAGCGCCTGGTTCACGATCGCGAACGTGCGCAGCGCCGGGTCGCGCGCGGGCGCCGCGCCGCGCGCCATCGCGACGACCGTGTCGACGCGCGGCAGCCCGAGGCCCTGCAGCCAGTCCGACAGCCCGCTGTCGCCCGGCACGTCGAGCCGCACGAACATCCCTTCGTGCAGCGCGAGCCAGTGGCTGATCAGCGCCTGCGCGCGCAGCGCGTCGGGTGCGACCACCGGGCCGATCACATGGCCGCGGCCGAAGCGGCGGAACAGCGCGAAGCCGAGCAGCTCGCCGTCGCGATCGAGCGCGATCCCGTTCGCGACGCCGAGCAGCGCATCGATCACCGCGTCGCGCGGATAGCCTGCCGCGCGCGAGGCGAGCGCCGCGAGGCGCGGGCCGTCGTTGGTGCCGAGCGGGCGCAGGCGCTCGCCCGGCGGCAGCGAGATCAGCGGCGGCTGGAACGCGGCACCCTGGTGCTGGTCGATCGTGCCGATCGCCTCGAAGCCGAATTTCACGTAGAGCGGTTCGCCGGACGGCGTCGCATGCAGGAAGATCGTGCGCGCGCCGAGGCTGTCGACGACGCGCGCGAGCAGTTCGCGGCCGATGCCGCGGCCCTGGCGCTCGGGCGACACGATCACCATGCCGAGCGACGCGTGCGCGTCGCCGAAGCGCCAGCCGAGCGCGGTGCCGACGATGCCGCCTTCGTCTTCGGCGACGAAGCCGCTGCCGAGCTGGAGCGCGAAGCGCCAGTCGTCGAGACGGTGCGGCCACTTGACCGCTTCCGACAGACGATGCGCGGCGGGCAGGTCGGTGTCGGTGAACGGACGATAGATAAGCGTGCTGGAAGGGTTGAGATCGGACACGCCGGACTCCGGATGGGTAGGAATAACGTATCGACTCTGCCAGCGACACCGCGGCGCGGATAGGACGATTCGCCTGTTTTCCGGCGACGGCGGGCGGCCGGGCGAGATCGACGCAAACCGGCGCGATCGGCGCGCGCGAACGCGCGCTTCATGCCGGCGCGGCCCGCCAATCCGCCAGCTTCTGCTGTGGGAATGACACTACGATGGAACTGCAGCGGCGCCGCCCGGGCGAGCCGCGCCGGGCCCGCCGGGCGGTTGGCGCGCCGCGGTTGCGCGAAGCCTGCCGGGGTGGCCCGCGGCGCCGCGCGCGACCGTGCCGCAGATCGTGCTGCCCGCGGCCTGCAACACGCGGCGAATCTGCGTTTCGACCGGCGTCGAACGATGCGCGACGGATTTTTTGCCCTGATTCAATTGCGTTGAACCCAGCCCGTCCCCGGCCCTGCCGGGGTTTCATACCGACAGGACCTCACCATGATCCAATTTGAACCGAAGTTCATCACGTTCGACTGCTACGGCACGCTGACCCGCTTCCAGATGGCGGACCTGGCGCGCGAGATCTACGCGGACCGGCTGTCGCCGGTCGCGATGGAGGATTTCGTGCGCGCGTTCGCCGCCTATCGGCTCGACGAGGTGCTCGGGGCGTGGAAGCCGTACCGCGACGTCGTCGTCAACGCGATCCGGCGCACCTGCGCGCGCATCGGCACGCCGTTCGACGAAGCCGAGGCCGAGCGCTTCTATCATGCGGTGCCGACGTGGGGCCCGCATCCGGACGTGCCGGCCGGCCTGTCGCGGCTCGCGCAGAAGTACAAGCTCGTGATCCTGTCGAACGCCATGGACGAGCAGATCATGAGCAACGTCGACAAGCTCGGCGCGCCGTTCCATGCGGTGTTCACCGCGCAGCAGGCGCAATCGTACAAGCCGCGCATGCAGGGCTTCGAATACATGTTCGGCAAGCTCGGCTGCAAGCCCGAGGACGTGCTGCACGTGTCGTCGAGCCTGCGCTACGACCTGATGACGGCCGAGGATCTCGGCATCAAGCACAAGGCATTCGTCAATCGCGGGCACGAGCCGGGCACGCCGTTCTACAACTATTACGAGGTGTCGGACATCGGCCACCTCGCGACGCAGCTCGGGCTGTAAGCGTCGCCGCGCAGGCGGGCGGCTGCGTGCTCCGCGCGCGCGGCCGTGCCGGCAGGCCTGTCGGGACCGGCCAAGGGGGCGCGACGGCCGTGCCCCTTCACGCGTTCGCTCACCGCACGAACTGAGGGTAATTACCGATACGGCGCCATTCAAGGCGGGGCCGTCCGAGCCGATATATGTACCGAACGGTTAATATCGCGAGGCCCCCGCATGAAGTTGTCCACGAAACTGCTGATGCTCGTCGTCGCGGCGCTGCTCGGCGTTGCATTGCTCGCCGCGATGTCGCTGCACACGCTGCGCGACGCGCTGATCGACAGCCGTCGTGACGAGATCGTCATTCTTCTGACTAAAGCCGAGCATCTGGTCGACTCGTATCGCGCGATGCAGGCGAGCGGAACGCTCACCCGGGAGCAGGCCCAGCAGCAGGCCAAGGCCGCGTTGTCCGCGCTCAATGCGAATTCGAAGAGCTACTACTGGGTGACGACGTCCGACGGCGTCAACCTCGTGCATCCGAACGCGAAGTTCATCGGCACCCGCGCGAAGGGCAACCGCACGACCAGCGGCCTGACCGACAGCGAGGCATACCGCGCCGGAATGGCCCAGGCGCATTTCGCGCTCGTCGACGTGCTGATCAGGCGCAGCCCGGACGCGGACGTGGAGCCGAAACTCCAGGGCGTGGTCGCCATTCCGGACTGGGACTGGTGGATCGGCACGGGATTCTTCTACGACGACATCAACGCGGCGTTTGCGCGGCTCGCGCAGGTGCTCGGCGCCATCACGCTCGTCATCGCCGCGGCGCTCGCGGCGATCGCGTGGGGGGTGTTGCGCAGCGTCCGGCGGACGCTGGGCGGCGAGCCCGCGCAGGCGGCCGGGATCGCGGCCCGCATCGCCGCCGGCGAACTGGACGTGCAGTTCGATACGGCGCACGCCGCACCGGGCAGCCTGCTCGTCGCGCTCGGCGACATGAAGGCGCGACTCACCGAAACCATCGCCGACATCCAGACCACGACCCGCTCGATTGCCGTCGGCACCGGCGAGATCGCGCAAGGCAACCTGGACCTGTCCCAGCGCACGGAGGAACAGGCCGCGTCGCTGCAGCAAACGGCCGCCAGCATGGAGCAGATCACGTCGACGGTCAAACAGAATGCCGACAATGCACGTCAGGCGAATGCGCTCGTGACCCACGCGAAGGAGGCGACCGAACTCGGCGGCGCCGCCGTGCGGGAAGTCGTCGAAACGATGCGGCAGATTTCGGACGGATCGGTGCGGATCGCCGACATTACCGTCGTGATCGAGAGCATCGCGTTCCAGACCAACATTCTCGCGCTCAATGCCGCGGTCGAAGCCGCGCGGGCCGGTGAGGAAGGGCGCGGGTTCGCGGTCGTGGCCGCGGAGGTCCGCTCGCTCGCGCAACGCAGCGCGGCGGCCGCGAAAGACATCAAGGGATTGATCGAGGCGTCGGTCGAGCGGGTCGGCAGCGGCAGCCGGCTCGTCGAGACGGCCGGCGCGCGCATGACGGAGATCGTCCGGTCGATCGACCGGGTCGCCGACATCATGGGCGAGATTACCGCGGCATCCGCCGAGCAAAGCACCGGCATCGAACAGATCGGCCTGGCGGTCGCGCAGATGGATGAAGTGACCCAGCAGAATGCCGCGCTGGTGGAGCAGGCCGCCGCGGCCGCGTCCTCGCTGGATGAACAGGCGGCACGGTTGAGGGCCGCCGTATCGGTGTTCAGGCTGACGGCTTGATTGCTCGACTGCCTGACTGCCTGACTGTCTGACTGTCTGACTGTCTGACTGTCTGACTGTCTGACTGCGTGACTGCGTGACTGCGTGACTGCGTGACTGCGTGACTGCGTGACTGCGTGACTGCGTGACCGCCTGACCGCCTGACCGCGTGACCGTGTGACTGCCCGACTGCCTGATTGCTCGACGTCTGACTGCCTGACTGCCTGACTGCCTGACCGCCTGATCGCCCGACTGCTGACCGCCGCGTGCGCACCCGCCGGCAACGCCATCACCTCGTTTTCCTGACGCCACGCCGGCAAGTGTCCGGCGTGGTGCTCACCAACCTGCCGGCTCCGACCGCGTCGCAGTGGGGAGTCGCGGCTTGACGGCCCGTCACGGGTTCGCGCCCCGCGTCGGATCATCCGGCGGCATCCCCGTCGTCCGCCCGTCGTCCGGCAAAGCCGCTTCGACGTCGCGGCAATCTCCTGACCTTTCATGCGCCGGGCGTTCTCGCGGCCGGCGCCCGCCGTCCGACGCGTGCGCGACGTCCCGGTCGTACCGGGTGCCGCGGCCGCGAGCCCGCATTCCACACAAACATGCGGTTTGCGTGCGTCGAACGCGTTTCGGATGCCGCGCGGCCAATTTTGTCGGCGCAATCTGCCGCGCGTATCACTTTACGATTTCCTTCGTCGCGCACGTATCGCGCAGTGGTCGCGACGCGGCATCGAGCCGATGGCGGTACGCGCGGTCACGCAGCAAATCATGCTGCGCGGGCGGTCCAAAACGGTCGAATCGTATCGTGCAGCCGCCCCGAATCGCGATAACCCGCATTTTGGCGATGCTTAAATGAACTCAATGCGCACGACGTCGCGCCCGCGACCAGCACACGGGCACGACGGGATTCTCGAACCACGCTGGGCCCCAGGACCCACTTTCCACAGTCAGGAGCAGTTCGGATGAGCGACGATATCGACAACGGCAGCAAGGGCGGCTTCACGCGCCGCGACATGATGCGGGTCATGGCGGCGAGCGGCATGATGGCCGCCGGCGCCGGCGGGCTGCTGATGCAACCCGGGAGTGCCTTTGCGGCACCCGCGCCCAAGCGCGGCGGCAAGATTCGGGTTGCGAACGAATCGGGCTCGACGGCCGATACGCTCGACCCGGCCAAGGGCTCGACGGGCGCCGACTACATTCGTTTCTTCATGTTCTACAGTGGCCTCACGCAGCTCGATGCGAGCCTGACGCCGCAGATGAATCTCGCCCAGTCGTTGCAGACGACCGACGCGAAGACGTGGATCATCAAGCTGCGCAAGGGCGTCACGTTCCACGACGGGAAACCGGTCACGCCGGCCGACGTGGTGTATTCGCTGATGCGCCACAAGAACGCGGCCACCGCGTCGAAGGTCAAGCCGCTCGCCGATCAGTTCGCCGACGCGAAGGCGAGCGGCCCGGACGAGGTCACGCTCGTGCTCGCGAGCGCGAATGCCGATCTGCCGGTGATCCTCGCGACGCCGCAACTCGTGATCGTCAAGGACGGCACGACCGATTTCAGCACCGGCATCGGTTGCGGCCCGTACAAGCTGAAGTCGTTCAAGCCGGGCGTGTCGACCGTCGGCGTGCGCAACGACAGCTACTTCAAGCCGGGGATGCCGTACCTCGACGAGATCGAGCTGATCGGCATCAGCGACAGCGCCGCGCGCCTGAACGCGCTGCTGTCGGGCGACGTGCACCTGATCAACGCGATCGATCCGCGCTCGACGCAGCGGGTCGCGTCGACGCCGGGCTATGCGCTGCAGGAAACCAAGTCGGGGCTCTATACCGACCTGATCATGCGCAGCGACAACCCGATCGTCGCGAACCCCGATTTCGTCGAAGGGATGAAGTACCTGTTCAATCGCGAGCAGATCCGCTCGGCGGTGTTCCGCGGCTACGCGGTGATCGGCAACGACCAGCCGATCCCGCCGGGGCATCGCTACTTCAACGCGTCGCTGCCGCAGCGGCCGTACGATCCGGACAAGGCGAAGTTCCTGTTCCAGAAGGCGGGCGCGCTGGGCGCCGCGCTGCCGCCGATCTATGCGACCTCCGACGCGAACGGGTCGATCGAGATGGCCGTGCTGCTGCAGCAGGCCGGCCAGAAGATCGGGCTGAACCTGCAGGTGAACCGCGTGTCGGCGGACGGCTACTGGTCGAATCACTGGATGAAGCATCCGCTCGGCTTCGGCAACATCAACCCGCGTTCGAGCGCCGACGTGCTGTTCACGCAGTTCTTCAAGTCGGACGCGCCGTGGAACGAGTCGGGCTGGAAGAACCCGAAGTTCGACCAGCTGCTGCTCGCCGCGCGCTCGGAAACCGACGACGCGAAGCGCAAGCAGATGTACGGCGACATGCAGGTGCTCGTCGCGCAGCAGTGCAGGGTCGGCATCCCGGCCTTCATCAGCTTCCTCGACGGCTACGACAAGCGGCTCGCGGGCCTCGGCTCGATCCCGACCGGCGGGATGATGGGCTTCATGTTCGCCGAGCACGTGTGGTGGAACGCCTGACGCCGGCGCGTGCCGCCGCCGTGCGGCCGGTGCGGATTGCCGCGCCGGCCGCACGCGGCCTCTACGGGAGTGAAGTTTCATGAATCGAATCCTGCTTGGACTGATCGGCCGGCGCATCGCGGTCACCGCGCTGACGCTGCTGATCGTGTCCGCGATCATCTTCACGATCACGAACCTGCTGCCGGGCGATGCCGCGCAGGCCGCGCTCGGCCAGTCGGCGACGCCTGAGACGGTCGCCGCGCTGCGCCAGCAGTTCGGCCTCGACATGCCGGCCCACGTTCGCTACCTGAATTGGCTCACCGGGCTGCTGCACGGCGATTTCGGCCGTTCGCTGTCCGGCGACATGCCGGTGTCGGCGATGATCGGCGGGCGCCTGCCGAAGTCGCTCGCGCTCGCGGCGATCACGACCGCCGTGTCGGTGCCGATCGCGCTGCTGCTCGGCATCCTCGCGGCGGTCAAGCGCGAGTCGGTGGTCGACCGCGTGATCAGCCTCGGCACGCTGGCGCTCGTCGCGACGCCGGAGTTCCTGATCGCGACGGTCGCCGTGCTCGTGCTCGCCGTGAAGCTGCACTGGCTGTCCGCGCTGTCGTACAGCGGCCCGATCGAGAGCCTGCACGATTTCCTGCGCGCGTACGCGATGCCGGTGCTGACGCTGTGCGCGGTCGTGATCGCGCAGATGGCGCGGATGACGCGCGCCGCGGTGATCGAGCAGTTGAGCGCGTCGTATGTCGAGATGGCCGTGCTCAAGGGCGCGAGCCCCGCGCGCGTCGTGCTGCGCCATGCGCTGCCGAACGCGATCGGGCCGATCGCCAATGCGATCGCGCTGAGCCTGTCATACCTGCTCGGCGGCGTGATCGTCGTCGAGACGATCTTCAACTATCCGGGCCTCGCGAGCCTGATGGTCGATGCGGTCGGCAATCGCGATTTCCCGCTCGTCCAGGCCTGCACGCTGATCTTCTGCGTCGCCTACCTGACGCTCGTGCTGTTCGCCGACCTCTGCTCGATCGTGTCGAACCCGAGACTGCGGACCTGAGCGTCCCGCCCACCTTCCGAGATGCCGACCATGCACCCGACCGATCCCGTTCATCGCAGCAGCGCGCTGCCGCCGTCAGGCGAACCGCGCTCGCCGTTTGGAGGCGCGACGCCGCCCGCCGCGCCGTCCCCCGACCAGCCGCGCAAGCGCCGCGCCGCGCGCATCAGACTGACGACCGGCGGCCGCATCGGCCTGTCGATGGTCGGCCTGATGCTGTTCATCGCGGTGTCCGCGCCGCTGCTCGCGCCGCACGACGTCGGCGCGATCGTCACGCCGGACGTGTTCGCGCCGTTCAGCGCGAAGCTGCCGTTCGGCTCCGACTTCCTCGGCCGCGACATGCTGAGCCGGATCCTGTACGGCACGCGGCTGACCGTGCTGCTCGCGCTCGCGGCCGTGCTGCTCGCCGCGCTGACCGGCACGACGCTCGGGCTGCTCGCGACCGTGTCGGGCCGCGCGGTCGACGAGACGATGAGCCGGCTGCTCGACGCGCTCACGTCGATTCCGTCGAAGATGTTCGCGCTGATGTTCGTCGCGGCCTTCGGCTCGTCGCTGCCGCTGCTGGTCCTCACCGCCGCGGTCAGCTACATGCCGGGCTCGTACCGGATCGCGCGCGCGCTGGCGGTCAACATCAGCACGCTCGAATTCGTGCAGGTGGCGCGGGCGCGCGGCGAGAGCGCGCTGTACATCGCGTGCGTCGAGATGTTGCCGAACATGATCCATCCGATGCTCGCCGATACCGGGCTGCGCTTCACGTTCGTCGTGCTGCTGCTGAGCGGCCTGAGCTTTCTCGGGCTCGGCGTGCAGCCGCCGTACGCGGACCTCGGCTCGCTCGTGCGCGAGAACATCGCGAGCCTCGGCGACGGCTCGGCCGTCGCGATCATGCCCGCGGTCGCGATCGCGATCCTGACGGTGGGCGTCAACCTGTTGATCGACGGCCTGCCGCATCGCGGCCGCCGCAAGGGCGCGGCCGCGGCCGCGGGAGAACACTGATGCGAGATGAATCGACTCCGCTCGTCGAGGTGCGCGGGCTGCGCGTGGTCGGCGGCCGGCCGGGCGGCGAGGAAACGACGATCGTCCACGGCGTCGACTTCGAGATCGGGCGCGGCGAGGTGCTCGCGCTGATCGGCGAATCGGGCTCCGGCAAGACGACGATCGCGCTGGCGCTGATGGGCCATGCGCGCACCGGCTGCCGGATCGCCGGCGGCGCGGTGAAGCTCGGCGGCACGGACGTCTGCACGCTGTCCGCGCAAGGCCTGACCGCGCTGCGCGGTCGCAAGGTCGCGTACATCGCGCAGAGCGCGGCCGCCGCGTTCAACCCGTCGCGCACGATTCTCGACCAGGTGATCGAGAGTGCGCTGATCCACAAGACGATGACAAAGCGCGACGCGCAGGCGAAGGCGGTCGAGCTGTTCCGCGCGCTCGCGCTGCCGGAGCCCGAGACGATCGGCAAGCGTTATCCGCACCAGGTGTCGGGCGGCCAGCTGCAGCGGCTGATGGCCGCGATGGCGCTGATCACCGATCCGGAGCTCGTGATCCTCGACGAGCCGACCACCGCGCTCGACGTGACCACGCAGATCGACGTGCTGCAGGCGTTCAAGAGCGTGATCCGGCGCTACGGGATGAGCGCGGTGTACGTGTCGCACGATCTGGCGGTGGTCGCGCAGATGGCCGACCGGATCGTCGTGCTGAGCGACGGCGTGATCCGCGAAGCGGGCGCGACCGAGCAGATCCTGCATGCGCCGACGCACCCGTACACGCAGAGCCTGATCGCGGCCGTCACGCCGAACGATGCGCAACGCGACGAGAAACCGGCGCCGGCCGAACCGGCACCGCTGCTCGACGTGCGCGGTGCGGTCGCCGGTTACGGCGGCCGGACGGCAAAGGGCTGGCCCGCGAAGCTGATCCTGCACGAAGTCGACCTGCGCATCGGGCGCGGGCAGACGGTCGGCGTGATCGGCGAATCGGGCTCGGGCAAGACGACGCTCGCCAAGGTGATCGCGGGCCTGGTCCCGGCGGCGGCCGGGAAGATTCTGCTCGACGGCGAGCCGCTCGCGCTCGATATCGCCAAGCGCACGAAGGAGCAGCACCGCCGCGTGCAGATCGTGTTCCAGAACGCCGATACCGCGCTCAATCCGGTGCATACCGTCGAGCGCACGCTCGCGCGGCCGCTCGCGTTCTATCACGGGATCAAGGGCGCACGTGCGCGGCAGCGCGTCGCCGAGCTGCTCGAACTCGTGCGGCTGCCGCAGGCGGTGGCCTCGCGGCGCACCGGCGAGCTGTCCGGCGGACAGAAGCAGCGCGTGAACCTCGCGCGCGCACTGGCGGCCGAGCCCGACCTGATCCTGTGCGACGAAGTCACGTCGGCGCTCGATACGGTCGTCGGCGCCGCGATCATGGATCTGCTGCGCGACCTGCAGGCGAAGCTCGGCGTGTCGTACGTGTTCATCACGCACGACATCGCGAAGGTGCGCGCGATCAGCGACGACATCGTCGTGCTGTACGCGGGCCGCCGCGTGGAGACGGGCAGCCGCGACGCGCTGTGCGCGCCGCCTTATCACCCGTATTCGCACCTGCTGGTGTCGTCCGCGCCGGAATTGCGCGCGGGCTGGCTCGACGATGCGGCCGAGCGTTGCCGACCGCTGGTGCCGATCGGCGAGCGCGAGAACGAGGCCGAGCTGTGTCCGTTCCTGTCGCGCTGCGCGATGCGCGTGGACGGCGTCTGCAACCGGACGGCACCGGCGCTGCGCACGCTCGGCAACGGCGCGCAGGTGCTGTGCCATCGCAGCGAGGAAGACCTCGCGCGCTTCCAGGCGGAGCCGGCGCCGGCGGGCGCCGTGCCCGAGCAGCCGGTGCGGCTGTAGCGCGCGACACGCCGGAAATTCGCGGCGCACGACGTGGCAAGTGACGCGGCGAACGGCGCACCGCATAGTCTGCTGCGGCGGTCGCGCAAAACGGCGATTTGTGCGCGTGCCGCGCGCGAATACGCGGCAACTGCGGTTTTTGATGGTGATTAAATGATTTCCCATGAACGGCCGCCGATCGTCGTCGCCGACCTGCTCGAGAAGGAACCGATGAAATTCGAATCGTACTGGCTGGATACCCGCCCCGCGTTTCGCGCCGGCTGCGAAGGGCCCGTCGAAGGGCGCGCCGACGTGGTCGTGATCGGCGGCGGCTTCACCGGCCTGTCGGCGGCGCTGGCGCTCGCGCAGCGCGGCGTATCGGTGGTCGTGCTCGAAGCCGCGCAGGTCGCGGGCGAAGCGTCCGGCCGCAACGGCGGCCAGTGCAATACGGGCGTCGCGCAGGATTACGCGTCGCTGGCCGCGCGCATCGGCGCGGAGCCGGCGAAGCAGTTCTATCGCGCGTACGAAAGCGCGGTGAAGAGCGTCGAGACGATCGTCGCCGAGCACGCGATCGACTGCGATTTCCGGCGGGCGGGCAAGCTGAAACTCGCCGCGAAGCCGCAGCATTTCGCGGGGCTCGAAAAGACCTTCGACGCGTTGCGCCGCGATGTCGATCCGGACATCGAACTGATCGAGCCGGCGCGGATTCGCGACGAAGTCGCTTCCGACGGTTTCTACGGCGGACTCCTGCAGCGCAACGGCGCGCAGATGCACATGGGCAAGTTCGGCGTCGGGCTTGCGCAGGCGGCCGTGCGCGCCGGCGCACGCGTGTACGAGCATGCGGCCGTCACGCAGCTCGAGCGGCTCGACGGCGAGCGCCACGCGATCACCTGCACGCGCGGCAGGATCGTCGCCGATCGCGTGCTGGTCGCGACCGGCGCATCGCAGCACGGCCCGTTCGGCTGGTTCCGGCGGCGCATCGCGCCGGTCGGCAGCTTCATCGTCGTGACCGAGCCGCTGCCCGACGCGCAGTTGAACCGGCTGTTCCCGCAGCGCCGCGCCTACGTGACGTCGCGCCAGATCGGCAACTACTTCCGCGTGACGCCCGACAACCGGCTGCTGTTCGGCGGCCGCGCGCGCTTCGCGATGTCGAGCCCGCGCTCCGACGCGAAAAGCGGCGACATCCTGCGCGCCGGCATGGCCGGGTATTTCCCGGAACTGGCCAAGGTGCGGCTCGATTACTGCTGGGGCGGGCTGGTGGACATCACCGCCGACCGGCTGCCACGCGCGGGCCAGCACGACGGGCTCTATTACTCGATGGGCTACAGCGGCCACGGCGTGCAGATGTCGGTGCACATGGGCCGCGTGATGGCCGACGTGCTGTACGGCGCCGCCGCGTCGAATCCGTGGCGCGACCTCGAATGGCCGGCGATGCCCGGCCATTTCGGGCACGCGTGGTTTCTGCCGATCGTCGGCGCGTATTACCGGATCCAGGATTTCCTGCACTGAAGCGACTGCCCCCGGAGGATTGGATATGACCGCACGATTCGTTTGCCCGCTCGCCGCCGGCAACGGCCGCCGCGACGGGACCGGCGGCGACACGATGGCCGGGCCGGGCGCGCCCGGCGCCGCGCCGCGCGCTGACGCGCAGGCGGCCGCATGAGGACGGCGAGCATGGTCACCCTGTTCCACGACGCGGACGAAGGCGCGACGCCTCGCGCACCGCGTGTTCCGCAGCCCGTATCGCCGGCGATCGGCGACGTGCTGCGCACGATCGATGCGTCGTTCGCGCAGCCGCTGAACCTCGACACGCTCGCGGCGGTGGCCGGATTGAGCGTGTCGCGTTTCACCGCACGCTTTCGCGGCGAAGTCGGCTTGTCGCCGCACCGGTATCTGTGCCTCGTGCGCGTGCGGCGTGCGCAGGACTTGCTGCGCGCCGGCCTCGCGCCGTCGGTCGTCGCGACCGAGGTCGGCTTCTTCGATCAGAGCCACCTGTGCCGGCATTTCCGGCGGGTGCTCGGGATCACGCCGCGCGATTACGTGGTCGCGCGGCCGGGCACGCCTGCGCGGCCGTCTTCGATGCGCACGCACACCGACCGCCGCGCAGCGTCGTGTCACGCCGCGTAGGCGCAACGGCGACGGGCACGCCTGACGGATGGCCGGCGAGCGCGCCGGCGAACGACCATTTCCGATATCGCGCGACGGTTTTCAAACCGGCCGCCGCGCACTGCACAGGAGCAGAAATGACCGCAGCTTTCGTGTTGCACCGTGCCGACGGCGCACCTTCGTCAACCGCGTTTCGCCAGCAGGCGTTCGGCGCGAACGATCCGTTCGCGCGACATCGGGAGATCGCCTGGGAAGGGCCCGACGCGATGGCAGCCGGACGTATCGCCTTCGCCGGCGAACTCGACGTGGCGAGCTTTCCGCACATCGAAACCATCGCGATCGTCGAAGGCGAGCTGACGCTCGAAGCGGCCGGCGCCGCACCGCTCGTGCTGGGCCCGGGAGACGGGGCCGTGATCGGCGGCGGCACGGCGCTGCGCGTCACCGCGGCATCGCGCGTGCTGTTCACGTTCTGCGCGGCCGCGTGTGCGACACCGACGAAGCGCGGCGTGTTCGCGCTGCGCGCCGACGCCGACTTCAAGCCGTCCGCGACGCTGCCGCCGGAGGTCCTGCTCGGCCCCGCGCCGCAATGCCGCAGCGACAACGTGTTCGTCGACGACGGCGCCGCGTACTGCGCGGGCACGTGGGATTCGACGCCGTATCACCGGATCGTTCGCCCGCATCGCGTGAACGAGTTCATGCTCCTGCTGGCCGGCGGCGTCCGGTTCGCGGCGCCCGACGGCAGCGTGCTGTCGCTCGGCGCCGGCGATGCGCTGTTCGTGCCGCGCGGCGCGTCGATCGGGTGGGAAAGCAGCGAGCGCGTGGCGAAATTCTACGTCGTGCAGAACGTCCACGTATCCACCGAACGAGACTGACCATGTCCCCTCCGCTGCGCCTTATCGAAACCTCGCCCACGCTGCCGGCCTCGGCCGACGTCGTCGTGATCGGCGGCGGCATCATCGGCGTCTTTACCGCGTACTACCTCGCCCGGCGCGGCATGTCGGTCGCGCTGGTCGAGAAGGGCCGCATCGGCGCCGAGCAGTCGAGCCGCAACTGGGGCTGGTGCCGGCAGCAGAACCGCGACGCGCGCGAATTGCCGATGGCGAGCAAGAGCATCGACCTGTGGGAACGATTCGCCGCCGAATCCGGCGAAGACACGGGCTTTCATCGCTGCGGGCTGCTGTATCTGAGCAATGACGAGGCCGAGCTGTCCCGCTGGGCCAGCTGGGGCGACTTCGCGAAGACCGCGGGCGTGACGACGTACATGCTCGACAGCAAGCAGGCCGGCGAGCGCGGGCGCGTGACGGGCCGGCAGTGGAAGGGCGGCGTGTTTTCGCCGACCGACGGCACGGCCGACCCGGGCAAGGCCGCGCCGGCCGTGGCGGCTGCACTGATGAAGCTGGGCGGCAGCGTCCACCAGCACTGTGCTGCGCGCGGGATCGAACTCGAGGGCGGGCGCGTCGGCGGCGTGGTCACCGAGGCCGGCGTCATCAGGACGAAGACGGTCGTGCTCGCCGGCGGCGCGTGGGCGTCGTCGTTCTGCCGCCAGCTCGGCATCCGTTTTCCGCAGGCGTCGATCCGTCAGTCGATCCTGAGCGTGTCGCCCATCGAACAGCGCTTGCCGGATGCGCTGTACACCTCCGGCGTGTCCGTCACGCGCCGCGACGACGGACGCTACGCGCTGGCCATCAGCGGCCGCGCGCGCGTGGACGTGACGCCGCAGTTCCTGCGGTTCGCCCCGCAGTTCGTGCCGATGTTCGCGAAGCGCTGGCGCAATCTGCTGCCGGGCGGCCTCGAGGGCATGCGCGGCGGCCACGAAACGCTCAAGCGGTGGCGGCTCGATGCGCCGACCCCGATGGAGGCGGTGCGCATCCTCGATCCGAAGCCCGACATGCCGACCGTCACCGAAACCTATCGTCGTGCCGTCGAACTGCTGCCCGAACTGCGCGAAGCCACGATCACGCACGCATGGGCCGGGTACGTCGACAGCACGCCGGACGGCGTTCCGGGTATCGGCGAAGTGCCGGGCGTGCCGGGATTGATCCTGGCGGCAGGCTTTTCCGGACACGGTTTCGGCATCGGCCCCGGCGCCGGTCACCTGATCGCGGATCTCGCCACCGGGGCGCCGCCGATCGTGGACCCGGTACCGTATCAGCCGGGCCGGTTCGCCGATTCCGCCTGGGGCAAGGTTGCCGATTTCTAGTGTGAGGCCGTCTCGCGGACGACGGTGGCGGCCTTCGGGCTGCCGCCGTTCGCCGGTGCATGGTATCGATTCAAGGACACCCCGCAATGCATTCACCCATCGATTCACCGGTTCGTCACCTGATGGAAGCCGGCAGGCTGGAGCGCTTCTTCATCGACGGCGACTGGGTCTTGCCTGACGGCGGCGACCGGTTCGCGGTCGTCAGCCCGTCCACCGAAGACACGCTGTGCGAGATCCCGCTCGGCAATGCGCGTGACGCCGACCGCGCGGTGCAGGCCGCGCGCAATGCTTTCGAGCGCTGGGCCGCGACTTCGCCGCAGCAACGCGCCGCACTGCTCGACCGCGTTCACGCGTTGATGCTGGAGCGTGCCGAACGGTTCGCGCTCGCGCTCGCGATGGAAATGGGCGCGCCGATCAATTACGCACGCGGCGCCCATGTGCCGCTCGCGGCCGAACATATCCGCGTCGCGCGCGACAATCTGGCCAGTTATCCGTTCCGGACACTGCGCGGGACGACCGCGATCGTGCGCGAGCCGATCGGCGTGTGCGCGCTGATCACACCGTGGAACTGGCCGATCTATCAAATCACGGCGAAGGTCGGCCCGGCGCTCGCGGCAGGCTGCACGGTGGTGTTGAAACCCAGCGAGCTGTCGCCGCTCAGCGCGTTGCTGTTTGCCGAAGTGATCGCCGATGCGGGCGTGCCCGCCGGCGTGTTCAACCTGGTGAGCGGCAGCGGAACCGAAGTGGGCGCGGCGCTCGCGGCGCACCCGGAGGTCGACATGGTGTCGATCACCGGCTCGACGCGTGCCGGCGTGCTGGTCGCGCAGGCCGCGGCGCCGACCGTCAAGCGTGTCGCGCAGGAGCTTGGCGGCAAGTCGCCGAACATCGTATTGCCCGATGCGGACCTGTCGCGCGCCATCGCGCCGGGCGTTGCCGCCGCGTTCCGCAACATGGGCCAGTCGTGCAGCGCGCCGACCCGGATGATCGTGCCGCGCAGCGTGCTGGGCCGCGTCGAGGCGCTGGCCGTCGCGGCGACGCAGCAGCTGGTCGTCGGCGATCCGTTCGCCGACACGACGACGCATGGTCCGCTGGCCAATCGCGCGCAGTTCGGCCGGGTCGCGCAGATGATCGACGCGGGCCTCGACGAACGGGCGAAGCTGATCGCCGGCGGCCCCGGGCGGCCGGCGGGATTCGACCGCGGCTTTTATGCGCGGCCGACCGTGTTTTCCGACGTCCGCACCGACATGGCGATCGCGCAGCAGGAGATCTTCGGTCCGGTCCTCGCGATCCTGCCTTACGATACCGTCGACGAGGCCGTCGCCATCGCGAACGACACCGTCTATGGGCTCGGCGCACACGTGCAGGGCACCGACAAGGAACGCGTGCGCGCGGTGGCCGCGCGCCTGCGCTCGGGTCAGGTCCATCTGAACTACCCGGCGTGGGATCCTCAGGCGCCGTTCGGCGGGTACAAGCAGTCGGGCAACGGCCGCGAGTACGGGATCGAAGGGATGGAGGAGTACATGGAGGTCAAGTCGATCGTGGGTTTTGGCGATTGACGCGGCCGCTGCGCGCGAGCGCGGCGGCAGTACAGAATGGAAGCCGTCTACTTTCCGAAGGTGCCGACATTGGATAATCCCGATTTCCCCGAGACGTCCCTGAAAGCCCATTGCGCGCACTGGGCGACCTTGCGTCGCGACCTGCATGCGCATCCCGAATTGCGGTTCGAGGAATACAGGACGGCCGACGTCGTCGCCCGCGAGCTTCAAGATCTCGGCTATGCGGTGTCGCGCGGGCTGGGCGGCACGGGCGTCGTCGCGAGCCTGCCGGGTGCGGACCCGGGCCGCGGAATCGTGCTCCGCGCGGACCTGGATGCGTTGCCGATCCAGGAGGCCAACGACTTCGCGCACGCATCGGGCGCGCAAGGCGTCATGCATGCGTGCGGGCATGACGGGCATACCGTCATGTTGCTCGGCGCCGCGCGCATCCTGAAAGACCTGCCGCAGTTGCCGGGCACCGTGCATTTCGTGTTTCAGCCCGGGGAAGAGGGCGGCGCGGGCGCGCGCAAGATGATCGACGACGGGCTGTTCGCGCAATGTCCGACGGAAGCCGTGTTCGGCATGCACAACTGGCCCGGTTTGCCGGCCGGGCAGTTCGGGTTGCGCACCGGCGCCATCATGGCCGCCGGCTGCCGCTTCAGAATCACGGTGACGGGCAAGGGCGCGCATGCGGCGCAGCCGCACCTGGGCATCGACCCCGTGCCGCTCGCCTGTTCGATGGTGCTGCAGTGTCAGACCATTGCCGCGCGGCACAAGGATCCGGTGGATCCCGCCGTCATTTCCGTCTGCATGTTCCATGCGGGCACGACGGACAACGTCATTCCGGACAGCGCCGAGTTGCGCGGGACGATCCGCACGCTGTCGTCGGCATTGCAGCAACAGTTGCAGCGCGACGTCCGGCTCGTGTGCGAAGGGCTGGCCGCGGCTTATGGCGCGCACGTCGACGTCGAGTTCTTTCAGTACTATCCGGCGACGGTCAACACGCCGGCCGAAACCGCACTCTGCGAAGCCGTGATTCGCGACACGTTCGGCGATGAACGCCTTCACCGCGATGTGCCGCCGAACATGACGTCCGAAGACTTCGGGTTCATGCTGGAGGAGCGCCCGGGCGCGTACGTGCTGATCGGCAACGCGCCGGCGGGAGCGGCCGCGCCGGCGCTGCATCACCCGACTTACGATTTCAACGACGACATCATTCCGGCCGGCGTTCGCTATTGGGTCGCCCTGGCACAGCGTTACTTCACGCGATCGCCGTGAGTGCGTGCCGCAATGGCGGGCGACGTCGAATCCAATCCAGCTGAGACCGCGCGATTCGCAGGCGCTCGTACCGCGGAGACTCGAATATCGTCGGTCCGAGGTTGCCGCGAAACGCGCGAGACAGGCGCTTTCGTGCGTGCCGAACGCGCGCGCCGGTTGCTCGACCTGCGGTGGATCGTTCAGCGAACGCGATGGATGGCGAATCGCCGTGCGCACGAACCAGGACTGAAATGGTCCGAAGCGATCAGGCAAGTCCGTGCGCAAGCAACGAGCGTGTCAAGCCGGAGAGGCCTCTGCCGTTTCTGGTGGCCGCACTTCGCTATTCACGATACTCGTGTTCGTGCATGTGTTCATGCTCGTGCTCGTGTTCCCGCCACGGATCACGTTCACGCGGATGACGATGCATCCACGCCTCGTGCTCCCAGTAACGATGGCCGTCCCAGTAGCGGTCGCCGTGCATGCCAATCGTGACCGACACACCCGGCGCCGGGGCGGGCTCCTCGTACCTCGGTGGCGGTACGACGTAGGTTTGCGCGAAGGCCGTGCCGGCCGCGACGAGTGCGCCGCCTGCCACGAGTGTCGCCAGAATTCGGCGGTTTGCAATTGTCAGGGGCTTCATAGCGCTGTCCTCCATTCAATACCCGAGAACGCGCACGATTCGTTCCCATACGGAGCGGCGGCGCTTCGTTGCTATGTCAACCACGCCACCCGCGTCGCTTCGCAGCCAGCACCCATCCGGCGGCCGCACGCACGACGTCATCGTCGCTGCGGATTTGACATGCAATCGCTTCGAGGCACAGTGCGGCGCTTAAAGGGAAGGAGTGCAGAGCATGATGACGCGAAGCGTACGCACACGCGGACAAGGTATACGACGCACTAGTCATTTCGGTTCCGATCCGACAAAGGAACACTTACATCGAATTGAAACGAAATGGAGGGAAACGGGGAAAAGTCTGACCAGGGGGAATCGAATTTGCGATCGAGGGGCGTGAAAATCCCCCGTTCCCGCCATGCCGATGTCGGGTCGAATATCGCTTCTATCGAAGGACCGGCCCCCTACGCGCCCTTGCGAGAAGGCGTGCGCACTTGTCGGCATCAAGGTTCTCCGCACCAGGCCGCCGGCGCAGAGGCGGCGAGTCATAGCATCGAGGAAGGACGCGCGATGTCGTCGTTCTCCCGGTCACTCATCCATATGTAGACGGCATAGGTGTTGCTCATTGCGCTGGCGGTGTTCGCAGCCGCGGACCCACGCATGGCGTCACGATGGAACTGATGCGCGTCCGTAACCGGCTATCTCGTGCTCATGTCAATTCAATGGATACGTCCGCCGAACAGACCGAGCAGCCCGATGATGATCAGGTAGAGCGCAACGATGTAATTCAGCAGGCGCGGTACCACGAGGATGAGAATGCCGGCGATCAGCGAAACCAGCGGGCCGGCGCTAGTGACGATATTCATGCTTCCTCCGCAAGTTTGGCAACGAGTGGCCACAGCCTGCCTTGCCTCCGGCACCCGTTACGGACGCGCGAGCCTGGCGAGCGTCTAGCTTTCGACCGTCAACTCGCTGGTCACAAGCGCGAACGCTTCAGCCGGCGCAAGCGCCGTGCCTGCACCGACGTTTTCATCGCGATTCGCTCAGCGTGCCGCACCGGCATTCGCAGTTCGAGCATCCGTCAGTTTCAAGGAGCAACTCATGAACAAGGATCAGGTAAAGGGCCGCCTCAGGGAAGCAAAGGGCAAACTGAAGGAGGTGCTTGGCAAGGTCGTGGGAAATCCGACAGACAGATTGACGGGCAAGGCCGAACAGATCGTCGGCAAGACACAGGCATCATTCGGCGATGCGAAGGAGCGACTCAAGAAGCGGCAATAGAGCCTGACGTGGGGGACATCGAACTGGAAGCCATAGGCACCGGCTTCGCTCAATGCAGGTCAGGCGATAAGTAATGAACCCCGAATTGCTCTGCCAGTTGGGCGAGCCGCCGATCGCGCGTCCAGAGCCAAGTCCTCGGGGTCAACAGCACCGACGCCAGCAGCGTGCAATCCACTGCGCCGCATCCGCGCCCATACAGCCGTTCCCGCTCGATCCAGTCGGCTACTTCGGCTGGCGTCGCGAGCCGCGTTTGGCGCAATAACGCGAGATATCCCAGCGTTCGGGCCCGAGGTTCGGGGGGTGTCCCGCACGTCAGTTCGAGTATCACCAATGGATGCGTCAAGACGTCATCGACACGCAGCAGCTGGATAAGCGCTGGTAGCGGTCGCCGGAAATGCTCGACCCAGACCGATGTGTCGATCAGAACGCTCATCGGGTAGCCGCCTCGGGGTTACGGCGTGGCACATCCGGCATGTCCGGGGCGCGACCGCCAAGCGCGGCAAGGCGTTGTCCGGCCTGAACACGCACGAACGTTTCGAGTGCAGCCCGGAACAGGTCGGCCGGCGACGTGCCCGGCTCGGCGAGTTCGAGTGCGCGCGCATAGAGCGCGTCGTCGACGGTAACAGTAGTGCGCATGATGACTCCGTTGATGCATTTATGCATCAATATTAGCATCAATTCGGCAGTAGTCCAGTCGTTGATGAACGAATCATCAGCCGGCCTGACACCGGCCGGGCGGGACACCGTCGCCAGCGTGAGCCGACTACGAAGGTCGGTCCGCCGAAAACCCGCTCACACGACGGCACTGCTTACGTACGGGGAACCGCTCATGGGAGCGAACTCGTCGACCTCCGTTCAAGCAACGCTGAATACGCGATATCGAAAGCTCGAATACTTGGTTGGGCACGCAAGGATGCTTCGCTAGTATCCAACGCTCCCATGCGAGCAGGAACCGGAAGGTTCCCGGTTGCGCCGCCCGTTGCGGCATTTCGCGACTTTCCAACGGCTGACATGTCTCCCCACTTGATTCCCGACGGCACGGCCGGCGACGTCACGCGCCGGCTGGCCGCAGCGATCGCGTGCGCCGAGCCCGCGCGTAATCCGCCCGCCATCGCTGCCGCGCGGAGCGGCCTGCTCGACTTCCTTTCCGCCGCGTTCGCCGGCGCTCGCGACAACGGTTACCGCAAGCTGCTGGCGGCGTGCGGTCGGGATTCGGCCGGCGCTGCAGCAGTGATCGGCAGCGCGATACCGGCGTCGCCGCAACATGCCGCGCTGCTCAACGGCTATGCAGGCCATGCGCTCGATTACGACGACGTGCACAGCAGCGTGCGCGGCCATCCGGGCACCGTGCTGCTGCCGGCGTTGCTCGCGCTCGCGCAGGTGCGCGCACGCAGCGCGCACGAACTGCTCGACGCATACGTCGTCGGCGTCGAGACGATGGCGCGGATCGGTCTCGCGCTCGGCAGCCGCCACTACGAACTCGGTTTCCACAACACCGCGACGCTCGGCACGCTCGGCGCGGCCGCCGCCGCGGCGCGTCTGGTCGGGCTCGATGCGGCGGCCACCGAAAACGCGCTCGGCATCGCCGCGACGCAATCGGCCGGGCTGCGCCTGCAGTTCGGCAGCGAGATCAAGCCGTTGCACGCGGGCCTTGCCGCGCGCGCGGGGCTGTTCGCCGTGGCGCTCGCCGAGGCCGGATTGACCGGCGCACCGGGCGCACTCGACGGCCCGGAAGGATTCTTCGCCGTGTTCGGCGGCGGCGCGTCGCAGCCGGCGCGCGTGCTGGCCGACTGGGGCGCGCCGTGGCAGATCGTGTCGCCCGGCCTGTACTTCAAGCCGTGGCCGTGCTGCACGGCAACCCATTACGCCGTGCAGGCCGCGCTCGATCTGCGCGAGCGCCACCGCATCGCGCCGGCGGACATCGAGGGCATCGTGGTCACGTTCCCGCCGGGCGGCGACACGCCGCTGTCGGACCGACTGCCGGCCACCGGCCTCGAAGCGCGCTTCAGCGTGGAATACGCGGTGGCCGCCGCACTGACGGACGGGCCGCCCGGCGTCGCGACGTTCGCCGACGTGCCCGTGCGCGACGACCTGATCGCGCTCGCCGCACGCGTGACGCGGCGCCACGATGCCGCGGCGCCGCGCGCGTCGACCGATCCCGCGACGCGCTTCTCGGTCGTCGAGATTGCGCTGCGCAACGGCGACACGCTGCGGCAACGCACCGAACGCCTCGTCGGTGCCGACGACCTTGCCGCGAAGTTCGCGGACGCGACCGCGCACGATCCCGCACTCGCGTTCGTCCCGGAACTGATCGATACGATGCGAAGCACGGCCGATCTCGCCCGGCTTTTCCACACCTTTACGTCGCTTCAATCATGAGCACCGAACGCAGCACACCTTCCCGCCGCCAGATGCGCCTCGGGTTGTTCCTCCAGGGCGCAGGACACCACGTCGCCGGCTGGCGCCATCCCGATGCGGAATCCGGCAGCGAGAACTTCGATCTGCTGCGCCGCGTCGTGCAGACCGCCGAGCGCGCGAAGTTCGACATGGTCTTCCTGGCCGACGGCTTGACGAGCGGCCCCGACGCGCATCCGTCGATGGCGACGCGCTTCGAGCCGCTGAGCCTGCTGTCGGCGCTCGCGATGCATACGCGGCACATCGGCCTTGCGGCGACCGCGTCGACGACGTACAGCGAGCCTTACCATATCGCGCGCGTGTTCGCATCGCTCGACCACCTGAGCGGCGGGCGCGCGGCATGGAACGTCGTGACGACTTCATACGACCGCACCGCCGCGAATTTCACGCGCGGCAATCATCCGGATCACGCGCAGCGCTACGAGATGGCCGGCGAATTCGTCGATGTCGTGAAGGGGCTGTGGGACAGCTGGGACGACGACGCGCTCGTCAGGGACAAGGCGCGCGGCGTGTATTTCGACCCGGCGAAGGTGCACACGCTCGATCACGCCGGACGCTTCTTCAACGTGAGGGGGCCGCTCAACGCGTCGCGCCCGCCGCAGGGCCATCCGGTCGTGATTCAGGCCGGCTCGTCGGGCCCCGGCCAGGAGCTTGCCGCGCGCACCGCGGAAGTCGTGTTCACCGCGCAGCAGACGCTCGAGGAAGCGCAGGCCTTCTATCGCGACCTGAAGGGTCGGCTCGCGGCATACGGCCGCGCCGAGGACGCGCTTGCCGTGATGCCGGGCGTATTTCCTGTGATCGGCCGTACCGAGCAGGAGGCCAAGGACAAGTATGCGCAGCTCCAGCAATGGACGGATACGTCGGGCGCGCTGACGCTGCTGTCCGACCGTCTCGGCCACGACGTGTCGAAGTATCCGCTCGACGGCCCGCTGCCCGACCTGCCCGAATCCGATCAGCTGAAGAGCCGCGCGAAGCTGCTTACCGATCTCGCGCGCCGCGAGAACCTCACGCTGCGCGAACTCTACTATCTCGTCGCCGGCGCGCGCGGGCATCGGATCGTATGGGGCACGCCGACGCAGGTCGCCGACGCGCTCGAGGAATGGTTCGACGGCGCCGCCGCGGACGGCTTCAACATCATGCCGCCGTATTTCCCGGGCGGACTCGACGATTTCGTCGGGCATGTCGTGCCGGAACTGCAACGGCGCGGCCTGTTCCGCACCGAATACGAGGGCACGACGCTGCGCGACCATCTCGGGCTCGCGCGCCCGCCGAGCCGCTACGCAGCGCGTTGAGTCAGACCGCGAAGCGCGTCAGGTCGAGTGCGATCGGCGCGCTGTCGCGGCTTGCGTGCGGGCTGCTGGCCGGGCCGAGCGCATGCGCGAGAAAGGCCCGCGTGCGCATGCTTTGCGGCGCGCGGAACAGCTGCGCGGCCGACCCGTGCTCGACGATCACGCCCGCTTCGGTGAAGTAGACGACGTCGCTGATTTCCTCGGCGAAGCGCATCTCGTGCGTGACGAGCACGCAAGTCATGCCGTCGCGCACGAGATCGCGAATCACCGACAGCACGTCGCCGACGGTTTCCGGATCGAGCGCGGACGTCACCTCGTCGAACAGGATCAGGTCGGGCTGCATCGCGAGCGCGCGGGCGATCGCGACGCGCTGCTGCTGGCCGCCCGACAGCTCGCCGGGGTAGGCGTGCGCCTTGTCCGCGAGACGCACGCGTTCGAGCAGCGCGTGTGCGGTGCGCACCGCATCGTTGCGATCGCGGCCGAGAATCCGGACCGGGGCGACGACGAGATTGTCGAGCACGCTCAGGTGCGGAAACAGGTTGTATTGCTGGAACACGAAGCCGACCCGCTTGCGCAGCGCGATTTCGTCGCGCTCCGATGCGAGCAGGTCGACGCGCGTGCCGTCGACCTCGATCAGGCCGCGCTGTGGCCGCAACAGCCCGGTGATGCAACGCAGGATTGTCGATTTGCCGGAGCCGGACGGGCCGATGATGGACACGGCCTGGCCGCGGTGCACGTCGAGATCGATGCCGCGCAGCACGGGCGTCGTGCCGTAGGACAGGTGCACGTCGCGCAGGCGGACGAGCGGCTCGTCCGCGCCGCGCGGAGTTTCAGTGGAATGCATGACGTCTTTCGAGAAGGCGGGTGAAACGGGCGATCGGGTAGCAGTACGCGAAAAACAGGCCGAGTACCGTGAAATAGACGACGACGGTGAAGTCGGCTCGCGCGACGGTGTTGCTCGCGACCTGCGCGGTGTCGAGCAGGTCGTGCACGCCGACCAGCGACGCGAGCGCGGTGGCCATCGCGATGCTCGCATACAGGTTCATCCACGGCGGCAGCATGCGGCGTACGCATTGCGGCAGGATGATCCAGCGGAACACTTGCGCGCGGCTGAACGCGAGCGAGCGTGCGGCGTCCCACTGCGCATGCGGAATCGACTGGATCGCGCCGCGGAAGATTTCCGCGAAGTTCGCGCTGGCGGGCAGCGCGAGGCCGAGCGTTACCTTGAACCAGTCCGGAAACGGCAGCGACGCATGACCGAACCTGATTTCGAACGGGAACACGTAGGTCGAAAAATAGATCAGCACGAGCAGCGGCGCGTTGCGGAACAACTGCACGTACGCGCGCGCCAGCACGCGCGCGATGCCGAGCCGCGACAGCGTCAGCGGGCCGAGTACGAGGCCCGCGAGCGTGCCGATCGCGATCGCGATCGCGCTGATGCCGATGTTGACCAGCATCGCCTTGCCGAGCGCCGGCAGCCACGTGGCTAGCGCGACGAGGGTCGGGTGACGGCGGCCCGCGACGGCCAGCGCGACGACGGCCAGCGCGGCCAGGGTTGCCGCGACGGCGCGCCATCGCACGAGGCGCGCGGGCTGCGCGTTCATGTCAATGGCCATAGCCGGGTATCCTCAGGCGGTGTTCCAGCCAACGTCCCGCGAGGTTGACCGTGAACGTGAGCGCGCCGAAGAAGAGCAGGATCAGGATCATCAACTCGAGCACGTTGTCGCGTTGCGTCCAGATCATGATCGACGCATAGGTGACGTCGCCGACGGCGATCGCCGAGGCGACCGTCGTCATCTTCACGAGATCGACCAGGTTGTTGACGAGCGCGGGCAGCGCGAAGCGTATCGCGAGCGGCAGCTGCACGTGCCAGAGCCGCTGGCGGCGGCTGTAGCCGAGCGACTGCGCGGCCTCGAGCGTTGCGCGCGGTACCGCTTCGAGGCCGGCGCGCAGCGCTTCCGCATGGAACGCGCCCTTGTGCAGCGAGATCACGATCACGCTCCAGATGAACGGCGTCAGCGGATTGCCGCCCAAATTGCGCAGTGCGGCGCTGATCAGCATGTTGACGACGAGGAATGCGCAGAACAATTGCACGAGCGTCGGCGTGTTGCGGGTGACCTCGACGAAAGCGCGCGCGGGGCGCGCGAGCGCCGCGCTCGGCGACACCAGCAACGCGGCGAGCACGACGCCGCAGGCGAGGCTGCCGACCGCGGTCGCGATCGACAGTTCGAGCGTCACGACCATCCCGTGCACGAACGACGCGCGTTCGTCCGCAGCGAGCACGAAGCTGTAATCGAGGCCGAACTTGCGGAGCGCATCGACGGCGGCGGCCACCGTCATGTGCGCTGCGCCTTGAGCTTCGCGTGCAGGTCGAGCACGGCTTGCGACGGCGTCATGCCGTTCTTGCGCTCGACGTCGAGCAGCCAGCCGCTGCGGTGCCAATCCTGAACGATCCGGTCGAGCGCGCCCTGCGTGTCGGTCTCGCCCTTGCGGACCCAGATCACCGCCGGCGACGGAATCAGGTCGGTCGACAGCGGCGTCGTGTAGTCCTTCCAGTCGGGGTTGCGCGCGACGAGCATGCGCAACGTCGGCGCGACGTGCACGGCGGCCACGCAGTTGTTGCCGCGAAGTGCGAGCAGCGATTCCGGCTGGCCGCGGAAGGCCTTCACCTGCGCGCCGTATTCCGTCGCGAGCGGCTTCGTGTAGTTGCTGCCTTGCGACACGCAGACCGGCTTGCCGCGCAAGTCGGCCCAGGACTTGATACCGCTGTCCTTGCGCGCGATCAGCGCGCCGCCGATGGATTCGAACGGCGTCGGCGCATACGACAGTATCTCCGCGCGCTCCGTCGTCAGCTCCATGTTGGCGATCAGCGCGTCGACCTTGCCCTGCTGCAGGAACTGCACGCGGTTCGACGGCTGCACCGGTGTCAGCTCGACGTCGACACCGAGTCGTTTCGCGACGTCGTTCGCCAGATCGACGTTGAAGCCGACCGGCTTTTGCGTCGCGGGATCGAGCGAGCCGAACGGCGGGCCCGACAGGATCACGCCGATCGTGATCGTGTGACGTTGATGGATGCGATCGAGCGTGCTGTCCGCGCGGGCGACGCCGGAAAAGGCGGAAAGGAGGGCGGCGACGCACAGCGCGCGGCCCGACGTGGTGCGAAACGATCTGCTGAACATGGGAAAGAGGAACGTTGTTTGAGCGACGCGGGGCGGCGCATCGCGCGCCCGGTTGTCGGGAGTTGGTATTTTCGGGATGTGGAACGCATCCAAGAACCAAGAAATTCTCATACCGTTATCTGGTCCTCAGATTTACGCAGAGGAACGCGACGCTCAAACGGCTGGAATGGCGATGTGGCGGAGGGTTTATGCAGGTTACCCACTCCGCCGTGCACGGCTTCGCAACCGCACGCCACGCTGACCGCCCGATTACCGTTTTGTAATCAATGGCGGTTGCGCCCGCACGCAGCGATCCCTTGTCGCCGTTTGCCGGTAACATCGCCGGATGTCATCACGAAAGCGACGGAGCCGGCCATGCGTATCCTGATAGTCGAAGACGAACCGAAGACGGGTGCGTACCTGAAGAAGGGGCTCGAGGAATCGGGCTTCAGCGTCGATCTCGCGAAGGACGGCGGCGAAGGGCTGACGCTCGCGCAGGAAGAGCGTTACGACGTGATCGTGCTCGACGTGATGCTGCCCGTGCTCGACGGCTGGGGCGTGCTCAAGCGGCTGCGCGACACCCATACGACGCCGGTGCTGTTCCTGACCGCGCGCGACGACGTGCAGGACCGCGTGCACGGCCTCGAACTCGGCGCCGACGACTACCTCGTGAAGCCGTTCGCGTTCGTCGAGCTGCTTGCCCGCATCCGCACGCTCGCGCGTCGCGGGCCGCCGCGCGAGACCGAACACCTGGCGGTCGGCGATCTGGAAATCGACGTGGTGCGCCGCCGCGTGAAGCGCGGCGCCACGCGCATCGACCTCACGCCGCGCGAATTCTCGCTGCTGCAGCTGCTCGCGCGCCGGCAGGGCGAGGTGCTGAGCCGCACGCAGATCGCATCGTACGTATGGGACATGAATTTCGACAGCGACACCAACGTCGTCGAGGTCGCGATCCGACGCCTGCGCGCGAAGATCGACGACGCGTTTCCGGTCAAGCTGATCCATACCGTGCGCGGCGTCGGCTACGTGCTCGAACCGAAGGACGACGCATGACGCGGCCGCGCTCGCTTGCCGCGACGCTCGCGCTCGCGTTCGCCGCGACCACGCTTGCCGCGTTCGCGCTGGTCGGCGCATACGTGTATGCGGGCCTCGAACGACAGATGAACACGCAGGACGACCTCGACATCGTGCTGGCCGCGCGCCACACGCGCCGGCTCGCGGGCGAGCTCGAGTCGCTCGATGCAGTCCGCACGCATGCCGAGCGGTTGACGAGCCAGGTGCTCGGCAACGAGGCACTGTCGATGGCCGCCGTCGATGCGCGCGGCGACGTGCTCGCGCGTCACAACGTGCGGCTCGCCGCGCTCGACGATGCGCCTGCCGCCGCATCGGTTCCGCTGGCCGACGCGCAGCTGTTCGCGCCGCATGCGGTGCCGGTTCCGGCGGATGAACGGATCACGGCCGACCGGCTCGTCACGTGGACGGCCGACAACGGCACGCCGATGCGCGGCGTCGTGATCGAGGCCGCGCTCGGCGACCGCACGCCGATCCGCATCGCGATCGCGCGCAACATGCGCGACCGCGCGACGTTGCTCGGCGGCTACCGCGACCGACTGAAGCTCGCCGGCGGGCTCGGCGCGCTGTTCGCGCTGCTGCTCGGCTACTGGCTGATCCGCACGGCGCTCGCGCCGCTGCGCGAGATCGTCGACAACACCGGCCGGATCACCGTCGACAAGCTCGACACGCGGCTCGACGCGTCGCGTGCACCGAGCGAGCTGCGCGCGCTCGTCGATGCGCAGAACGCGATGCTCGGCCGCCTGCAGCAGGCATTCGCGCATCTGTCGCAATTCAGCGCCGATCTCGCGCACGACCTGCGCACGCCGTTGAACAACATGCGCGGCGCCACGGAAGTCGCGCTCGCGCGGCCGCGTGCGGCCGACGAGTACCAGGCGCTGCTCGAATCGAATCTCGAGGAATACGATCGTCTCGCACGGATGATCGAGAACGTGCTGTTTCTCGCGCGCGCCGAGCATCCGAGCTTCGTCACGCGGCAGCGCGCGTTCGACGTGCACGACGAACTCGAGCGCATCGCGGAGTATTTCGAGGGGCTTGCGGACGAAGCGGGCTCGACGTTGCGCGTCGAAGGGCGGGGGCAACTGATCGCCGACGTCGAGCTGTTCCGCCGCGCGGTGGGCAACCTGCTTGCGAACGCGCTGCGTTACACGCCGGCCGGCGGCGTCATTACGCTGAGTGTCGATGACGCCGCCGACGCGGTGCGCGTCGTCGTCGCGAATCCGGGCGAGCCGATCGATTCCGCGCTGCTGCCGCGGATCTTCGACCGGTTCGTGCGCGGCGACCCCGCCCGCAGCGGCGGCGCGCCGGGCGGCACGGCCGGACTCGGCCTCGCGATCGTGCGCTCGGTGATGGAGCTGCATGGCGGCACCGCGCAGGTCGAAAGCGACGCGCGCGGCACGCGCTTCGTGCTCACGTTCAACCGGCCGTCGGCTGCGTGACGACGGGATCGGGCAACGCGGCGGCCGGACGATCGTGCGTGCCGGTTTTCGATTCCGCGTCCGCGCCCGGGCTCGCCTGCCAGCCGCCGCCCAGCGCCTTCAGCAGGCCGACCGCGGCCTCCATCCGGCGCGCGTCGATCTGATCGGCCGTGCGCCGGTTCGTCAGCGCGATCGTCTGCGCGGTCACCACGTCCAGATAGCTGACGGCACCGGCGTTGAAGCGATTCGTCGTCAGCCGCAGCGACAGGTCGGCCGCGTCGGTCGCGCGCTGCTGGCTGCCGGCTTCGGACGCGAGCGCATCGATCGTCGACAACTGATCCTCGACCTGCTGGAACGCGACGAGTACGGTCTGCCGGTAATCGGCGACCGCGCCGTCGTACTGCGCATGCGCGCCGCGCAGCGATGCGCTGCGGCGACCGCCGTCGAACAGCGTGCCGGCCAGTTGCGGGCCGAGCGACCAGAACAGGCTCGGCGCGGCGAGCCACGGCGCGAAGAACGAACTCTCGAGGCCGGCGCTTGCCGACAGCACGAGATCGGGAAAGAACGCGGCACGCGCCTCGCCGATCTGCGCGTTCGCGGCCGCCACACGGCGCTCGGCGGCCGCGATGTCGGGCCGCCGTTCGAGCAGTTCCGACGGCACGCCGGCCGGAATGGCCGGCACGTGGAACGCCTGCACGCGCGGCGGCAGCGCGAACGTCGACGCGCTTTCGCCGACGAGCGTCCCGATCGCGTGCTGCAACTGCGCACGCGACGCGTCGATGTCGGTGTCCTGCGTGCGCGTCGATTCGAGTTGCGTGTCGGCTTGCGCGACTGCCGACGCATCGATCGCACCGGCCGCGAGCTGTTGCTTGAGCAGCGTCAGCGCGTTCGCGTATGCATACACCGTGTCATCGAGCGACTGCTTCTGCGTGTCGAGGGAGCGCAGCGCGAAATAATCGGTCGCGAGTTCCGCCGTGACCGACAGCTTCACGGCCTGCAGGTCGGCCGTGCTCGCGGCGGCGTTCGCCTGCGCGCCCGTCACCGCGTCGCGCACGCGGCCGAACACGTCGGGTTCCCAGCTCGCGGCGACGCCGGCCTGATAGTCGGGTGTCGTCTTGCCGGCGAGCGACGAGCCGAGCCGGTTCTGCGACACGCGCGCGCGGCTCTGCGCGGCACCCACCGTGATCGTCGGCAGAAACCCGGCGTGCTGGTAGTCGACCATCGCGCGTGCCTGTTGCAGATCGGCGACGGCTTTTTTCACCGTCTGGTTCGACACGTCGACGCGCGCTTCGAGCGCGTTCAGGTCGGCGTCGCCGAACACGGTCCACCACGCACCGCGCGCGGCCGCATCGGCCGGCATCGCGACGTGCCAGCCGGCCTGCGCGGCCGGTGCGCCCGCGTAGTGCGCGGGTACCGCGACGGCGGGCGGTGAATAGGGTGGCAACGTCGAGCACGCGGTCAACGTGGCCAATGCCGCGGCGGCGCCGAGCGCGACGGCGTGGCGGGCGAACGGGAGCGGGTGAGGAAGGCGCATGGCAGGTATCTCGTGAGTCGTCGTCGATGGGTCAGCCGCGGGCGGGCGCCGGAGCGGGCGTCGACGCGGCCGGCGCGGTGCCGGCCGCGCGCAGCGGCGGCACGTCGCTGGCAATGGCCGCCGCCCCTGTTTGCGCGGCCTGCGCGGACGAAGCGGAAGAAGCGGACGAAGCGGACGAAGCGGACGAAGCGACCACCGGAGCCGCAGCGCGCACGGTCGACACGATCTTCACGGCTTCGCCGGCCGTGATCGCGTCGCCCGGGTTGTCGATCACGCGATCGGTCGCCGCGAGCCCCGCGACGATCTCCACGCGCGTGCCGAAATCGCGCCCGATCTGCACGGTCTTCAGCACGGTTCGCCCGTTCGCGCCGACGGTGGCGACCGTCACGCCGTTCGGGCGGAACAACAGCGCACTGACCGGCAGGTCGAGCGCCGGCGCCGCGCTCGGCACGACGAGATGCGCCTGCGCATACGCACCGGGCATCAGCGCGCCGTCGCGGTTGTCGACGTCGATCTCGACGCGCAGCGTGCGCGTGACGGGATCGATCGCGCCCGCGCTGCGTGCGACACGCGCGGCAAAGCGCCGCCCCGGATACTGCGTCGTCGTCAGGTAGACCGGCGTGCCGGTCGATACGCCGGTCGCGCTGTCCTGCGGCACGTCGACGAACACGCGCAGCGTGTCCGTCTGTTCGAGATGGAACAGTTCCCCGGACAGGCCCGGGCTGCCCGGCGTGCCGCCCGCGGTGACCAGCGTGCCGACGTCGACGCTGCGCGCGGTGATCACGCCGTCGAACGGCGCGGTGACGGACTCGTACGACACGAGTTCGGCAAGGTGCGCGACGTTCGCCTGCGCGGACGCGAGCATCGCGCGTTTCGCGTTCATATCGGCGACCTTCGTGTCGGTGTCCTGCTGCGACACCGATTGTGTTTTCAGCATGTCCTGCCACCGCTGCGCGGTCGATTTCGCGTAGTCGTAGTTCGCCTGCGCGCTCGCTTCGTCGGCGCGCGCCTGGCGCAATTGCGCGTCGAGATCGGGCGCCGAGATCTGCGCGAGCGTCTGGCCGGCCTTCACGTGCGTGCCGAGATCGACGCTCCAGTGCGCGATGTAGCCGCTCGTGCGCGCGTAGATCGACGCGTCCGCATACGGCGCCACCGAGCCGGGCAACGTCAGCGTCTGGTCGGCCGGCGCCGCGCCGGGCACGATGACCGACACCGGCAGCGCCTGTTGTGCGGCAACCTGTGCACGCTGCGCGGCGCGTGCATCGATACGCGGCACGATGCCGAGCGCGAGCAGCGCGGCGGCCAGCGCGACGGCCGCGACGGGCACGGCCAGCTTGCGGCCGCTGCGGGCCGGCGGGGTGTCGGGCGCGGCTCCGTGCGCGGCGGACGGCACGGCGGTGGCCGCTTCGGCGGCGGGCGGCGGGGCGACGGGTTCGATCGAGTCGTTCATGATGGGTCCGGGGTCGGGCGAATCGAAGGATGATGAGAAGGGGCGGCCGTCCGAGCTCAACGCAGCGCCGGCGTGTCGGGCGCGTGCTGCGTGCGCCGCGCGGCCGCGGCGTCGCGGCGCCGCGCGAGCCATGCGTGGACGAAGCCGAACAGCACCGGGACGAACAGCAGCGTCGAGAACGTGCCGAACGCGAGGCCGCCGATCACCGCGCGGCCGAGCGGCGCGTTCTGCTCGCCGCCGTCGCCGAGGCCGAGCGCCATCGGCAACATGCCGATCAGCATCGCGAGCGCGGTCATCACGACGGGCCGGAAGCGGCTGAAGCCGGCGTCGAGCGCCGCCTGCCACGGCGACGCGCCGCCCGCGAGCAGCTCGCGCGCCGCGTTCACGACGAGAATGCTGTTCGCGGTCGCGATGCCGATGCACAGGATCGTGCCGGTCAGCGCGGGCACCGACAGCGTGGTGCGCGTGACGAACAGCATCCACGCGATGCCGGCGAGCGATGCCGGCAGGCCGCCTACGATCACGAGCGGATCGAGCCACGACTGGAAATTCACGACCATCAGCAGGTAGACCAGCGAGATCGCGAGTACCAGACCGCCGAGCAGGCCCGCGAACGACTCGTGCATCGCCTGCACCTGACCGCGCAGCACGATCGACGAGCCGGGCGGCAGCTGCGCGCGCGCGGCGTCGACGAGCTTCGTCACGTCGGCCGTGACGCCGCCGAGATCGCGCCCCTGCACCGACGCGAAGATGTCGAGCACCGGCTGCACGTTGTAGTGCGACACCACGGCCTGCTGCGTCGAGCGCGAGAACGTGCCGAGCGCGCCGAGCAGGTTCTGCGCGGGCGCGCCCGCGGCCGGGCCGCCGGCCGGCGTCTGCGGCGGGCGCGCGGTGCCGGCCGGCAGCGGCACGTTCGCGAGCGACTGCAGCGAATTCACCGTGTATTGCGGCGTCTGCACGAGCACCGGGTAGCTGACGCCGTTGCGCGGATCGAGCCAGAAGTTCGGCGTCGTCTGCGAACTGCCGGACAGCGCGATCAGCAGATTTTGCGCGACATCGCGCTGTTCGAGGCCGGCCTGAATCGCCTTCGTGCGGTCGACGTTCACGTCGATCGCCGGTTCGTCGCCGGGTTGCTGGATACGCGCGTCGACGAGCCCGCGCACGCCGCGCAGCTTCGCGAGCAGCGTATTCGCGACCGCGCGGTTCTGGTCGAGCTTGTTGCCGACGATCTGGATGTCGATCGGCGCGGGCAGCCCGAAATTGAGGATCTGGCTGACGATGTCGGCCGGCAGGAACGCGAACGTCACGCCGGGGAACGACTGCGCGAGCACGTTGCGCAGTCTGGCGACGTATGCGGCGGTCGACGCGTGGTTCGGCTTCAGCGTCACCAGCACGTCGGCGTCCTCGGTGCCGATCGGATCCGACGAATCGTACGTGAGGTTGATCCCGCTCACCGGCACGCCGATGTTGTCGAGCACGCCGGCGAGTTCGCCCGCCGGAATCACGCTACGGATCTTCGCTTCGACCTCGTCGGTCAGCCGCGCGGTTTCCTCGATCCGCGTGCCGGTCGGCGCGCGCAGGTGCAGGCGGATCTCGCCGGTGTCGACCGACGGGAAGAAGTCCTGCCCGGCGAACGCGTAGAGGCCCGTCGACGCGACGCATGCGAGCAGGAACGCGGCCGCGAAGCGGCGGCGTCGCGCGATCGCCGCCGAGAGCAGCGCGCGATAGCGCAGCCGCACGGCCTCGAAGCGATGCTCGAACGCAATCTGGAAACGCGCCAAGTGCACGAGCGGCGCGAATACGCCGCGCGGCGGCCGGCCGTTTCCTTTTGCGCGCATCAGCGCCATCGCGAGGGTCGGCACCAGCGTGCGCGAGAAGAAGTACGACGCGATCATCGCGAAGATCACGGCCTCGGCCAGCGGCACGAACAGATAGCGCGCGACGCCCGTGAGCAGGAACATCGGCACGAACACGATGCAGATCGACAGCGTCGACACGAAGGTCGGCACCGCGATTTCGCCCGAGCCGGTCAGGATCGCGTCCTCGAGCGGCGCGCCGAGCTCGAGATGATGCGTGATGTTCTCGATCGCGACGGTCGCGTCGTCGACGAGGATCCCGACCGCGAGCGCGAGCCCGCCGAGCGTCATGATGTTGATGGTCTGGCCGAGCGCGGACAGCGCGAGCAGCGACGTGAGCACCGCGAGCGGGATGGTGATCGCGATGATCAGCGTCGCGCGCCAGCTGCCGAGGAACAGCAGGATCATCAGCGCGGTCAGGCACGCGGCGATCAGCGCCTCGCGCACGACGCCCTGGACCGCCGCCTTCACGAACACCGACTGATCGTCGAGCGGCGAAATGTGCAGCGCCTTCGGCAGCCCGGCCGCGATCTTCGGCAGCATCGCCTTCACCTGGTCGATGATCGTCAGCGTCGACGCGCTGCCGGTCTTCTCGACCGTCAGCAGCGCCGCGCGCTTGCCGTCCGCCCGCACGATGTTGGTCTGCGGTGCGTAGCCGTCGCGAACGTGCGCGACGTCGCGCACGTACACGACATTGCCGCCGATCGTCTTCACCGGCAGGTCGTTCAGCGCGGCGACCGTCTGCGTGCTGCCGTTCATCTGCACGTTGTATTCGTGCGTGCCGATCTTCGCGGTGCCGCCGGGCAGGATCAGGTTCTGCGCGTTGATCGCGTTCACGACGTCGATCGGCGCGAGCCCCTTCGCCTGCAGCGCGCGCGTATCGAGGTCGACGACGATCTGGCGGATCTTGCCGCCGAACGGCAGCGGCACCGCCGCGCCCTGGACGGTCGCGAGCTGCGTGCGGATGAAGCTGTTGCCGAGGTCGTACAGCTGCTGCTCGGCGAGCGTGTCGCTCGACAGCCCGAGCTGCAGGATCGGCACCGTCGACGCGTTGTACGTGATGATGTTCGGCGGCAACGTGCCGGGCGGCAGGATGCGCAGGATCGACGCGGCATTGCTCGCGGCTTCCGCGATCGCGCGATTGATGTCGGCGCCCGGGTGGAAGAAGATCTTCACGACCGACACGCCGTTCAGCGACTGCGACTCGATGTGCTCGATGTCGTCGACGTCGGACGTGAGCGCGCGCTCGTAGTTCGACGTGATCCGCTTGGCCATGTCCTCCGCGGAGAAGCCGTTGTATGACCAGACGATGCTGACGACCGGAATGTCGATGCTCGGGAAAATGTCGGTCGGCGTGCGCAGCAGCGCAAGCGGTCCCGCGATGAAGATCAGCAGTGCGAGTACGACGAACGTGTAGGGCCTGCGTAACGCCAGCCGGACGATCCACATGATGGTGCTCCTCGAAGCAGGGCATGGATGCCGCGTGCGATGCGGCGAGCATGCAGTCTGCCGGCGCGGCGTTGACCCGATCCTGACCCGAGGATTACGAAACCGTTATCTGTGCTGGCGCGCAGGTGCGCAACGTCCGACCGGACGGGCCGGCCCGTGACCGACATGCGGCCGCGATCAGATGACAAGACCGTAATCGAAGCCTCACCTTCCGGAAAGCGCGCGAATCGCAGAATGGACACAACTCTTCATCACATCGATGCGGAGCGGATGTCCGGCCTGATCTGCGGACGCGAACATGCCATCTTGAGAGGTGAACATCATGAACAACCTGATTCGTGCGGTCCTGCTGTCCTGCGCGCTGAGCGCACCGATCTTCGCATTTGCGCAAACCACCGACCATGCGGTCACGCGGGCCGACGTGCGCGCCGATCTCGTGCGGGTCGAGAAGGCCGGCTATCGGCCAGTCGGTAGTGATCCTTACTATCCAGACGACATCCAGGCCGCGGAAGCGAAGATCGCCGCGCAGCCGTCGCAATCGGTGGCTGCACGGCCGGGCGTCGCCGCAAAGACGACCGCGCAATCGCTCGCGTCGCTCGACACGGAGCAGCTGTACGAGCATCACTGAGCGCAATTTTCAACTGCCATCCGCGGCCGGAAGGAAGCGGCCGCGGATTTCGAATGCGTCATCTACCGGTCGGCGCCGTGCGCGCCGCAATCGTGAGAATGAACGTGTCGGACAGTACATCGCACGCACGGTCGTGCCGGCGGCGCACCTTCGGTGCGCCCTCATCGAGTCTTTCCCGGGAGTTTCATCATGCATCCGACGCGCGCGAGGAAGAGCGACGGCAGCCGGTGCGGTGAATCAGCTTCCGGTTTACCGGCGTGTCATCCAGCAAGTAAAGCACTCGCTCGTGGAGCACTGCCGGCGATTTCGATACCCGACGTGTTTCACGCCAGGTCAACACTGTGTCCAGATGCTCGTCATCCCGCAGCGGCCGATGCGCATTGAAATCGCTCTTCGGTGGCTTCGCGAAGCGTGCGTTGTAAGCAGTGTTGAAGGAGGGCGCATAAGCGTTGGCGCGGGTCCAACTCCACGCATGTGTATCCGAAAGCGTGCAGTAGATAGTCGGACCCGGCCTCGGAACAGAAGCAACTCTCCCGTCGGCTTCCGGCCGGACGCGCCGTTTACGCGTCGTTCAACCAGGGCATTTCCACGGGCGACACGACCAGTTGCCGGAATTCTCGCTTCAGATCGAAGATGAACCCGACCAGGATCATGGAGTCGGCGTAGGGAATCGGAAAGACCTGCGGATTCTCCGGCGTCCGCAGGGGCCGCTCTGGCGTGTCCGCTGTCGCTGCGGCGTTCTCGCGAACGCTTTCCAGGTCGTCAGCCATGGCCGGGCCACCGACTTTCAGCACACGGCTCCGCAGCTCGCTGAAGGGTTCGATGCGCGCAGCGTCTTCGTGGTATTCGGGCACTTCATAAACGAACCAGGACATTGTCGTCTCCCATGAGAAGGGGCGCTATTCTAACGCTGCGCAAGGATCCACCAAACATCGACAGTCGGCTTGCGAGGCGTCTCCGCGTGTCAACTTTCAAGAACGCCTTGCGGGCGGTATCATTTGCGCTACAATGAAGTATCAAATGATACTGAACGGGAGTCGCCATGTCACTCGTTACCCCTGAAGCCGTGGCTGCGGTCATGGAGCTGCGGCCGCTCCCGCATACGCTGGCGGAGCTGGAAGCGCTTGTGCGCGGCGGTCTGCCGAAGTCCGCGCTGCGCGCGGGCGTCGAACACGCGACGCAAGGCGCCGATGCCCGCCGCGCGCTGCTCGCCCGCATCATCCCTGAGGCAACCTATAAACGACGCCGAGATCGGCTGACGCAAGACGAATCGGAGAAGACGGAGCGTCTGGCCCGGATCGTTGCAACGACCACCTACGTCTGGAACGACGAAGAGGACGCGCGGGAATTTTTGTCGACGCCACATCCTGAACTTGAGGGACGGGCGCCGCTCGACGTCGCGCTGACCGAGCTCGGTGCGCGCAGAGTTGAAGAGTTGCTCTGGAAACTGTTCTACGGGCTACCGGCATGAGGTTGTTTCGCATCGGTGACACGCGACACACGATCTGGAGCGGCACCGGCGCGACGCTGGTCGGTGGCCGCTTTAATAGTCCGGGCCGGCCTGTCATCTACGCGGCGTCGACCTTCGCGGGTGCGATGCTCGAGGTGCTCGTGCATGCACGCATCGGCAAGGTGCCGAAAACCCACGGATGGGTCGAAGCAACCGTTCCCGACGACGTCAGCGTCGAACGCCATACGGCAGAAACGTTGCCGAGAGGGTGGGATGCGGCGGCACTGCAGGCAGCACGGCAGTTCGGCGACGAATGGATGGCAGAATCGCGTACAGCACTCCTGATCGTCCCTTCCGTCGTCGTCCGTGCAGAGTTCAACGTGCTCGTGAATCTGGCGCATCCTGACACCGCGCGGATCATCGTGACGGATCCACAACCGGTCGTGTGGGACGAGCGACTTTTTGCCATACCGCCAGTCGGCCGATCATAAATGCCTGATGGTGGTCTGCTAACCAACCTTCGAGGCCTTTCTCCCGGAGACAGGAGCGACTGCGACATTGCTTCTGGTTTCATTCGCACACGCCAACAGAAATTCCCGCCCGAGCTGGTTCCAAAGCCGCTCACGCAGTTCGTTGCGAACTGCGTGCCGGGCTTAACGAAGCGTCGGTTGCTCGCTCGTTATCGCAGCTAGAGCGGGCTACACCGGTAAAGTGCATGGAAATCCAAGGGCCCCGTGTTGTGCCGCACAATACTTTCGGGTATCATTCACGCCCCCCACAAGCTGCGCATACGGATTTCGAGCGAGGCGTCCCGGCCTCGACCATCTTTGCGCATCACGATTCCGTTCGCATCCCGGCAGGCAACCCATTCTGGCGTCATGCTCGCGAAGATCGTCGGCTCATCTGTCGAGGAGCATGTATTGGCAATTCCTGATCGGAACGATTCCACATCCCCTGAAATCACAGCCACGGCAAAAGCCGGCCGCCGTGTGTCAAAGGGAAAGACCCAGGCCCTGACGCCGACGGACATCGCGTCACTGGCACGCCAGAATGAGGAGCGCCAGCACCAGATGCGCGCGTTGATCGCGCTCGGTCGCGAGCGTGGCTATCTCACCCACGCGGACATCAACGATCACCTGCCCGACAACTTTGCTCAAACGGCGGCGATGGACACCATCGTCAGCACGTTCAGCGACATGGGCGTGGCCGTGTACGAACAAGCGCCGGACGCCGAAGCGCTCCTGCTCACCGACGCTGCGCCGGCCGTGGCATCCGACGATCAGGCGGACGAGGAGGCGGAAGCTGCGC
>NZ_JANKOG010000017.1:0-194434 GCF_024656005.1 Burkholderia sp. SCN-KJ
CTCGACGTGAAATACCACCTGCTGCTGCCATCGGTGTCGCACGTGGGCACGATCCTCGATACCAACCACTGGGAATCGATCCTGCGGTCGGTCGAGGCAAACAACTCGTACCGCTGGGTGTACGGTGTGCAGTACAAGCCGCTGAACATCGCGGACTACCTGGTCCTGAACGGCCGCATGCCGCGCTCGCTGCGCTATTGCTACGGGCGCGTCATGTCGAGTCTCAACTTGCTCGTGAAAGAGCATGGCATCGCTCACGCGTGCCACGGCACCGCCGCACAGACGCTCACGATGCTTTCCGACAGTACGATCGAACGAGTCTTCAAGAACGGCCTGCACGAGTTCCTGACCGGCTTCATTCGGCGCAACCAGCGACTTGGGCTCGAAATCGCCCAGGCCTACAACTTCGATTGAGTACCGCAATGCATATCGGGATCACCCATACCCTGCGTTATACCGTCGACGAGCCGTTGCAGCTGGCATTGCAGCGCCTTCGACTGCGACCGTCGTCGAATCCCGGTCAGACGGTCGGGTCTTGGGAATTGCTTGCAAACGACATGCAGCCGGCATTGTCGTACATCGACGGATTCGGCAACCATGTCGACCTTGTGTGTCACCCGAACGACCACAAGGAGATCGTCATCGTTTCACGCGGCGAAGTGACGACGCACAGCAAGGATGGTGTGATCGGCACTGCAGACGATCGTACGAATCCGTGGCTGTTCCTGCGCGAGTCGCCTCTCACGCGTCCCGGAGACTCGCTGATGGAGCTTGCCTCCGCCCTGAAGAGCACGCAAAACCGTCTTCTGCAACTACACGAGTTGATGGACATCGTGCACGATCGCCTCGCAGCCGGGGCGGAGAATTGCGACGACGCCACCGATGCAGAGGCTGCGTGGATCAGTTCGAACGGAACCTGTCGCGACCATGCTCATGTATTCATCGCCGTCGCGCATCGGCTCGGCATTCCCGCGCGCTTCGCTTCGGGCTATCTGATAGGCGACGACGACGGAATCCGGGCAGTTGATCATGCGTGGGCTGAAGTCTACGTCGACCATCTCGGTTGGATCGGCTTCGATCCGGCGAATAATCTCTGTCCCGACCAACACTATGTGAAACTGGCGACTGGCTTCGACGCTTGCGGCGCCGCGCCGGTCACCTGCATCCAGTCGAACTCGGGCGCTGAAACGCTGACCGCGGAGATTGCGGTCACACTGTCGGTCCGGTGAGTCGATCGACTGAAATTTCGGTACTCGCACCGAGTTGCCTCGCCATTCAGCGCATGAGCGACGAAGCAAATGGCGTCAGAACAAGAGCCCCAGCATTGCCGCCTTGACCGCGGCCTCGGTCTTGTTGGCCGAATTCAATTTGCGCATCGCATTGACGAGGTGAAATTTCACGGTCCGCTCGTCGACAGACATGATCTTGCCAATCTCGGCGTAGGTTTTTCCCGCGGCGGACCATTGCAACGCCTCGCGCTCGCGTGCCGTCAACTCGACGGCATATTCGGGCGCAAGCTGCGCGAGCAAATGCATGCTCATCGCGCAGTTGGCGGTGTTCGCGAGCCATGACATCTGGTATCCCTTTTCCGCGAGTTCACTCTCCTCGATCGGCTCGCCCGATCGCACCATGGTCACGAGTCCGATCGCCCCGGTGCGGCTGATGGATGGCATGCACCAGCCGTGGCGCAAGCCGAAGTGCTCCGCTTCGTCCCAGAATTCGACGTTTTGTGTCTGGCTGTCGGCGCGCCAGATCAGGGGGGTCAGCTGACTGAGCCCATGCCGGACCGTCGGATCGACGGCAAAATAGTTTTGGCTCACATAGCGCTCGACCCACGTCTCCGGATAGTTGGACTGCAGCATGAACCGCGGATGACTCACCGGCAACGGAACGCGCAGACCGAACGAACAGTACTCGAATCCGAGTGCTCGCACGTCTGCCGTGAACTCCAGAAACACGTCAGCCACGGATTTTGCCTTGGCGTATCCATTCAGATACTTCTCTCTCCAGGCCTGCATATCATTACCTTTTTGGTCAATCTTGTCCCTAAAGGGGCTGTATTGCGTGGTTGGTGCGTTGATCGATTTTCTATAAATTATTCAAGGATCGTCGTCAATATTTGAGATATCGAGCGGCAAGCATGGTGTCGGGTGCTGAATTGTTATCCGGCGGCGGATTTCGAGGTGGCGTCCGCACTCGCCATTGATCGATTGGGTTCGGGAATTTGCATATAGGCATGCGTATTCGTACATCAGCCAAGTTCCGATGCCGAAAATTGCGACGAGTTCGAAAATCCTGGAATTGCACAATGATCGAGCACCGTCAGGCAATCACCGCTAGCGGGGCCGTACGTTATCTTGATAATGCGATGGCGTTCTCCGGGTGATCTGTGATACTCGTAAAAAACATGCGCGCGATCTACCGGCTACCACAAATCACAAGCAGGCGCGCCATAAGCTTTGGAAGGGCGCGCGCCTAGCCGGTCGCCGCGAATCTTGCCAAACTATGCGGTATCAATTTTAACAGGTGCCACATTGAGAGAACGGACATGCCTAAAAAACTGAACGACGGATACGTACGATTGACTTTGCCCGCGTTCTACGCGCTGCGCTTCCATCAACATATGTGCCAGCAAGCCCTGAACTTGTTGCATGACTTATGGGGCGAGGGCATTAGCGCCGTCAATGCCGGCTACTACGAGCTGGTCTGCACCGAAACGCGGCCGGCCGTGAGCGTAGGCTGCGTATGGCATGTGGCCGTGGGCCAGTCTGAGGTGATGGTCGGGAAGGACGACGTCAGCAGCAATGTCATGCTCCTCAACATGAATGGTGACGATTACGGCGCGCAATACAGCCAGGAGTTGATCCAGAACTGGCTGTGCTCGGGAATGCGTCAACGCGAACTTGAATCGGCCATCTTCGCCGGTCACTGATTTCGTGTTCAGTGGATATAAATACATTCAAAAAAGCCTAAGCGTCGTAACAAATCCTGTATGCGGCGCTACCGCCAATTTCCGTTGATCTTCCTGATCGGCTTGGCAATGGCGCGATGACCGCTACGATCATTTATACCGTGACGCCGCGGCTCAGGATGGTTGCTTCGAGCCGCCGCTGATCAGCGCGCTCCGGACGGTCGCTCCGCCCGATTCGCGTAGCGATCGCCGGTTGAATTCCGAACCCCGTTTGTCCGTCGCAGTGTCCCGTCGCACTCGGCGCGACGAGTCTCGTCCAGACGCCTGCCTCCCTGCCCATTCGGGCAGCTTTTTTGTCTTTTCAATTTCGGGTCCAATCGCGCCTAACAATTCTGAAGATAAGAGAGAGGGCATTCGCGATGCTGACTTTATTGTCGGGAAAAAGCGCTGATTTGAGTCGCGAGACGATGCATCGACTTGCGAAGTTTCGGCATAAGGTCTTCATACAGGAACTCGGCTGGTCGTTGCCTACCGACGATGGCATCGAATTTGACGACTTCGATCACGCGGACACCCTTTATGTCGTCGCATTCGACCGCAGCGACGAAATCGTCGGTTGCGGCCGGTTGTTGCCGACCGACGAGCCTTATCTGCTGGGTGAGGTTTTTCCGGATTTGATGGGCGGTGCCGCCCTTCCCAGTACGCGCAATGTGTGGGAACTGTCGCGCTTCGCGATGAGCATGCCGAGCGGCGAGTCGTTGACGGCGGAAGAATCGTGGCAAAACACGCGCTCCCTGATGTCCGAAATCGTCCGTGTCGCGCATGCACATGGCGCCGACCGTCTCATTGCATTCTCGGTGCTCGGCAACGAACGGCTTCTGAAGCGCATGGGCGTCAATGTGCATCGCGCTGCGCCACCGCAAATGATCGAAGGCAAGCCGACCTTGCCGTTCTGGATCGAGATAGATCAACAAACGCGCGCAGCGCTGAACCTCGACGTGTTGGAGTACGGCGTGCCGCTCAACATGTCGCGCAGTGTGCATGTGTCGCACGCGTTCTGACGAGCGCCGTGAAGTCGCGACGCGTATCGGGACGGGTCCAGGGTCCGCCGCGAGTCTGGCGGCCCCGGCTCTCTCCTGAAGTGGCTCGGCGCAATACAGCATTACTAAAGGTGTGCCTGAAGATGAACGGCTTTAACGATGTGGGTCAGTTGGTCCTGGTCCGTGAGGGGAAGGTGAAATGACGCTTCGAGTGGTGGTAACCGGTATTGGCATTGTGTCCCCGCTGGGTTGCGGTAAGGAATTGGTGTGGCAGCGCCTGATCGGAGGCGGCTCCGGGCTTCGCCGGCTCGGCGACGATATCGTCGGTGAACTGCCCGCAAAGGTCGGCGGGACCGTACAGGGGAAGGCCGACGATCCCGACGGCGGTTTCGATCCGGAACTCTCGGTGCCGAACAAGGAGCTGAGGAAGATGGACCGCTTCATCCAGATGGCGATGGTCGCTGCAGACGAGGCGCTCGCGGAAGCCGGATGGGCTCCGCAAGCCGAGCATCAGCGCGAGCGGACGGCGACGGTCGTGGCGTCGGGCATCGGTGGGTTTCCCGGGCTGGCGGAGGCGGTCAGGATCGGCGAGACGCGTGGCGTGCGGCGGTTGTCGCCGTTCACCATTCCGTTCTTTCTCTCGAATCTGGCGGCCGGCCAGATTTCGATCAAGCATCAGTTCCGTGGGCCCCTCGGCTGTCCGGTGACGGCCTGTGCGGCGAGCGTGCAGGCGATCGGCGATGCGATGCGCATGATCCGGACCGGTGAGGCCGATGTCGTGCTGGCGGGCGGCGCCGAAGCGGCATTCGACAAGGTCAGCCTGGGCGGATTCGCGGCGGCGCGAGCGTTGTCGACCGGCTTCGGCGATCAGCCGATTCGCGCTTCGCGCCCGTTCGACCGCGATCGTGACGGATTTGTCATGGGCGAGGGAGCGGCCATGCTCGTGGTCGAGTCCCTGGACCATGCCCTCGCACGTGGCGCCCGCCCGATCGCGGAAATCATCGGGTACGGAACCACGGCGGACGCCTATCACATGACCGCCGGTCCCGACGACGGATCCGGCGCCATGCGGGCGATGAAGCTGGCCCTGGCGATGGGCGAAATCGCCCCGGAGCAGGTCGACTACGTCAATGCGCATGCGACATCGACGCCGGTCGGCGACGCTGGAGAAATCGAGGCGCTGAAGACTGTCTTCGGCGTGGGCGCCGGCCCGGCGATTTCCTCGACCAAGTCGGCAACCGGGCATTTGCTCGGCGCGGCGGGCGCCATCGAAGCGGCGTTTTCCATTCTCGCGCTCCGGGACGGCGTGCTGCCCGGAACGCTGAATCTCGAGAACCCCGACGAAGCCGCTGCCGGACTTGACCTGATCGGGCCTTCCGCACGGCGCGTTCCCGTCGAGATCGCACTGTCCAACGGGTTCGGGTTTGGCGGCGTCAATGCATCGGTGCTGTTTAAACGCTACCCGCCGGATAGATCGGCAGTGTCGCATTGACTGCACATCAACAGGGTTTGCGCACGCTTCTGATTTCGTAAGTATTACGAATAGTTAGCGTTCGACGCCATGCTATGGCGCCGCCAGCGCTCCATCGGTTCGATGGTGAGTCGCGGGCCGATCCAGCCGTGCGCCAGACGTGCTGTCCGCCCCTTCAGCCTCGCGCACCACGCCTGGATCCGCCGCAGGCGCAAATGTCGGCACGCGCTCGTGCCGATCCGGTTGGCCTTGCGCAACGTCGTTGCCAAGTAGACAGGCTCCCGGCACGCCTGGAGAAGCGTGATGCCGCAGCTTGCATTGCTTTACCCGGAACGACTCAGCATCGGAGTCTGAGTTTTAACCCGCCTCACACACGAAATTCCGGATACCTCCCATACCAAATCACCCCGGCCGCCGTGCTGGCCGTGGCCGAGCGCTCATCTGTTCGCCGTCCTGCTGGAACGGACGCCATTGGGGCAATTGGAGCGGCCCTGAAACACCGGGAATATGGCCGGCATGTGTGCAGCGAGTGTGCACACCAGCCATCTCGCCGTCGCGCGTCGCGACAGCCGATCGGAGGTCGGCATGGCCGCGTCGGCGAGCGAATGGGACAGGAACTGAAATCAAAAAAGGCCCCGACAATGGCCGTGAAACTTGCCGGGGCTAACGAACCATGCAAACTGCATGGGACGAGGAAGTATCGCGTCCATCGTATAGCCGCCAATGATCGAGCAGCACCACCGAGTTCCGACGAATTCTCATCGGGTTCAGCCAAGATCCTGCTCAAGGAACGCGGATGTCTTCCACCGACAAGCGTCACGCCGATGCGCCGTCTCTCGCCACTTTCTGCACGAGACGCACTGGCGGGGATTGGAATCTTCCAAAGACGGTTTTTCCGGGAATTTTCGTAACGGACGCTTTTCCCGAGACCGGCAAAGTGCACCCGTCTTAAAAAAATATGCCAAAGCGTTTTGACCGCTGCCCCGCTCGCCGTTTTCGACGTATCAATTCGTGAGCTTGTGTTGCGGTAGGACCCACAGCATCCGACCGACCGCTTCAGCCTGGTTCCGCGAGTGGGTCTTTTCATAGATCGCACGCAACTGGCTGCGAACCGTCGCAAGCGACACGCCGGCGCTCGCCGCACATTCGTCGGGCGTCTTGCCGCTGATCAACGCTTCGGCGATCGCGGCTTCGGCGCTCGACAAGCCGAACGATTGCCGCAGCTGTTGTGCGACGACGAGCGGGGCGCCGCTGCGTCGCCTGACCGTGATCAGTATCGTCGCATCGCCGAACGTGGCATGGAGCGCCTGTCCGGACAATGCCGCGATGCCGAGAAAGATCTCGTGCGCCGCGGCCAACGTGCCGGAAAGGGCAAGGCTCTCGCTCTTGCGGGTCTTCGCGACGCGTGCCAGCGCCGCCTTGAGCGCGTCGTTCTGGGGCGCGCTCGTCGCGCTCAGGTGCCCGTTCTCGAGCTTGAGGCAGGTGGTGGCGCGCAGCATCGACTCGGCCGCCCGGTTGACGAACTGGACGCGCGCGTGCCGGTCCAGCGCAAAGACGGCGAGGCCCAGCTCCTCCATCAGTTCGGCGCCGAGCGTGGCGTCGCGATGCAGCACTCGCGCGTCTTGCCACAGGTTGATCGAGCGCTGCAGATGCCCGGCCATACCGGTCAGGGTCGCGCGTTCTTCTGGAGAATAGGGTGTGCGGCCGTGCGCACGCAGTAACCCGAGCAGAATGTTGTCGCTGCCGGGGCGCGCGAAGCGAATCCCCATCAGGTAGCGAAATCCCGACGGAATCTGATAGTCCTGGAAGAACTCGCTGCGTTCGACGTCGCGCTCGGTCAGATGATCCTGACAACAAACGAATTCGCCGAGCGGTGCGTTTTCGACGAAGCCGCGGCGCGGATCGAGCGCGCCGTAATACTGATCGTAGAGCGCGATGATCTCGTCGAATTCCGCGCGCGGCGAATAGATCGAGAATTTCGGGGCATTGCGCGCGACGTCCCAACTGAACATGTGAAATACGTCTGCGCCGAGCGATTCGGACACCCGGTGAAAAACTTCGAGAAAACCGTCCGGATGCAGCGCGGCCTCATAGAGGTCCCCGATGAGTTGGTCTCGTTGCATGTGCTCACCCCGTCGCTTCGCGATCTTCGTATTCTGATTTTGTCTGACGATATTGCTTCGAATACCGAATTTTTTTCAGGCTAACACAGGTTATTTGCATTTCATGCCCTGTTATTTCCCGATTTTCATCCACCTGAATGATGATCGAGAAAATCGTCTTTGCGAGAATCCTCGCCATTCAGCGTGCACGCGCAATGTATGTGACACGCATCAACCAGAAGGGGCTCGGGGGAAACGCAATGAAACTCACACCTGTCGTATCCGGTATTGCAGTGCTTGTCCTGTCGGCTTGTGGCGGCGGCAGCGATTCCTCCTCGCCACCCGCACCGCCCGCCGCGCAGACGGTCAGCGGGGTCGCGGCCGCCGGCGCCGCGATGCAGGCCGCCACCGTGAAACTGGTCGATGCGACCGGCAAAGCGGTCGACTGCCCGGCCGATGCGTCGACCGGCGCGTTTCAATGCACGGTGACCGGCCTGAGCGCGCCTTTCGCGTTGTCCGCATACGGCAACGTCGCCGACTCGCAGGCCACGCTGATCGCGCTCAGCGCCACGGCCGGCACGCAGACGATCAACATCACGCCGATCACGAACGCGATCGCCGCCACGATCGTCGGCGACAACCCGACCAAGCTGCTGGCCGACACCGGTTTGCTGCAAAGCAAGGTCACGGCCCAGGCCGTCGCCAGCACGGTGCAAGCCTATTCGTCGGCGCTGGCCGACCTGCTGGCCGCCACCGGCAATGCGGGCGTCGACCTGATTTCCGGCCCGTTGACGGCGGGCGCGCCGGGTCTCGACCGGCTGCTCGACCAGATCAAGATCAACGTCCTGCCGGATGGCGGCGTCCAGATCAGCTCGGTGGCGGGCGCGTCCAGCGATACGCCGGTGCAGCTTCAGCTCGCGCCCGGCGTCGCGCCGCAGGCGAGCGACAAGGCCAGCCTGCCGGCCGCCGCGACCATCAATGGCGCGGTGGTGTCGAACCTGCCGAGCGCCAGCGATCTGGCGGCATTGCAGAGCGCGCTCAACCAGTGCTTCGCCGGTTCGACCGGTGCTGCGCGCACGGGCGGCAGCGTATCGGCATGCGGCCGGATCTTCGTCGACGACGTCGCGTCCGGCGCGCTGAATGCAGGCGTGCCTTCCGCGTACCTCAACAACGGGATGTCGGTCGACCAGGAGTTCGGCGCGCCGGCAGGCGGCACGCCGGGCATCGTGGCCGACGATGCGATGAACAACGCGAGCTTCAGCCTGCCGGAAGTCATCCGCGTCGTTGCCAGCGACACGATGTGGGTCAAGCTCGCGTGGACGCGCAGCGACGGGATTCGCGACGGCATGCAGCAGCATGTACAGCTTGCAGTGCGGGCGGGCAGTCTCGCGAACGGCGATACCGGCTGGCGCGTGGTCGGCAATCAGCGCGCGGTGCTGAGCAAGGTCAATGCGAACGCACAGAAGTGGGACTGGCTGAATCCGGCCAATCCGTCGACGGGGACCAACGCGTTCGTCGATTCGCTCAACCTGCAGGTGGGTGCCGTCGACGCGGCCGGCACCGCGGTGGACTTCGCGATCGTCAACGGCCCCGGCTTGCGCAACGGCGTGTTTCTCCAGCCGTCGAGCGGGACCTGCGACACGCTGAACATCCGCGCGCAGATCGCAAGCGGGCAGACGCCGGCGCAGCTCGCCGCACTGGCGAAGAATCCGCAGTGCCGCAACAACTTCCGTCTGGCCGGCGTCGCGCAGGACCCGGCCAACCAGGGCCTGTTCACGTGGCCCGGCGACGCGCCGCGCAACAATACCGCATGGGCGAAGCCGCAACTGAGCACCGCCGAGCTGGCCGACATCAAGCCGTTCAGCGCCTATACGATCGACATCTACCAGAACGGCAACACGTCGACGCCGGCCCGGCACTACACGGTCCGGCTGCGTACGCCGTCGCCGTCGCCCGACGCACTGCGCCAGTACGCGTGGCACGATCTGGCGCAGTCCACGCGCGACAAGCTGACGCCGGGCTCCGCCAGCACGTTCGCGGGCGGCGCGACCTTCCCGCTCGGCTGGACGTCGAAATCGGGGCTGCCGTTCGTCAAACGCGGCAACGTGCAGATTCGCGCAACCGCGGCCGGGCAGCCGGCGGCGACGTTCGTCAACGGTTCGGCATCGGCGTCGCCGGTCCAGCCGGGCGCCTCGGTCACGCTCAACGTGCCGGGCGACCAGGGCGTCGCGTTCCCGTCGGTGGCCGGCTGGACCGGCAGCGCGGACTTCTCGTTCGTGAACTTGAGCTGGTCCGACCCGGTCGACACGCTCTTCACCGAGGCCTTCGAGTACGACCGGTAACAGGCAGCCGGGCGAATGCGTCCGGCGAGCGTCGGCCGGCGGGGCGATGCGTCGTCCCGCCGGCGGGCAACGATCGACCTGGTCGAGCGCGTCGTGTTTTCGTTCGACGGGGAACGCTGCGACCGGATCGTGGGCGGCGTGCTGGCGAGAATCGGTTCGGCGTGCCGCGCGGCGGCGGCGCCGCTGACGACCGACCGGCCGCGGATCGCATCACATCGAACGGTACGAGATACTGCGCGACGACGGATGCCGCCGTTCATGCTCGCCCGTTACATTCCTGCACCCGGCGGCACCGTGCCGGCCGGCTTTGCGACGCTCGCGGCTTCCATCACGCGCAGCACCGGCCGGCCGCCGACATCCTTCAGCGGGAAATACGAGCGATGCGTGCCCGGATCGACAGCGACGACGTGCGCGTTCGGCCCGAGCCGGCCTTCACCGATCTTGGCAACGTTCCGGCCGCGGACGCTGAACATCGAAACGATGCCGGCTTCACCGGCAACATACAGCACGTCCGACGCCGAATCGAACGCGAGCACATCCGGGCCGCCGCCGAGGTCGAAAGCGCGGACGACGTGCCGTGTGCGCATATCGAAGACGAGGAGCGCGTCGTTGTCCTCGCACGCGATGAAGGCGAGGCCGGCGCGCGGCTCGATCAGCAATCCGTGATTGCCTTTCGCGCCCGGCAAGTCGAACCGGGCGACGACACGGTCCGTCGCCGGATCGATTTCGACGAGCTGGCGCCGCGTCTGGACGTTCACGAAGATGTGTCGGGAAACCGGGTCGTACTGCGTGTTGCCGGCTTCGCCATCGAGCGGGATCGTCGCGACGCGCCGGTTGCTGCGGACATCGATGACCGTTTCCGTTTTTCCGTATTCGTCGGATACGTACAGCTTGTGCACGTCGGCCGCATAGGCGATGCCGTCGGGATAATGCCCGCCCGGCATGCGCGCGACGATTTTCAGCGTCGCGGCGTCGATCGCGACGATCTCGTCGGACCCGGTCGCAGACGCGTAGATGCGCGACAGCGCCGGCACGGCAAGCACGCCATGTACCGACGATACGCCTGCGATCCGGGCGGTCACGCGCGATGCATGCGTATCGAAAGCGATCACTTCGCCGTCGCCGAGGTGAGCGATGAAGAGCAGGTTGCGGCTCGGGTCCAGGCTTGCGTAGTCGAGTCGTGTCGCGCGGCCCGGCAACGCGATGTCCGCGACATGCTTCAGCGGCAGGGTGCCGGTCGAGGCGCCTTCTTCGCCGGCAGCGAAAACCTGGTGAGTCGGTAGGCCCGACGTGCCGAGCCCGCCGCATAGCGCGACGAACAGGAGCAGGCCGTAGCGCCAGCGTCCGGAGTCCTTCATGATTGCCTCCCGCGACAGCCGCCACCGCATTGGCACGGCGGCGGCATCGCTTTGCATGGTTCCCCGCTCGTTTGCCGTTCGGCCGTGGCCGCGATTACCGTGCCCGGCCGTCGTCCGGTTCGACGTGGCGAAACGCTGCGAGCAGCGAAAGGTCGTACGCGATCTTCAGCGCGCCGCATGCGACCAGCGGCGCACCGAGCCAGCCGAGGCCGAACAGGCCGCCGGCCAAGGCCGGCGCGACAGCGGCCGCGAGGCTGCGCGGGACGGATGTAAAGCTGGCCGCTGCCGGTCGCTCCGCCGGCGTGACGACCGCCATCACATAGGCGGTTCGGGTCGGGACATCCATTTGCGACAGCGCGCTTCGCATCAGCAACAGCGTCAACGTCAGCGGCAACGACGGCGCGAGCGCGGCGCCGATCAGGCAGACGCTCGACGGAATATGCGTGAACACCATCGTATTCAGCAGGCCGATCCTGCGCGACAGCGGCGCGGCCGCGAGCTGCGAGCCGGCCGAGAGCAGGCCCGCCCAGAAGAAGAACTGGCCGGTCGCGACGATCGAGAGCCCGAAGCGCTGCATCAACCACAGCGACAGCAGCGAGTTGACGACGAGCCCGCCCGCGAATGCGTCGACGCTGAACAGCATCGCCAGCCGCACGACGATCGGGCGTGACGGGCCGAGCGGGGGCGCTGCCTGCGCCGCGCGAACTGTCTGGCGCGGCAGCCGCCGATACAGCATGCAGACGACGACACCTGTGGCCGCATAGACCAGAAACATGCCGCGCATCGCGCCCAGCGTCGAGATTCCGGTATGTGACGCAACCGCGATCGGCACGCCCGCCGCGAGGGATCCGACCGCTGCCGATACGGCGCCGACGAGGCTGTAGCGGGCGAACAGCGCCGTGCGAGCGTCGCCGTCGGCGGCTTGCGCCAGGCGCGACTGTTCGAGCGGCAGAAACACGCTGACGTCGCCGGAACTCGGATTGAGCGTGCCGGCGAAGGCGATGACGAACAGCGGCCACCACGTGGAGACGCTCGCGAAGCCGATGCCCGTCGCCGCCATCAGTGTCGCCGCGAGCGTCAGCATGCGGCGCTGCGTGAAGCGGCTCGCGAGCATGCCGACCGCGATCGTCGCGATCGCGGAACCTGTCAACGTCGTGGTGCCGATCAGGCCGACATCCAGTTGCGACAGCCCGAGCGACAGCAGATACGCGGGCAGCAGCACGGCAATGAATCCATCGCAGAAACCGCGCATGCCGCGGCTGGCGAGGATGAGCCATGCGGCCTTGTCCGCGCCCGCCGGCAGCATCCGGCTGGCGAGCGTCGACGCGCGGCGGCTGCTAGGGACGTGCATCACGCCGGCACCACGCGTAGAGCGCGTCGTACATCACCATGCCGTGCCGCAGTTGCTCGTGATCGTCGGCGAAGTGTCCGGACAGGCCGATCGAGATCGCGTACAGCCCGGCCGATTCCGGCGTGAGATCGAGCCGTCCGGTATCGGCGCCGCGCACGATCGCGGCGAGCTTGAGCAGCGCCGGGGCGTCGAGCCGGTAGCGGTCGAGAAACGCATCGAAGCTGCAGCGTTCACCGTGGTGGCCCAGCTCGACGCCTGGCACGTCGTAGGGCACCGCGCCCGTTTCGTCCGCCAGTCGCAGGACGTCCGGACCCGGGACGTAGAGAAATTCCGGCGCATCGTCGATGAACCGCGCAATCAGCCACGGACATGCGATGCGGTCAACCTTCGGCCGTTCGCGCGTAATCCATTTCACGGCACGCCTCCTGTATGGCGGACGAACGTCGTCCGATGCGTCACGGCCGCCTCCCGGCAATGCGGCTCAATGATGGAGCAGCGGGTAGGCCACGAGCCCGACGAGCGCGGCAGCCGTGACGACGACCGGCTCCTGCAACTTCTTGAAACGCCACAGCAGCAGCACGGTCGCGACCGCGAGCAGTGCGGTCGGCAGGTCGACGATCGAGCGTTTCGCGATGACGAGGACGGAGCCGGTGATCGCCCCGACGGCTGCGGCGGTGATGCCGTCGACGAACGCCTTGACGCCCGGACGGTGCCCGTACTTCTTCACGTAAGGTGCGGGGATGACCGTGAACAGATAGCAAGGCAGGAACGTGCCGAGTGCGGCGACGAGTGCGCCCGGGAAGCCCGCCACCAGATACCCGATGAAGCCGACCGTGATCACGACCGGGCCGGGCGTGATCATCGCGACCGCCACGGCATCCACGAACTGCTTGTCGTTCAGCCAGTGATGTTCGGTGACGACGCCGCCATAAAGGAACGGCACGATCGCCAGCCCGGAGCCGAACACGAACGCGCCGGCCTTCATGAAGAACGCGCCGATCTGAACGAGCTGCGGCAGGTCGATGCCGCTCAATATGCCGCTGGCTGCCGGCAGGTTGGCGGCGGCAACCGCGTTCAGCCCACCGCGCTGCAGCCACTTGGGCGGGGCACGCCACAGCCAGCCGACCAGGCCCGCGACCACGAACAGCCACGCGATTTCCGATTCCGTGATGAAGGTCACGGCGGCAAGCGTGACGAAGATCGCCCAGAGCAGCTTGTCGTGGCCGACGGTTTTCGTCGTGAGCTTGTAGGCGCTCATCGCGATGATGCCGACCACCGCGGCGCCGACGCCGTAGAAGACGGCCTGCATCCAGGACAGCCCGCCGAAATGTGAGTACGCGAAGCCGAGCGCAACCACCATCAGGAACGACGGCAGCACGAACGCGAAGCCGACGAGCGTCGCACCGAGCAGGCGGTAGTGCACGAAGCCCAGATAGATCGCGAGCTGGGCCGCCATCGGCCCCGGTGCGAGCTGGGCCAGCGTGAGCCCTTCCTTGTAGTCGGCTTCCGTGATCCAGCCGCGACGTTCGACCAGGTCGCGACGCATGTAGCCTGCGAGCGCGACCGGCCCGCCGAAGCCGAACGTGCCGAGACGCAGCATGTAGGCGACCAGCTGGCCAAGTGAGTAGGTCGGTTCGGTGGTGGCGATGGAAGTGGTCATGATCTGGCCGCGGTGTGGTTTTTGCCGTTCGACGTGAAGTGTGCGTACAGGGCATCGAGCACGGCGCCCATCTGCTCGAGCAACCGGTCGTCGTTCTCTGCCTGCTGGCGCGTGCCGGCCATCACGGCCTCGAAGCCGATCGCTTCGGGCGCCGCGGGGCCGCCCACGTCGAGCGCATGCACGATGTCGCCGAGCCGCATCAGCGCGGGGTCGTTGTCGAGCCCGAAACTCGCCAGCAGCACCTCGAACGTCACGCGCTCGCCGACATGCGTAAACGTCGCGCCGTCGAAATCGAAGCCCAGCGCGTCGGCCGGGCAATCCGCCGGCGACGCGAGCCAGACGAAGCGGGCGCGTGCGTCGATGAAGCGGCGGATCAGCCAGGCACTGGCGACGCGATCGACCCACATTCGCTGCCGCGTCGCCCAGGTGCGGCCCTGAAATTCGCCGATCGCCAGCGGCCGGATCGCGCGGTCCGCGGCGTGGGGTTCGCCCGGCGACAGCACGGTGTCGACCAGCGCGACGAAATCCTGCAGCGCGACTTCGGCGCGAGTGGCCGAGTCGCCCGGGAAATAGTCGATCGCACGGATGGCGTCGAAATCCTTGCGCATGCGGCGCAGCAAGCGCGTCAGTTCCGAGGCCGACTGTCCGGCGAGGGTCTTGCGGGCGTCCGCAAGGACCTGGATAAAGGCGGCGTCATCTTCCCCGCGATCGAAGAGCGCGCGGAATTCCCGCTCCTGTGACGCATCGAGACTCGGCGCGCGCAACAGGTGAGCGCTGCCGCCGCTGTCGGCAATCGCGTCCGCGAGCTCGCGCAGCATCCGTTCATGCGCTTCCGACTGGGGCAGCAGGTAGACGCCGTCGCGCAGCACCGCGCAGCCTTTTGCCTTGAGCGCGCGCCAGAACCGCATGCGCGCCGTCGCGTTCTGCGTGGGAAGGGTCAGCACGAGGAGCGACCATGTCGTGAGTGAATTCATGTAGCAAATGCTACTCATGCGTTACGACTTCTACAAGTTAACTTTGGCGGCGGCTGCGGTGACTGGCGGCGGGGCGGCCTGCGAGGCGCGCGTCATTCGTCTGGTTTTTTTCCGGAAAATACCCCCTCCCCCTATATGGAAACGCGATTTGATATATAGTCCCCCCCGGTATATGAAGGGATCACCATGAGCCACACCATCCAGGAAAAGCAGAAGCTGCTGAACCGTGTCCGCCGGATCAAGGGGCAGGTCGAAGCGATCGAACGCGCGCTCGAGGACGAGCGCGGTTGCAACGAAATCCTCCGCCTCATCACGAGCGGTCGCGGCGCAATGAACGGCCTGCTCGCGGTCGTGCTCGAGGATCACATCCGCAGCCATCTGGTCGACGCCGAAGGTCACGACGACGAAGGCAGCGCGACCGAACAGCTGATCGAAGTCGTGCACAGCTACTTCAAGTAACCGGAGGCGGAATGAACAGCTTCAGCAACGACGCCTTCGGCGCAGGGCACGACCACATCTTTCTCGGCGCCGCGCACGAGCAGAACGAACGCCGGACCTGGATGGTCATCGCGCTGTGCGCGGCGATGATGGTGGCGGAGATCGTCGGCGGGTCCCTGTTCGGTTCGCTGGCACTGATCGCGGACGGCCTGCACATGTCGACGCACGCGGGCGCGATGCTGATCGCCGCGCTCGCCTATACCTACGCGCGCAAGCATGCGCGCGACCCGCGCTTCGTGTTCGGCACGGGCAAGCTCGGCGATCTCGCGGGTTTCACGAGCGCGATCGTGCTCGCGATGATCGCGCTGCTGATCGGGTACGAGGCGGTCGCGCGCCTGCTCGCCCCGGTCCCGATTCATTTCGGCGAGGCGATTCCGATCGCGGTGGCAGGCTTGCTCGTCAACATCGCGAGCGTGTGGCTGCTGAGCGGCGACCATCATGGCCACGGTCATGGTCATCATCACGGGCATGGTCATGACGATCACGACGATCACGCGCACGACCACGAACAGGAAGCGCACCAGATCTTCGATCAGCAGGGCGTATTCGCCGTGTCGGTGTTCGAGGAGGGCGTTCCGCCGGTGTTCCGCGTCGCGCCTGCGACGCACGAGACGAAGCTCGTCGATGCGAGCGCGGTGTCGGTGACCACGATCCGCCCGGACGGCAGCCGTCAGGTGTTCGCGATGCAAAGTCGCGGCGGCTATCTGGAGTCGACCGAAGCCATTCCCGAACCGCATGAATTCAACGCGATCGTCCGGCTGAACGGCCGCGAGCACGAACTGGCGTTCGAGGAGCACGACCACGGCACGTCCGCGGCGGCGGCGCGCGATCACAACATGCGCTCCGCGTACATCCATGTGATCGCCGACGCGGCCGTGTCCGTCCTGACGATCGTCGGGCTGCTGCTCGCGCGGGCGTTCGGCTGGGTCTGGATGGATCCGCTGGCCGGCATCATCGGCGCGCTGGTGATCGCGAACTGGTCGTACGGCCTGATGCGCGATACGGGCGGGATCCTGCTCGACATGAATTCGGATCGCCGCCTGACGGACAACGTGCGCGGTGCGATCGAAGGCACGGGCGACCGGGTCGGCGACCTGCATGTGTGGCGGCTCGGGCCGGGACACATGAGCGCGGTCGTGTCGGTGGTGACGGACGATCCGAAGCGCGATGCGCGCTTCTATCACGGCGTGCTGCAGCGGTTCAGGAACCTGTCGCACGTGACCGTCGAAGTCGTGCCCGCGACGCGAGGGCGATGAGCATGGCGGTCAAGTCCCCTTGCGTCGACGTGTGTTCGTTCGACGGTCGCACCGGCTATTGCGTGGCATGCCTGCGAACGCGCGACGAAGCGCGCGACTGGAAGAAGATGACGGATCACCGGCGCCATCAAATCGTGAACGACCGCGCGCGGCGGCATGCGAAGCTGACGCGGGCTTGAAGTCGAGGTACGCGCGAAGTCGCGCGTGTGTCGTTGCGCGTGCCGACCGCGTCGCTTGCATCAACCGGTCCCGCCACGCCGGTGCATTCCCGACGAGCGCGTTTGCCGGACGATGTACGCCGTCCGCGTGCCGTCACGCGGATCAGGACGCTCGTGATCCGGTATTGCCGAGGCGGCGGTCGGTGACGGTCGTCGATCCGCCCGGCACGCCTCGTCGGGACTGCGCCGCTTCTACATCTCGTATCGCAACGTCGCCATGACACTGCGCGGCGCCCCCGGCATGTTGAGGTTCGGGTTCGAGCCGTGGGCCGACACGATGTAGCCCTTGTTGAACAGGTTGTAGAGGTTCAACTGGAGCGACATCGGCCCGTGCGCATACCAGGCCATCATGTCGGCCGTCACGTAACCCGGCAGCGTCACCGTGTTCTGCGGATCGGCCATGCGCGCGCCGACGAGGTTCAGGCCGCCGCCGATGCCGAAGCCGCTGCCGAGATTCTTGGTGAGCCACAGATTGCCGGAGTGGCGCGGGGTCAGGGTGGCGCGCTTGCCCTGCAACGCGGCCGTCGACTGGGTGACGGTGGCATCCAGGTAGGCGTAGCCCGCGAGCACGCGCCAGCCGTGGCCGAGTTCCGCAGCGCCGCTGAGTTCCACGCCGTCGGTCCGCTGCTCGCCGATCGGAATCAGCGCCGTGTTGCTTGCATTGGCGACCTTGATGTTGCTGCGGTCCAGGCGGAACACCGAGATCGTCGTGGTGGCCTTGCCGCCGAGCCAGTCGTACTTCGCGCCGATCTCGGTGTTGGTCGTGGTTTCCGGAGCGAGTTCGGCATTGTTGGCCGCCAGCGAGAACGCTTCGCCGGAAGGCTGGAACGAGCGGCTCCACGACACGTAGTACGACTGCGTTCGGGTGGGCTGCCAGACGAGACCCACGCGCGGGCTCCACGCCGTATCGGTGCGCGACAGGCCCGGCTGCTTCGGACGGCGGTCGAGCGTCTCCTGCTCGAAGCGATCGTAGCGGATGCCGAGCAGCGCCTTCCACTGCTCGTTGAAGCTGATCAGGTCCTGCGTGTAGAACCCGAGGGTCTTGAAGATGCCGAGGTTGTTGGCCGTCGGCGTGGTCGACGTGTGCAGCGGCAGCGTCGGAAGGGCGGGCGCGAACAGGTCGAAATTCATCGGCTTGCCGTTCGCGCCGGTGACGGGCGCCGAGTAGCTGACGAGATCCTTGTTCTGCTGGCCGAATTCCATCCCGTACAGCAACTCGTGCTTCATGCCGAACAGCGTGGCCTTCTGCGTGAGATCGGTCTGGTTGAACCAGCCGTGTTCCTCGCGATAGACGTTGCCGTGATTCAGCGTGAACGTCCGGGCCGCCTCGTTGACGCTGCCGACCAGCGTGTTGTTCCGGTCGAGCGAGTAGTGATAGTAGCGGGTGGCGTTCCGGATCGACCATTGGTCGTTGAACTCGTGCTTGATCGTCGCGGTACTCGAATAGACCCGCGATCGCGTATAGTCCACGTCGCCGGCGTTCGCCGCGCCGTAATACGCGGATGCCGGCACGTCGACCGGTCGTCCGTGATAGGCCGGAATGCCGAAGTCCGTCACGCGACGATCTTCGAGGTAGTCCGCCTGCAGCAGGACGGTCGTCTTCGGCGCGATGCGAAACTCGAACGACGGCGCGACCGCCGTGCGATTCAGGAACTGTTGCGAGCGATAGCTCTTCGCTTCCTCGTGTGCGCCGGTGATCCGGAAGGCGGCCGCGCCGTTCGCGAGCACGCGCCCGACGTCGGCCTCCACCCGGCGATCGGCCCACGAACCGTAGCTGATCCCGAAGTTGGTCACGTCGATCCCGGGTTTTTTCGTCACGCGATTGATTAGTCCACCTGACGATCCGCGGCCGTAAAGAACCGCCGCCGGGCCCTTGACCACTTCCACCCGGTCGACGTTCGAGAGATCCCGGAAATACAGGGCATCGTCGCGAATGCCGTCGACGAACTGGTCGGCAATCGCGGAGAAGCCGCGAATGGTCACCTGGTCGCGCTGGCCGTCGCCGGTCGAGAACCCGACGCCCGCGACGTTCTTCAGCACGTCCTGCAGCGAGTTCGCATGCTGGTCGCGCATCACTTCGGCCGTGACCACGTTCACCGTCTGCGGGATATCGCGCAGCGGCGCGTCGATCCTGGTGGCGCTGACCGCGTTCGTCGGGTTGTAGCCTTCCCCCGGATCGCGGAGCGCGCTGGCGTTCACCGATACCGCCGGCAACACGTCAGTGGCCGTGCCGGTCGGCGCACTTGCGTTTTCCTGTGCGAAGGCCGCGCCGACCATGATCGGCTGGCACGCGATGGCGGCCAGAATGGCCCGTCGTGCCGGGTGCAACACGTGTTTCATTTCCCAACCTGCCCTGTGTAATGATTCGTAATCGCGTAACGCGACGCATTATCATTTGAAAGGAGGGAAGGGTCAACAAGTGTTGCGCAGTAACCGAGATCCTTGTTTTGTCTGATGTTTACCGCTGCCGAACGTTGCGTTCGCCCCGGATTCGGACGAGCACGGCATGCGACCAGGCAATGACGGCGGGTGAAGCGCCAGCCGGGCGCATCGCCGGGGGAGGTTCGTCACGATCGATCCGGCACGGCCATCGAATCGTCCGGTATTGCGACTCCTGCGATCCGACTACGAGGTGGTGACCGGCGGGGCGGCGCGCGTGCCGGTCTGGCATGGCGCGCTGTATCCTGAGATCTTCCGGCGGCCGTGGCATCTCGTCACGGTCGGTGTCACGAAGCGGTCGGATACTGCCAGCGTGCGCGGCCTGACGGAACGGGCAGCGGCCGCGCCGCGTGTCGAGGTGGCGGACGGCCGGGCAATCGGCACCGTCACGCGAGTCCTGCCGCGCGGTGTGCCGATTACCGGCGCTAACGTGTTCCCGCGCCGCGGCGCGCCTGTCCTGTCGGGACAGGGAACCCCGTGGCAAGTCGCACCGCCCGCAACCTCGATGCAGATCGATCATGAGCGCTCCAACCCCGATTGCCGGCAAGCCCGCGATTCCACGGACCGTGTGGGCCCTGGGCCTCGTGAGCCTCTTCATGGACCTGTCGTCCGAGCTGATCCATGCGCTGTTGCCGATCTATCTGGTGTCGACGATGGGCATGAGCGTCGCCGCGCTCGGCGTGCTCGAAGGGGCGGCCGAAGCGACGGCGATGATCGTCAAGGTGTTCTCCGGCGCGATCAGCGACTGGCTCGGGCGCCGCAAGGGGCTGCTGCTGATCGGCTATGGCCTCGCGGCGCTGACCAAGCCGTTGTTTCCGCTGGCGTCCACGCCGGCCGTGGTCGTGACGGCCCGTCTGCTCGACCGCGTCGGCAAGGGAATTCGCGGCGCGCCGCGCGACGCGCTGGTGGCCGACGTCGCACCGCCCGAAATCCGCGGCGCCTGCTTCGGCCTGCGTCAGTCGATGGATACCGTGGGCGCGTTTCTCGGGCCGATGCTCGCGATCGTGCTGATGCTCTGGTTCGAGGACCGCATCCGGACCGTGCTGTGGTTCGCAGTGGTGCCGGCGTTCGTCGCGATCGCATTGATCGTCTTCGGCGTACGGGAGCCCGAGCAGTCGAAACCGGACCGGCACTTTCGCTCGCCGCTGCGCTGGAACGCGCTGCGCGAGTTTCCCCGCGGCTACTGGTTCGTCGTCGCGGCCGGCGCGACGTTTACGCTCGCGCGCTTCAGCGAGGCATTCCTGGTGCTGCGTGCGCAGCAGACGGGGCTCGATGCGGCGTGGATTCCGGGCGTGATGGTCGCGATGAGCGTCGCCTATTCGCTGTCCGCCTGGCCGGTCGGCATCCTGTCGGACCGGCTCGATCGCCGCGTGCTGCTCGCGGCCGGCATGGTGCTGCTGATCGCGGCCGACCTGCTGCTCGGCATCGGCACGTCGACGCTCTCGATGTTCGCCGGCGTGGCCGTGTGGGGGCTGCACATGGGCTTCACGCAGGGCATCCTCGCCGCGATGGTGTCGGAAACCTCGCCGGCCACGCTGCGCGGGACCGCGTTCGGCGTATTCAACCTGGTGAGCGGCATCTGCATGCTGCTTGCGAGCAGCATCGCCGGCGCGCTGTGGGCGCGTTTCGGCGCGTCGGCCACGTTTCTCGCCGGTGCGGCGCTGGTCGTGGTGCCGCTGTGCCTGTGCCGGTTCATGCCGCGACCCGGCACGTCGCCGGCGTGATGCGTCACGCCGCGGGCTCGCCGACGCCCCGCGCAAGGCCGAACTGACGGGCGGGCGCGACGGTGCCCGAAGATCGAAGCCGGGGCGCCCCCCGTCGGCGCACTGGCTACCGGCCCCCGGCCCCCGGCCCGAAGCCCGAAGCTGGAAGCCCGAAGCCCGAAGCCCGAAGCCCGAAGCCCGAAGCCCGAAGCCCGAAGCCCGAAGCCCGAAGCCCGAAGCCCGAAGCCCGAAGCCCGAAGCCCGAAGCCCGAAGCTCCAGACCGGCGAAGGCCCACTCCGCCTAGTTCCCCGCGTCGCGTCCCGCCATTAGCTTTCAGATTTGAAAGATTGTCCGGCGTTTGCGATAGAATGCGTCCCCTGTTCGCCGTGGCCATGCCCACGGACGGGCTCCGGCATTCGAAAACGGCGCGCACCGCGCTCGCGGAATTCCATCCCCGTTTCAATGCCGGCGATCGACCTGCCGTTGGAAACACCCGTTCTGTAATTTGGATTGCTAATGAAGAAGAAGCACAACATCACCAAGTACATCGTCATCGCGATGGTGCTTGGCATTGCCGTGGGCTACGCCTGTCATAGCGCGTTTCCCGACCCGAAAATGGCCAGGGAAGTCGCCGGCTATGTGTCGCTGCTGTCCGACGTGTTCCTGCGCCTGATCAAGATGATCATCGCGCCGCTGGTGTTCGCGACGCTGACGGTCGGCATCGCGCAGATGGGCGACAGCGGGTCGGTCGGCCGCGTCGGCGTGAAGGCGTTCGGCTGGTTCTTCATCGCGTCGTTCACGTCGCTGCTGCTCGGCCTGATCACCGCGACGATCCTGAAGCCGGGCAGCCACCTGAGCCTGCCGCTGCCGGCCGCCGATGCGGCGCTCAACCTGAAGACGGGCGCATTCACGCTGAAGGATTTCGTCGTCCACCTGGTGCCGAAATCGATCGCCGAGGCGATGGCGAACAACGAGATCCTGCAGATCGTCGTGTTCTCGATCTTCTTCGGCACCGCGCTGTCCGCGCTCGGCGACGCCGGCAAGCGCCTGACCGGCGTGATCGACGATCTCGCGCAGGTCATGCTCAAGGTGACGGGCGCGGTGATGTGGTTCGCGCCGGTCGCGGTGTTCGCGGCGCTGGCGTCGACGATCACGACGGAAGGGCTCGGCATCCTGCTCACGTTCGCGAAGTTCATGGCGAGCTTCTACCTGGCGCTGGCGCTGCTGTGGGGCGTGCTGACGCTCGCCGGCGTGGCGTTCCTCGGCAAGCGCGCGTTCACGCTGATCCGCCTGATCCGCGAGCCGTTCCTGCTGTCGTTCGCGACGGCGAGCTCGGAAGCCGCGTATCCGAAGCTGCTCGACGCGCTCGACCGGTTCGGCGTGAATCGCAAGATTTCGAGCTTCGTGCTGCCGATCGGGTACTCGTTCAACCTCGACGGCTCGATGATGTACTGCACGTTCGCGGTGCTGTTCATCTCGCAGGTGTACGGGATCGACCTGCCGCTCGGCACGCAGATCACGATGCTGTTGATGCTGATGGTGACGTCGAAGGGGATGGCGGGCGTGCCGCGCGCATCGCTCGTCGTGATCGCGGCGACGCTCGGCCAGTTCCATCTGCCGGAAGCCGGGCTGCTGCTGATCATGGGCGTCGACATGTTCCTCGACATGGGGCGCTCGGCCACCAACGCGGTCGGCAACTCGATCGCGGCTGCGGTGGTCGCGAAGTGGGAAGGCCAGCTCGGCGATTCGCGCGACGACGCCGATCCGGACGGCGGCGGCGAGATCAAGCAGGTGGAGGCGCGGGAGACGGCGACGTCCGCGTGATTTCCCTGTTTCAAATGAAATGATCTGCACCGGCCTGGATTCGACCTGGATACAGGCCGGTGCAATATCTGCCAGCAATACCCACCGGCAGTTGTTCCTTTACCTGCCTCCGGCGATTTTCCCGATTCGCCGAAAAACCCCCCATTCCCGATACGCCGCATTCGGACCCGCGGTGATATTCCCCTCGGCGAACGCCGGATTTCCTCGATATCAAGGTCCGCGCGTAAGTGGTCATTCACTCTCGCGCAATCGCGCGCGCCGTCTGCGCCAGCGGTCCGCAATTTTTTTCGATTTATATAACGCTATTCTCGCTGCAGCCGATTATCGAATGCGCGCGCGATGTAATACCGACTGCACCGGATGATTTAAGCGGAAGTATTTACGCACTGCCGATTTCAAACCATCCGGCTGCCCCCTCATGTGAATGATTCCACCATTCAGGAGAGCATCAGCCATGGTCGCCGGAAAACCGATTCAGGCCGTGCTGCTCGCCGCCGCGATCGCCACGATTGCGCCGGCCGGATACGCGGGCAACACCACCGACTGGCTGGCGAACACGTACGGCACGCTCGCCGCGCACGTCGGCAACGTCGCGCGTTCGATGTGGGTCGCGCCCGAAGGCGTGATCTACACCGCGTCGATGTGGGACGAAGACGAGGGCGGCGTCGCGATCTACCAGAACGGCAAGAGCGCCGGCTCGATCGGCACGCACTCGGAATTCCAGGGCAGCGCGATCACGGGCAACGCGACGTCGCTGTTCGTCGCGCTGCAGCCCGGCAACGGATACGGCAGCGGCGCGGTCGGGCGCTACAACCGCGCGACGCGGTTCCGCGACAAGCTGATTCAGGTCACGGCGGCGACCAACCAGCCGCGCATCGACGTCGTCACCGGACTCGCCACGGCCGGCTCGCTGCTCTATGCGAGCGACTTCTACGGCAATCGCGTGCGGGTGTTCACGACCGACGGCGTGTGGCAGCGCGACATCGGCGTATCGGCGCCCGGCGCGCTCGCCGTCGACGGTGCGGGCAACGTCTGGGTCGCGCAGAAGAGCGCGGGCGCGGTCGTCGAATTCAGCCCGGCCGGTGCGCTGCTGAACACGATCCGGCTGGCCGCCGGGTCGCAGCCGTCTGCGCTCTATTTCGATGCGGCGGCGGGGCAACTGATGGTCGGCGACGAAGGCCCCGACATGAACATCAAGCGCTATACCGTCGCGGGCCGGCCCGCGCTGGCCGGCACGTTCGGCGTGCGCGGCGGCTATCTCGACACGACGACGGGCACCAAGGGGCAAGTCGGCGCGCAGCGCTTCACCCGCGTGGCCGGCATCGGCAAGGACACGGCCGGCAACCTGTACGTGCTCAACAACCCGTGGGGCGGCAGCTGGGATCTCGGCCGCAACGGCGCGACCGACATTCACGCGTACGGCAGCACCGGCAGCCTGCGGTGGACGCTGCAGTCGCTGAACTTCGAAGGCATCGCCGCACCGGACCCGGTCACCGACGGCGCGCTGTTCTACAGCGGCACGCACGTCTACAGCGGCACCGCGGGCGGCACCTTCGTCGCGAACACCGTCGATCCGTTCACGTATCCGTCGGACCCGCGCATCAATATGGGCGACACGCAGCGCGACGAGCACTTCGGGCTGCTGACGTCGGTCGGCGCGAACCGGATCCTCGTCGCGGCGGGGCAGAATCCGCCGGTCTACTATTTCTTCCACTTCAACGCGGCCAACGGCTACGTCGCGATTCCGGACGGATCGATCCCCGGGCCCGCGTTCAACACGACCCGGCGCGTGTCGGCCGGCTTCAGCCTCGACAGCAACGGCGGCGTATGGGCCGGCCTCGACAAGACCGGCGCCATTTATCACTATCCGCTGACCGGTTTCGATGCGAGCGGCAAGCCGTCGTGGGGGCCCGGCGTGCCGACGCCGGTGCCGGCCAGCATCCAGCCGCTCACGCGCATCGTCTATCTCGCCGACAGCGACACGATGGTGCTCGCGCAGGGCGTCGTCGGCAGTACCGACTGGACGTCGATCGGCACGCGCATCGAGGTGTATCACGGCTGGCGCGCGGGCAACACGACGAAGCCGAACCCGGTGATCACGCTGCCGCACAGCGGCGCGAAGTCGATCGATGCGGCCGGCAACCACCTGTTCGTCGGCTACTGGTTCAGCAGCAGCGGGCCGCTGTGGCCGAACATCGACGCATTCAATCTCGACACCGGCAATCTCGACACGACGCTCGTCAACGCGAGCCCGGCGACCGTGGATACCAGCAGCGCGATCGATGCGATGTACAGCGTGCGCGCATACCGTCGTGCGAACGGCGAGTACGTGGTGACGAAGAACAACGTGAAAGGGAACAGCATCACCGTTTACCGGTGGACGCCGTGATGGCGACGCGTCGAATGCCGCGATGACACCGCGATGGCTGTCATCGAAATGCCTTCGCTGTAACGATGTGTAAGAAGCCGGCCCGCAACGGAGCCGGTCATCCGCTTGACATTGGGCGGCGATGTAATGCCGGCACGTCGGCGATCGTCGACGCAATGCACTCGATCGACTGGCAAAGGCCCTCGCCACCGTGCGACATGGGCAGACAACGCCAGGATCATGCCGGACACGTCAGACGGTAATCGCCCCCATCAGTACAGAGGATTCCTATGAAAAATAGCCAGGTCAAGCGCGCGCTCCGACTCGGAGCCGTCATGTCGGCCGTGTTGCTTGCGTCGCACGCGCGTGCGGACGGTTTCGACGCCACCGATGCCGCTCGCGTGCCGAGCGGTCAGTTCGTCACGCCGCTCGCCGTGCGCGGCGCAGTCCAGCAATTCCTGAATCCCGGGCTGCCGGCCTATCCGCATTTCGTCGCGGGAGAAGCCGTGCGCTCGCAACTGAGCCCGGACGGCAAGACGCTGGCGATCATCACCGCCGGCCAGAACTCGCTGTACAAGCCGGACGGTTCGGTCGACACCGCGGCCTCGACGCAATTCATCTTCCTGTACGACGTCGCGGGCGCGAACAAGACGCGCCCGGTGCTCAGGCAGGTGCTTCAGCAGACCAACGCGTTCGTCGGCCTGGCGTTTTCGCATGACGGGAGCACGCTCTATGCGACCGGCGGCAGCGACGATGCGGTCTACGTCTACGCGCAGCAGGGCGGCGCGTGGGCGCTGTTGACGACGATCGCGCTCGGCCACGCCGGCAAGGGCGTCGGCATCCGCGTGCAGCCGAATGCGGCCGGGCTCGCGCTGTCGGCCGACGGCAAGACGCTCGTCGTCGCGAACAACTACAACGACTCGATCAGCGTGATCGATACCGCGACCCGCAACGTGCGCTACGAGCACGACCTGCGGCCGTTCTTCTCCGGCAACGAAGGCCGCAGCGGCGACGCCGGCGGCACGTTCCCGTTCGCGGTCGCGATGAAGGGCAACGGCATCGCGTACGTGTCGTCGGATCGCGATCGCGAGATCGTCGCGATCGACGTGTCGTCGCCGTCGCGCGGCCGCCTGCTCAAGCGCATCAAGCTGGACGGCAATGCGCTCGGCATGACGCTCGACGCGTCGCAATCGAGGCTGTTCGTCGCGCAGGACAATGCCGACCAGGTCGCGGTGATCGACACGAACACCAACGCGGTCGTGGCCCGGATCGACGCGCGCGCGCCGGCCGGCGTGCTGGCGCACGGCCAGGCGCACACGGGCGCGGCGACGTACGCGGTCACGCTGTCGCGCGATGGCCGCACGCTGTATGCGACCAATGCCGGCGCGAACGAAGTCGCCGTGATCCCGCTCGTCGGCGAGCGCGCGTATCGCGTCACCGGCCTGATTCCGACCGCGTTCGAGCCGCACGACGTGACGTTCAGCGCCGACGGCACGTGGATGTACGTGGTGAACGGCAAGAGCACCACCGGCCCGAACCCGGGCCATCTGTTCGGCGCGACACCGGCGCAGGCCGCCGCGTCGCGCGCATCGAACGAATACCAGTTCCAGCTCGAGCGCGCGTCGCTCGTGAGCGCGCCGGTGCCGGCGGCCCACGAGTTGCCGGCGCTGACGCAGCAGGCCGCGCGCAACAACTTCTATCGCCCGGAAGACAACGACAGGGACAACGAAGTGATGGGCTTCCTGCGCCGTCACATCAAGCACGTGATCTACGTCGTGAAGGAAAACCGCACGTTCGACCAGGTGCTCGGCGACATCGGCAACGGCGCCGACGGCGATCCGAAGCTCGCCCAGTTCGGCCGGAACATCACGCCGAACTTCCATCGCCTGGCGAGCCAGTTCGTGACGCTCGACAACTTCATGAACCCGGGCGACGGCAGCATGGACGGCTGGTCGTGGGCGCTGCAGGGGCGCGTCACCAACACCGAGACGATCACCCAGCAGATCAACTACGCGGCGGTCAATCGCGGCCTGTCGTACGAGAGCGAGGGCACGAACCGCAACGTGCCGGTGAACTGGGAGACGGTGCAGCAGCGCGATGCGGCGGCCGGCCCGGCCGGCACCACGAACTACAGCAACGCGGCCGCCGCCCTGCCGGGCGGCGCGGCGAACCTGCTGCCGGGCACCGGCAACCATGCGTCGTCCGACGCGCCGTTCGGCCGCCAGCGCGGCTACATCTTCGACGCGGTGCTGGCCGGCGGCGGCACGGTCCGCAACTACGGTTTCCTCGTGAACAACATCGGCAGCATCGGCACGGCCGCGAACCCGATCGTCGATCCGCACGCGGCCGGCGTCGTCCAGGCCGCGGCGCTCGACCCGCGGCTCGCGTCGATGACGGACGTGTATTTCCGCGGTTTCGACCAGAACTATCCGGACCAGTGGCGCCTCGACGAGTGGAAACGCGAGTTCGACCAGTACGTCGCGGGCGGCAACCTGCCGACGCTGTCGCTGGTGCGCCTGTCGCACGATCACATGGGGGCGTTCGGCACGGCGCTCGCCGGCGTGAACACGCCGGAGACGCAGCAGGCGGACAACGACCTGGCGGTCGGCCGGCTGGTCGAAGCCGTCGCGAAGAGCCCGTATGCGAACGACACGCTGATCGTCGTGACCGAGGACGACGTGCAGGACGGCCCCGACCACGTGGATTCGCATCGCGGGCCCGCGTACATCGTCGGGCCGTACGTGAAGCAGGGCGCGGTGATCCGGACGCGCTACAGCCAGGTCAATGCGCTGCGCACCATCGAGGACGTGCTCGGCACGCAGCACATGAACCTGAATACCGCGTACCAGCGGCCAATGACCGACGTGTTCGACGTGCACGGCCCGGCGTCGTGGACCTACACGGCCGTCGCGTCGACGGCGCTGAAGGGCACCGGGCTGCGCCTGGCCGACGGGGCGGGCGAGAACCTGCTGCACTACGCGGCGGGGCCGGACGTCACGCCGAAGCATGACGCGGCGTACTGGGCGAAGGTGACGGCGAAGTTCGACTTCGACGATGCAGACGAGGTGCCGGCGGATCAGTTCAACCGCGTGTTGTGGAAGGGCATGATGGGATCGCAGCCGTATCCGAAGCTCAGGGGCGTGACGCAGAAGGTGGCGAGCCGCGACGACGACTGATCATCCGGCTGGACGGTCTGCAAGCGGGCCCTCCCGGCGGGAGGGCCCGTGTTTTTTTGCGAGGTGTGCGGCGGGGGGCTGCGTCGGCGGCATTCGGTGCGCTACGTGTGCGGCCGGCCGGGCCGCGCGGCGTCATGCGTGCCATATCAGGTTCGCGCTGCTGTCCGTTTCGGAAAGGAGCCGGAACCCGAGCCGTTCGTAGAGGCGCCGCGCCGGGTTGCCGTGCAGCACGCTGAGCGATACGGGCACGGGCTCGCGCGCGGCTTCGCTCAGCAGTTCGCGCAGCACGGCTTCGCCGATGCCTCGGCCTTGTCGCGACGGGAGGATCTGGATCTGGTGGACGTGCCATTCGCCGGCGGCGCGCGTCACCTTCAGCAAGCCGATCGAGTCGGCATCGGCGTTGCTGCCTTCGCAGACGATCATCGCGTCGTCGAAATTCGCCACGATGCGCTGGTGGTGCGCTGCGTCGTCGGTGGGGGCGCCGACGCGTTGCAGATGCTCGGTCATCGTGAGCCGGCGGAGTCTCAGCAGGAACGGCAGGTTGCTGGCAGATGCCGGGCGCAGGCGGATCGCAGGGAGCATGGTCGGAGCGCGTTCGAGAGCGGGTTCGATGGCATGCAGCGCATGATTCACGAGCGCGGCATGCCGGTCAAAGGCCGGGCAACTGGATTTGCCGCGCGGCCGGACGATGCTCGAGGACGTTCGTGACCTCGTATTCGGTCTTGGCTCCGTCGGCGGTCTGCCATTGCTGTACGCGCACGCTGCAGACGAGTACGTCGCCCTTGCTGAAGCTGATCTGGTTGTTGTCCACGCGCTTCAGGAAATTCGCATCGGTGATCGCGGCGTGGATCGTGGCGGCACCGTCGTAGAGACGCCATTTGTTGTCGTCCTTGAACGCGAGCGACACGATCGAAAACGCCATCTTGCGATGCTCGTCGAGGATCGGTACGTTGGCTTGCTCGGGTACGCGGAACCAGTCGACCTCGTCCCGGGTGACGGTCTCGAACACGTCCGTGTCGGTGCCGGCCGAGAAAATCGTCACGCCGTCGCGCGAAAGCGGCATGAGCGCACGGGTGGTCGCCTCGCGGACACTCACGTCCCGCAGCAGGGTGAGGACGGACAGTTCGATCTCGAGCGTTTCGCCATCGACGTGCAGCACGGCGGTGCGTTCGTTCATCCGAACGCGCTGGATCGGGCGGCCGCGTAACCACTTGAGTACCGCGAACAGGCCCGTTCCGACTTTCGGGCCGGCAATGCCGAGCGCGGTCAGAATCGTGACGGCATTGGCGAGTGCCGCGCCTTCGCTGCCGCTCAGCATGTCGCGCATTCTGCCGAGGAGCGAGGTCGCGAGCGTGAAGTCGATGCCGAAGCTGCCGGTCTTGAAGCTGCCCCGGACGTTCACCTGTGGCCGAACCTGGTCTCCGCAGAGCGCCTTGGCCGAGGCCTCGAGCAAGTCGCCGACGGCGAGAAGGGCGGGGGCGAGTTCCCGCACGTCCATTTCGGACGATTCGAGTGCCGGCCCGTCATAGGTAATGCGAAAGTGGCTCATGTCGCCAAGTGTACCGGCCGCGGCGAAGCCGGCCGTGTTTCCGTTGCGGTTGATCATGCCGGATGGGTTGACTCGAAAGGCCATCGACGCGCGAAGCGCAATGCTTTCGTATACCTTTCGAATCATCCTGCGGTCAACCGGATACGTACGATTCTGGCCGTCCGGCCGATGCATCAAGCCCGCTCACGCGATCCGGTACACACGCATCGCGTTGTCATGCCAGATCGCGCGGCGCGCCGCATCGTCGAGGTCCGCCATCGCGCGGGCGAACGTGCGCAGCAACGCCGGATACGACACCCGCAACCCCGCCACCGGAAAATTGCTTGCGAACAGGCAGCGCTGCCAGCCGAATATCGCGATCGTGTCGCGGATGATCCGCGCGTTGTCCGCGTCGTTCCACGCCGCATCGCGCAAGCCGAGTTCGGAGATCTTGACGGTCACGCGCGGCGAGGCGGCGAGCGCTTCCATGCCGCTGCGCCAGCGCGCGAGCCCTGTGTCCGAACGGTCCCACGGCAGCCCGGCATGTTCGAGCACGACGTCGACGCCGGGCGCATCGGCCAGCAGCGCGGCCGCGTCGCCGAGATGCCAGAACGGCACGCGCAGGTCCCAGCTCAGGCCATGCGCGGCCAGGCGTTCCAGCGCGGCCGGCCAGCGCGGGTCGCGCAGCGTGCCGGGCCCGTCGACGGCCGCGTCCGGCGACGCAGCGGTGCGCGGCTTGAACCGCACGCCGCGCACGCGTGGCCATGCGGCCTGTTCGGCGAGCCGCTCGTGCGCGTCGTCGGCCAGCAGGTCGACCCACGCGACGACGGCCGACGGCAGCCCGTGCGCGGCCGCGACCTCGTGCAGCCAGCGCGTCTCCGCGAGCGCCTCGTCGCGCGCCCGTTCGGCCTCGACGTGCACGCTCGCGACGAGCGGCGCGCGTTGCGCGGCGTGCCGGTAGTCGTCCACGCCGAAATCGCGGCACAGCGCCGCGTAGTCGCCGAACATGAAGTGCGCAGGATCGTACCGGTCCTGCAGCCACGGGTAGTGCGCATCCGCGCCGAGCTGCCAAAGGTGGTGATGCGCGTCGACGAGCGCCGCCGGCATCGCGTCGGGCGGCGGCGCGTCGTCGCGCCGCTCAGCGCGTGCCGGCGAGCACATACGACGCATCCGGTTCGCGCAGCGTCGGCAATGCACCGACGAACCGCCACGCATCGAGATCGAGCTCGCGCACGTAGTCGTCCTGGAACGACACGTACGCGACGCGCCGCGACGGATGGAACGACAGCGCGGTCGGGTTCGCGGGCAGCGCGACGCGTTCGATTTCCTCCAGCTGCCGCGCATCGAACACCGAGATCGACCGCTCGCCGGAATTGGTCAGCAGCAGCAGGTCGCGGCCGTCCGGCGCGGTGGTGCGGTAGATGCGGTTGGGATCGCTGCGGGTCTTCACGCGGCGGCCGCAGGTCATCGTGTCGGTGTCGATCTCGACGAGCGTGTCGTCGCCACGATTCGCGACGAACAGCGTGCGCTCGTCGCTCGACAGCGCATTGCCTTCGGGACGCGGGCCGGGCATCACCGCACGCGGCGCGACGGTCGCGTCGCGCGGATGGAATTGCGTGACCGTGTTCGACAGCAGGTGCACGCCGTACGCGCGGCTCGCATCGCGCGTGAGCGTCACGAGGTGCGTCTTCACGCCGCCGGATGGCACGGCCATGTTCGGCACGGCCTGCCGGGTCGGCGCGTCGAACACGAGCAGCATGTCGTGCGCCTCGCTCATCGCGTACAGCCGGCCGTCGCGATCGGCCGCCATCCCGTGCGGCCGGTAGTACGGCCACAGGTCGAGCATGCGCGTGTGCGTGCGCTCGACGAGATCGATCTCGGCGATCCGGTGATCGCCTTCATGGCCGCGCGACCATGCGGTCTCGATCCCGAAGATGCCGACGTACGCGAAGCGGTCGTTCACGTCGACGGTGAACTCGTGCGGGAAGTTCGGCAGCACGATGTGCTTGAGCGCGGCTTTCGTTTCGAGGTCGTAGAAGCTGAAGGTGTGGGCGCATTTCTGCACCAGCAACAGGATGTCGTTCATGGGGTGTCTCCGTTGATTCGTTCGCGTGTCCGTGCGTGTCCGGTCAGTCTTCGCAGCGCCTGGGCAGCGTCAGCGCGAGCAGGCCGGCCACCGCGAGCGTGACGGCGAGGCTGTACACGCCGGCGGCCGCGCTCACGTGCTGGGTCAGCACGCCGACCGCATACGGGCCGCAGAAGCCGCCGAGGTTGCCGAGCGCGTTGATCAGGCCGCGCGCGCTGCCGGCCGTCTCGACGCTGCACAGCTTCGGCGGAATCGCCCAGAACACGCCGGCCGCCGCCTGCAGGAAGAAGCCGCAGCCGATCAGGAACGCGAACGACACGATCATCGACCCATGCGTGAGCACCGACAGCGCGAGGCACGCGGCAAAGCCGACGAGCGGCAGCAGCACGAACAGGCGGCGCTTGCCGGTCCGGTCCGACAAATACGACGTGGTGAACATCCCGATCACCATCGCGACATACGGCAGCATCGCGAGCAGGCCGACCTTGCCCATCCCGCCGTGCGTGAGGTTTTTAAGCAGGGTCGGCAGCCACATCGTATAGCCGTAGATGCCGACCTGATAGCAGAAGTTGATCGCGATCAGCAGCCAGATCGTCGGGTTGCGCAGTATCGCGCCGAACGACGCGGCGGCCGGCGTGCCCTTGGCCTGCTTGCGCGCCTGTTCGTCGCGCAGCGCGTCGAGGATGTACGCCTTCTCGCGCGGCGACACCCAGCGCGCGGTTTCCGGGCTGTCGTCGGCGAACATCAGCCACGCGAACAGGCACAGCAGCGACAGCGCGCCGGCGCTGTAGAACAGGTGACGCCAGTCGTAAGCAGCGAGGATGAAGCCGGACAGCGGCGCGGTGATCATGCCGGCGAGCGGCACGAACATGATGACCATCGCGTTCGCGCGGCCGCGTTCGCGGTCGGGAAACCAGTGGCTGACCATCGTCAGCACGACCGGCAGCATCCCGCCTTCCGCCACGCCGAGCAGGAAGCGCAGCGCCAAAAGTTGCCACGTATGGGTGACGAGCCCGGTCAGCACCGACAGCACGGCCCAGCTCACGAGCGACCACGCGATGAACTTCTTGCCGCTGCCGAGCGCGGCGCGCCGGCCGCCGGGAATCTGCAGGAACAGGTAGCCGAAGAAGAAGATGCCGCCGGCGAGGCCGGCCATCGTCGCGTCCATGCCGAGTTCGGCGTTCATCCCGCCCGGCATCGCGAACGCAATGTTCACGCGGTCCATGTACGAAACGATGCAGGCGAGCAGCAGCGGCGGAATCACGCGCAGCCAGCGGCGGCGCGGAATGGCATCGCCGGCTTCATAGGCCGGGGTGGCGGGGTTCAGCAGAGTCATGGTGTCTCCGATCCATGTGATGAGCGGCGGCGGCCTTCTGTCGGGCCGCCGTCACGCCGATGCGCAACGCAACGCGCGTTGCGGGTACGAAACGATGGCTAGCGGCCCCAGCGCAGCACGAGCGGATCGAGCCACCGTGCCGCGTCGAGCAGGCCTGCACGCACCTGCGGATGCAGTTCGGGCCAGGGGGCGCGCGGCCGGTCGCACGCGATCACACCGCCTTCCTTCAGCAGCGCCTTCGCGGTCAGGAAGCCCGACTGGCGGTTCTCGTAGTTGATCAGCGGCAGCCAGCGCGCGTATTGCTCGCACGCTTCGTCGCGGCGTCCGGAGAAATACGCGTCGGTGATGCGGCGGATGCCGTCCGGATAACCGCCGCCCGTCATCGCGCCGGTCGCGCCGGCATCGAGGTCGGCGAGCAGCGTGATGCCTTCCTCGCCGTCCCACGGCCCTTCGATCGCGTCGCCGCCGATCGCGATCAGCTCGCGCAGCTTCGACGCGGCGCCGGGCGTCTCGATCTTGAAGTACGACACGGCGTCGATCTCGCGCGCGAGCGTCGCGAGCAGCGACGCCGGCAGCGCGACGCCGCTCGCGGGCGCGTCCTGGATCATCAGCGGAATGTCGAGGCCGTCGGCGACTTCGCGGAAGAACGCGCGGATCGATGCGTCGGGCACGCGGAACGTCGCGCCGTGGTACGGCGGCATCACCATCACCATCGCGGCACCGAGTGCCTGTGCGCGGCGGTTGCGTTCCGCGCAGATCCGCGCGCTGAAGTGCGACGTCGTGACGATCACCGGCACGCGGCCGGCGACGTGCTCGAGCGTCGTGCGCGTGATGAGGTCGCGTTCGTCGTCGCCGAGCGCGAACTGCTCCGAGTAGTTCGCGTGGATGCAGATGCCTTGCGAGCCGGCATCGATCATGAAGTCGAGGCAGCGGCGCTGGCCGTCGAGGTCGAGCGCGCCATGCGCGTCGAAGATCGTCGGCGCGACCGGAAAGACGCCCTGGTAGCGTGCGTGCATGGCCAGCCTCACTCGACGATGTCGAACTGGTCGAGGAACTCGGTCTTCAGCGTGAGACCGAGGCCCGGGACGTCGTCGCGCAGCTGCAGGAAGCCGTTCTCGGCCACCGGCTCGCCGTCGAAGATGTAATAGAACAGCTCGTTGCCGACTTCCACGTCGAACATCGGGAAGTACTCGCTCATCGGTGATGCGAGCGTGCTCATCGTCAGGTGATAGTTGTGCATCTGGCCCGCATGCGGAATCACCGGCACGCTGTACGCCTCGCACAGCGCGTTGATCTTGTGCGCCATCGTGATCCCGCCGACGCGGTTCGTGTCGTACTGCACGACCGACACGGCCTTGCGGTCGAGCAGCTGCTTGAAGCCGTACAGCGAGAACTCGTGCTCGCCGCCGGAGATTGGAATGCTCGTCAGCCGGTTCAGCTCCGCGTAGCCGTCGATGTCGTCGGCGATCACCGGCTCCTCGAGCCAGCGTGGCTGGTACTTCTCGAGCTTCGGCAGGATGCGCTTCGCATACTCGAGGTTCCAGCCCATGTAGCACTCGAGCATCAGGTCGTTGTCGTAGCCGATCACTTCGCGGATCGCCGCGACCGACTTCAGGTTCTCCACCACGCCCTGCTGGCCGTGCGCGGGCCCGTAGCCGAAGCGCATCTTGAACGCGCGGAAGCCTTCCTTCAGGTATTGCTGCGCTTCCTCCTGCATCGCCTTCAGGTCGGTGCGGTAGAGCTTCGAGTAGTAGCAGGGGATCTTCTCCTTGGTGCGCCCGCCGAGCAGCTTGAACACCGGCTTGCCGACGCTCTTGCCGAGGATGTCCCAGATCGCGATGTCGACCGCCGAGATCGCCGCCATGCCGATGCCCTTGCGGCCCCATGCGTGGGTCGCGCGGTACATCCGCTGGTTCAGGTACTCGTAGTCCCACGGGTCCTGGCCGATCACGAGCGGCGCGAGGTACTGGTCGATGATCGCCTTCGCGACGTGCGGCGCGAGCGCGACGTTGCCGAGGCCGACGATGCCGTCGTCGGTCTCGACTTCCACGACCGTCCACGCGTGGAAGCGGAACGTGCTCATGGTTTCCTGCGGCGCGTACAGCAGGTCCATCGCGTTCGAGCAGAAGTTGCCCTGCGGCGGAACGGTCTTGCCTTTCCACTGGAATACGCGGGCGCGCACGGAGCGGATCTTCATGTTGGTGTCTCCTGGAATCGATGTTGTCGTGTGTGCGTCGTGTGTGGCGGGCGCGCGAGCGTCACGCCGAAACGGTGTGGGTGCGGCGCGCGGCGCCCATGCGGCACGCGATCTGCAGCGCCTGCCAGGTCGCGCCGACGTCGGCCGTGCCGCGGCCCGCGATGTCGTACGCGGTGCCGTGCGCGGGCGTCGTGATCGGCACGGGCAGCCCGCCCTGCACGGTCACGCCGCGCGAGAAGCCGAGCAGCTTGATCGCGATCTGCCCCTGGTCGTGGTACATCGTGACGATCGCCTGGTAGTCGCCGGCCTGCGCCTTCAGGAAGATCGTGTCGGCAGGGAACGGGCCGTGGAACGGCGCGTCGGTCGGCCAGTCGCGCGACTGCAGCTTGCGCACGGCCGGCTCGATGATGTCGACTTCCTCGCGGCCGCAGCTGCCGCCGTCGCCGCCGTGCGGGTTGAACGCGGCGATCGCGACCTTCGGCGCCGCGACGCCGTTCGCGAGCAGAGACCGGTAGATCAGTTCGGATGCCTGTTCGATTCGCGCGACGCTCAGCTGGGCCGCCGCATCCTTCAGCGGAATATGCGACGAGATGCGCGCGGTCCACAGCTCGCCGAGCGTGTTGAATTCGCAGAAGTAGCCGGTCACGCCGAGCGCGGCGGCGAAGTGGTGCAGCTCGTCGTCGTGCCGGAGCCCGCCGAGCTTCATCGCGTACTTGTTCAGCGGCGCGAAGCAGATCGCGTCGATGTCGCCGGCGAGCGCGGCGTCGAGGCAGCGGTCGAGCACGGTCAGCGTCGAGCGGCCGCCGGCCGCGCCGGGCTGGCCGACGGTGACCTGCGCGCGATCGATCGTGTCGAGCGCGACGAACGCGGCGCGCGCGGTGGACGGCCGGCCGCGCACGGCGGCGAGCGACGCGACGGGTTCGACGTCGACCGTCACGCCGGCGACGCGCTGGCCGGCTTCCCACAGCCAGCGGTCGCCGATCAGCACGAGGTTCGCGCGGGACGTCGCGTCGGGCCGCGCGAGCAGTTTCGCGATCAGTTCGGCGCCGATGCCGGCGGGGTCGCCGAGGGTCAGCGCGATGACGGGCAGTGAAGCAGCGGGCACGGTGGCGGCGGTCGTCATGCGGCGTCTCCGTGGCGGGCGGCGGGCGGTTGCATGTTCATGCGGTGTCTCCGGTGGCGGCGTGCGGCCGTTGGTGTATGGGGTTCATGCTAGGTAGACGGAATGAGTCGGTAAATTGAAAACTCTTGATGAATCGATAACCTGGAGTAATCGAAATGGGCTCGATCGATCGACGAGACTCGACTCCCCAATTGCTGAACCGGCTGCGGATGCGGCAGATCGCGCTGCTGCTCGCGGTGGATGAATGCTCGACGCTGCGCGCGGCGGCCGGGCAGCTCGGCCTCACGCAGCCGGCCGCGACGAAGATGCTGGCCGAACTGGAAAGCGCGCTCGGCCAGCGCCTCTTCGATCGCGTCGGGCGCGGGCTCGTGCTGAATCCGGCCGGCGAGCGCGTGCTCGGCTATTTCCGCGGGATTCGCGGCAGCATGGAGGCGCTCAATCGCGAGCTCGGCGAACTGCAGCTCGGCAGCGCGGGGCGGCTCGCGATCGGCAGCATCATGGCGGCGTCGCCGGGGCGGCTCACCGAGGCGCTGGTGCAGTTGAAGGCGCGCTATCCGCTGCTGGCGATCGACATCGCGGTCGATACCAGCGACCGGCTGATGCCGCAGTTGCGCGAGGGCGTGCTCGAGGTGGTGATCGGCCGCAACGTCGGCACCGATTGCGACTTCCGCGTGGTGGACGACGAGGCGCTCGCGATCATCGCGGGCCGCGACCATCCGCTCGCGGGCGCGGGGCCGGTCGAATTCGACGCGCTGCTCGATTACACGTGGATCCTGCAGCCGGCCGGCAGCCCGGCGCGCGAGGTGGTCGAGCGCGAGTTCCGCGCGCGTCACCAGCCGATGCCGCGCGGGCTCGTCGAAACGGGCTCGATCCTGACGACGATGAACCTCGTCGACCGTTCGCGGATGCTCGGCGTGATTCCGTTGACCGTCGCGCAGCGCAACGCGGCGCACGGGCTGGTTGCGATCCTCGATTACGAACTCGACCAGAAGCTGCCGTCGTATGGCAGCCTCGTGCGGCGTGATCGGCCGCTGAGCATTCCGGCGCAGCAGTTTCTGGCGCTGTTCCATCAGGAAGGCGGGCAGGGCGCGGGCGATTGATGGAAGGCGGGGCGGCTACGTTGCGGCGTCACGCACCGGCAAGCTACGCTCGCGGTGCGTGATGACGGCGATCAGGGCAGGTCGGGACAATCCACGCCGAGCCGGACCAAGCCCGATACCGCGCGGCGAACCGCCGCCACCCCGCTTCAGCGTGCCGACGGCGCGGCCGGCGCTTCGGCGAGCGACGGCGTCGATGCCGACAACGCGCGATCCGGCCGGATCCGCAGCGCGGCGACGATGCCGATCAGCAGCATCGCGACCGACCCGACGAACGGCACCGTCCAGCTGCCGGTGTGGTCGACGAGATAGCCGAACAGGATCGGCGACAGGATCCCCGCGATTGCGGAACCCGCATTCATCATCCCGCTCGCGATGCCCGCGTGCGTCGGCGCGATGTCGCTCGGCACGGCCCAGATCGGCCCGATCGTCAGTTCGAGGCACAGGAACGACCCGGACAGGCACAGCGCGATGCCGGCCGTCGAATGCACGAACGCGAGCGGCAGCATGCAGGCGAGCGCGCCGGTGAAGCTCGCGACGATCACACTCTGGCGCGACAGCGCGAGGTTGCCGGTCTTGCGGTAGATGCGGTCGCACAGCCAGCCGCCGAGCGTGTCGCCGACGACGCCCGCGAAGAACACGCCGGACGCGAACAGCGCGGTGGACTTCAGGTCGAGGCCCTTGCCGTTCAGGAAGAACGTCGGGAGCCACGTGAAGAACAGCCAGGCGGTCCAGCCGTAGCAGAAGTACACGAAGATCGTCGGCGCCATCCGGCGGAACAGCGGCCCCCACGGCGTCGGACCCGGTGCCGGCCGGGCGGCGGCAGCGGCGCGCGTACGGCTGTCGCCGTCGCCGCTGCCGCCGACCGGATACTCGCGAAAGCCGACGATCCACCACACGAGCCACACCAGCGTCACCGCGCCGATCACGAAGAACGCCGCGCGCCACGACAGCCACGTCATCAGCGCGGCGACGATCGGCGGCGTGACCGCGTTGCCGAGCCGCGAGAACGAATGCGTGAAGCCCTGCACGACGCCGCGCCGTTCGCGCGTGAACCAGTGCGTGATCGCGCGGGCCTGCGCGGGCAGCGTCGCGCCTTCGCCGATCCCGAGCAGCAGGCGCGCGGCGAACAGCAGCGCGAGGCTGTGCACGAGCCCGGTCATGAAGGTCGACGCGACCCAGATCAGCCCGCAGCCGATCAGCGTGATGCGGGCGCCGAAGCGGTCGGCGATCCAGCCGCCGAAGATCTGGCAGATCGCGTACGAATACGCGAACGCGGAGAACGCGATGCCGAGTTCGGTGTTCGACAGCCCGAGTTCGGCCTTGATCGCACCGGCCGCGGTCGCGAGGTTCACGCGGTCGACGTAGAGGATGAACGAAAGCGCGCACAGCAGCCACAGCGTGTGGCGTCGTTGACGGTGATCGGTCGGCATGTGTCTCACTCCATTCTTGTGCGCGTCGTTGCAATGACGCCGCGTTCACTGGCCGGGCCAGCATCGCGCGCCGGAGGAGGCATCGTCTATTGAATCTTTTGGATCAATCGATAACCTGCGGTGTTCGGTTTCGCCGCGTTCGGGTGCCGGCTCGGGGCGCCGTGCGGGTTTTCCACGAACGGTTGCGGCATGATGCGGGATGGCCGCGCACGGACACGACGCGCGGCATGGGTCGAACGCGTTTCGACGCCGGTGCCGTCATGATGCAGTGACGCGGCGCAATCGCACAGTCGGGAATGGACGGACATGGAACAACGACTTTCACGCCACCGGGACAACCGCTTCTGGCAACTCCAGCCGGTGAAATGGTGGATCCAGGGGCACGGCCGCGACGGCTATTCGTTCCGGCTGCTGCTGATGCCGCTGGTTGCCGTGTTCATGCTCGAGTTCGCGTGCGTGATGCTCGACGCGCTGTTCAGCGCGCTCATCGTGAGCGGTGCGATGACGCTGTTCCTCGGGATCGCCGGGTATTACGGCGCGAAGCGCGAATGGCTGGTGCCGTCCGCGCCGGCGCGCGCGCTCGTGAAGGCGCGTACCAAGCAGGCGGCCGAGCGATCTATCGGCTCGCCATTGCCGGCTTGGCGTTCATCGCGGGCGTTTGTAAAGAAGCCACGGCGCGCGGACCGAACGACGCGTGCCTGTTGAACCGGCACGCGTCGTCACACTCAGATGTGGCCCAGCAGCACGAGTATCACGACGATGACGACGATCAGCCCGAGGGAGCCCGATGGCCAGTAGCCCCAGCTTCGGCTATGCGGCCACGCCGGAAACGCCCCGATCAGCAGCAGAACCAGAACGATGATAAGGATTGTACCGAGCATCGCACCCCTCCTGAACTTGTTCGACTTGACGGTGCCTGCTTGCGCAATTCCCGTGCCGCGATGCACGGCCATCGGCGCAAGCCGGCGAAAGCGCACTGTTTGAATACCGGAATTCATGGGATGAATAGCGTCCGATTCAGAAAATAAATTTCAAAAATGAAGACCCCGTCGCTATGCTGATCTTTCGGTTTCATTCAGGCGGAACAGGCAATGGCTGAACTCTTTCTGGTACGGCACGGGCAGGCGTCGTTCGGCACGGACGACTACGACCGGCTATCCGCTGCCGGCGAGCAGCAGGGTGTCTGGCTCGGCGAATACTTCGCGCGGCAGGGCCTGGCGTTCGACCGCGTGATCTGCGGCACGATGAACCGGCATGCGCAGACGGTCGCCGCGATCCTGCGCGGAATGGGCCGCGACGGCGTGGCGGTCGATCGCCATCCCGGCCTGAACGAATACGATTTCCACGGGCTGTTCGCGGCGGCGGCGAGCGACTATCCGGAGATCGCGCGGCTCGCGGCCGGCTCGATGAAGGAGCACTTTCGCGCGCTGCGGCAGGTGCTGCACCTGTGGGCCGACGACAGGCTCGGCGACACCGCGCCCGAAACCTGGGCGCAGTTCCAGCAGCGCGTCGCCGACGCGCGCGCCGCGATCCGCGGCGGCGGCAGCCAGCGCGTGCTCGCGGTGAGCTCCGGCGGCCCGATCGCGGTGACCGTGCAGCAGGTGCTCGCCGCGCCGCCGTCGAGCGCGATCGCGCTGAACCTGCAGATCCGCAACAGCAGTCTTTCGCAGTTTTTCTTCAACGCCGAAGCGTTCCACCTCGCGTCGTTCAACGGCATCCCGCATCTCGAGGATCCCGAACGGCACACGTGGCGCACCTACGGCTGACCCCACGAACGATCGCGACGATGACGAATCCTTCCCAGCCCCTCGACGTAGCCCGCCTCACGCGCTATCTGGAAGCGCACGTGCCGGGTTTCGAAGGCCCGCTCGACATGGAGAAGTTTGCCGGCGGCCAGTCGAACCCGACCTTCCTGCTGCACGCGAAGAGCGGCCGCTACGTGCTGCGCCGCCAGCCGCCCGGCGAGCTGCTGAAATCCGCGCATGCGGTCGACCGCGAATTCCGCGTGCTGAGTGCGCTGTCGGGCACCGCGGTGCCGGTCGCGCATCCGTATCACCTCTGCGAAGACCGCGACGTGATCGGCAGCCTGTTCTACGTGATGAGCTTCGAGGACGGCCGGATCTTCTGGGATCCGGCGCTGCCGGAGCTGCCGAAGGCCGAGCGCGCGACCTGCTACGACGCGCTGCTGCGCACGATGGCCGCGCTGCACGACGTGGACGTCGACGCGGTGGGCCTTGCCGACTACGGCCGCCCCGGCAACTACTTCGAGCGCCAGATCGGCGTCTGGACGAAGCAGTATCGCGCGGCGGAAACCGAGCGCCTCGACGCGATGGAGACGCTGATCGACTGGCTGCCGAAGGCGTGCCCGGCGGACACCGGCCGGCCCGCGCTGGTGCACGGCGATTTCCGGATCGACAACCTGATGTTCGCGCGCGACGGCTATCGCGTGCAGGCCGTGCTCGACTGGGAACTGTCGACGCTCGGCAACCCGCTCGCCGATCTCGCGTATTTCTGCATGTGCCTGCGGCTGCCGTCGGGCGGCCAGGTGCGCGGGCTCGCGGGCCAGGATCGCGCGGAACTCGGCATTCCTGACGAAGCGGCGATCGTCGCGCGCTATTGCGAGCTGCGCGGCATCGAGCCGATCCGCGACTGGCATTTCTATCTCGCGTTCAGTTTCTTCCGGCTCGCGGCGATCGCGCAGGGCGTGAAGGCGCGCGCGCTGCAGGGCAACGCGTCGAGCGAGCAGGCGCTGCGCGTCGGCGCGATGGCCGGCCGGCTGGCCGAGATGGCCGTCGACGTGATCGACGCGCAGCGCTGAAATCGCGGGCTTCGCCGCGCGGCGCGCACGACAACACATCAATGGAGGAGCACAGCAACATGGCAACGAATCTGTTCGACCTGACGGGCAAGATCGCGCTGGTGACGGGCGCGAGCCGCGGCATCGGCGAGGAAATCGCGAAGCTGCTCGCGCAGCAGGGCGCGCACGTGATCGTGTCGAGCCGCAAGCTCGGCGACTGCCAGGCGGTGGCGGACGAAATCGTCGCGGCGGGCGGCCGCGCCGAAGCGCTGGCGTGCCACGTCGGGCGGCTGGAGGACATCGCCGCGACGTTCGAGACGATCCGCGGCAAGCACGGCCGGCTCGATATCCTCGTGAACAACGCGGCCGCGAATCCGTATTTCGGGCACATCCTCGACACCGATCTCGCCGCGTACGAAAAGACGGTCGACGTGAACATCCGCGGCTACTTCTTCATGTCGGTCGAGGCCGGCAAGCTGATGAAGGCGCAGGGCGGCGGCGCGATCGTCAACACCGCGTCGGTGAATGCGCTGCAGCCGGGCGACCGGCAAGGCATCTACTCGATCACGAAGGCCGCGGTCGTCAACATGACGAAGGCGTTCGCGAAGGAGTGCGGGCCGTTCGGCATCCGCGTGAACGCGCTGCTGCCGGGCCTCACCAAGACGAAGTTCGCGGGCGCGCTGTTTGCCGACAAGGACATCTACGAAACCTGGATGACGAAGATCCCGCTGCGCCGCCACGCGGAGCCGCGCGAGATGGCCGGCACCGTGCTGTATCTCGTGTCGGATGCGGCGAGCTACACGAACGGCGAATGCATCGTCGTCGACGGCGGCCTGACGATCTGAGCGCGCAATGAAAATCGACAGCTATGCCGGGCAGGCCGTGATGATCACCGGCGCCGCGAGCGGCTTCGGCGCGCTGCTCGCGAGCGAGCTGGCCGCGATGGGCGCGCGGCTCGCGCTCGGCGACCTGAACGAAGCGGCGCTCGAACGTGTGGCCGCGCGGCTGCGCGCAGCCGGCGCCGACGTGATCGCGCAGCGCTGCGACGTGCGCGTCGAAGCCGACGTCGCGTTGCTGGTCCAGGCGGCGGTTGCGGGCTTCGAACGGCTCGACGTCGGCATCAACAATGCCGGCATCGCCCCGCCGATGAAGGCGCTGATCGATACCGACGAAGCCGATCTCGATCTGAGCTTCGCGGTGAACGCGAAGGGCGTGTTCTTCGCGATGAAGCACCAGATTCGCCAGATGCTCGCGCAGCGCGAAGGCGTGATCCTGAACGTCGCGTCGATGGCCGGGCTCGGCGGCGCGCCGAAGCTGGCCGCCTATGCGGCGTCGAAACACGCGGTGGTCGGGCTCACGAAGACGGCCGCACTCGAATACGCGCGCCACGGCATTCGCGTGAACGCGGTGTGCCCGTTCTACAGCGCGACGCCGATGGTCACCGACAGCGAGCTCGGCGCGCGCCAGGACTTTCTCGCGCAGGGCTCGCCGATGAAGCGGCTCGGCCGCCCCGAGGAAATCGTCGCGACGATGCTCACGCTGTGCGCGAAGGAAAACACCTATCTGACCGGGCAGGCCGTCGCCGTCGACGGCGGTGTCTCGGCCTTCTGAACCGAACGAACGGAAACCGGAATCTCGAGGAGTCGATCATGGACTTTGGCTACACCCCGAAAGTGGAAGAACTGCGCGAACGCGTGCGCGCGTTCATGGACGCGCACATCGTGCCGCGCATTCGTCAGTGGAACGAAGAAGTGCATGCGGGGCAGTATCCCGTGTCGTTCATGGAGGCGCTGAAGGAGCGCGCGAAGGCCGAAGGCCTGTGGAACCTGTTCCTGCCGCACCTGAAGGCCGACGAGCCCGGCACGGCCCTGACGAACCTCGAATACGCGCCGCTCGCCGAGATCATGGGGCGCGTGAGCTGGGCGTCGGAGGTGTTCAACTGCAACGCGCCGGACACCGGCAACATGGAACTGCTGCACATGTTCGCGACGCCCGAGCAGCGCGAGCAGTGGCTGCTGCCGCTTCTGCGCGGCGAGATCCGGTCGGCGTTCGCGATGACGGAGCCCGACGTCGCATCGTCGGACGCGACCAACATCACGACGCGCATCGAGCGCGTGGGCGACGAATATGTGATCAACGGCCGCAAGTGGTTCATCACGAACGCCGCGCACCCGAACTGCAAGATCTTCATCGTGATGGGCAAGACCGATCCCGAAGCGGAGTCGCACCAGCAGCAGAGCATGATCCTCGTGCCGCGCGACACGCCGGGCGTGACGATCGTGCGCAACATCACGGTGGTCAATCACTACGCGCCCGAAGGGCACTGCGAGATCACGTTCGACGACGTGCGCGTGCCGGCGCGTAACCTGCTCGGCGAGGAAGGCAGCGGCTTTGCGCTCGCGCAGGCGCGCCTCGGGCCGGGCCGCATCCACCACTGCATGCGTTCGATCGGCGCGGCCGAGCTCGCGCTGGAGCTGATGATCGACCGCGCGCAGTCGCGCGAGGCGTTCGGCAAGCCGCTGAACCGGCACGGCACGATCGGCGAATGGATCGCGCGTTCGCGCATCGAGATCGACCAGGCGCGCCTCCTGGTGCTGAAGGCCGCGTGGATGATCGACAAGGTCGGCGCGAAGGCGGCGCGCAAGGAAATCTCGATGATCAAGGCGCTCGTGCCGACCGTGTACACGAACGTGTGCGACCGCGCGATGCAGGTGTTCGGCGCGGCGGGCCTGAGCCCCGACACGCCGCTCGCCGACCTGTGGACCTGGGGCCGCGCGCTGCGCTTCGCCGACGGTCCGGACGAGGTGCACCTGCAGGCGATCGCGCGCATGGAGATCAAGGACGCCGTGCGTGGCTCGACCGAACCGTACCTGACGCGGCCGCCGCGCGGCTGAGCGGCGCACCGCGCGAGCCAGCGACGTGGGCGAACGGGAGACGCACGCCGTATTAAGATGCCGGCAAGGAGATCCGGCGATGCGCCTTTCGAAGATTGATCTGAACCTGTTCGTCGTATTCGAGGCGATCTACAACAAGCGCAACCTGACGCGCGCGGCCGAGGTGCTGAACCTCACGCAGCCGGCCGTCAGCAACGCGCTGGCGCGGCTGCGCAAGACGCTGAACGATCCGCTGTTCGTCAGCACGCCGGCCGGGATGATGCCGACGCCGATGGCCGAGAACATCGTCGGCCGCGTGCGCGAGGCGCTGCAGCTGCTCGATTCGAGCGCGCACGAAGGCGACGTGTTCGATCCGGCGTCGTCCGAGCGCGTGTTCCGGTTGAGCATGAGCGACCTGACCGAAGCGCTGTTGTTGCCCGCGCTCGGCGAACTGCTGCAGACGCATGCGCCCGGCATGCACGTGCGCAGCTACACGATGGACCGCCGCGAAGTGGCGACCGCGCTCGCGAACGGCTCCGTCGACATCGCGATCGACGCGCCGCTGATCGGCGACCCGCACCTGCACCAGGCGCTGCTCGTGCGCGACCGCTACGCGTGCATGATCCGCGACGACCACCCGTTCAAGGGCGACACGCTGACCCTGGACGACTACCTGTCGATGGGGCACATCCACGTGTCGAGCCGCCGCAAGGGCAGCGGGCACGTCGATGCGGAACTGACGCGGCTCGGGCTGCGCCGCAACATCCAGATGCGCGTGCAGCACTACATGGTTGCGCCGCTGATCGCGATGCGCAGCGACCTCGCTTTGACGGCGCCGCTGCGGCTGCTGCAGCGCTACCCCGCACGGATTCTCGAACTGCCGTTCGAGATGCCGGGGCTCGAATATTTCTGCTACTGGCATCGCAGCGCCGATCAGGATCAGGGCAGCCAGTGGCTGCGCGAGCAGTTGATGATGCTGATGGGCGGGATCGGCGAGTCGCCGTGATGTGACGGCGCGTGCGCGCCGCGCGCCGGCCCACGCCGGCTTCGCTCAAAACGAATCGTCGTCGAAGCGCGACGATACCGGCCGGCGTTTCATGTCCTTCAACCAGTCCCTGACATAGTCCGGATCCTCGAACTCGCGCAGCGCGACGGTCAGGTCCTGGTTGCCGCGCTGCATGCCGGCGATGTCGCGCGCGAGCATGCGGATCACGGTATCGGGCGCGATCTTGACGGACGACGCGATGCCGTAAGTGCGCCGGAAATCGTTCTCGACGTGCCGGATCTCCTGATCGAGCTCGCGCAGCTGTTCCTCCAGGATGCCGTTGTAGCGCGTGAGCCGTGCTTCGCTCAGGCCGTCGATCGCGCGTCGGTCGATCTGTTCGATCTCCAGCTGCAGTTCCAGCAGTTGCAGCAGATTGCCCTTCGCATACGCGTGGTTGACCCGCTGCATCAGCACGGTCTTGCGCTGCTGTTCCTGCGGATCGGTTTCGCGATCGGGATGCAGCGCGCTGGCCAGCTTGCGATAGATCTCACGGATCGACTTGCTCGATTCGGCCTGCTCGGCCTCGCGCTTCGCCTGCGCGGCCGACTGCTTCGGCGCCTTCTTGCGCTTCGCGCGCTGGGCCTCGCGTGCCGCGTGAGCGGCCATGTCGCGCTCGAACTGGGCGTCGAGTTCGGCCTGCATCCGCTCGGCGAGCTCGTCGGGTGACAGCGTGTCGAGATCGTCGGCCGGCTCCGTGGCGGGCATCGGCTTCGGCTCCCGCTTCCTCGGCTCGGGATCGGCCGCGGCATTGCCGGCGTCGTCGGATGCGCGATGGCGGTTGTAAATGACCTTCAGCGCCGCGTCGTCGCTGACGTTCAGCAAGTCGCGCGCCATGTCGGTGATCAGGTCGGACAGCATGCGCTGCTCGGCCTTGCTCAGGCCTTTCTGCAGGAACGCGTCGTCGAGCAGATGGAGCAGCCTGATCCGCAGCGCGGTCGCTTCCTGTTCGAGCGGCAGCAGCCCGTCGACGAATTTCTTCTGGAAGGCCGGCGTGACCGCTTCCCATGCGCCCAGACGCTCGCGCCGCTTTTCGATGTGCTTGACGAGCGTATTGAAGGCTTGCTGGGCTTTGGACAGGCTGGCTGTCTCGTGACCGGGCGCGATGGCGACCGCGGCACCGCGACGTGCGGTCATGATGAAGGTCCTCCGGCCGCGGCGGGAGGCGCGGCAGGCCGGTATTTTAGCCGGCATCGCCGGGGCCGGTGGCGAGACGGTCGGCTCGGGCAGCCGTGCTCGCCGCGCATCGCGCTCAGAACAATTGCCCCTGCCCGGAAATCACGCGTTCGAAATCGTCGCGCAGGAACGGCAGGATCGCATCGGCGACCGGCTGCAGCTGGCGGCTCACGTAGAACGCGTAGTCGATCGGCGAGCGCATCGTTTCGAGCGGTTCGGGGCCGGCCGTCGTCATCACGTAGCTGATCCAGCCGCCGCGCTGGTACTGCAGCGGCCTGCCGCGCGCCTGGTTGAAGTCGTCGGCGATCCGCGCGGCACGCACGTGCGGCGGCACGTTGCGCTGATATTCGCTCAACGGCCGGCGCACGCGCTTGCGATAGATCAGTTGCGCGTCGTATTCGCCGGCGAGCGTGCGCCGCACGTAATCGCGAATGAAATCCTGGTACGGCTCGCGCTTGAACACCCGCCGGTAGAGTTCGCGCTGGAATGCCTGCGCGAGCGGCGTCCAGTCGGTGCGCACCGTTTCGAGCCCCTTGAACACGAGGTCCTCGCCGCCGTCCGCCGCGCGCGCGAGGCCCGCATAGCGCTTCTTGCTGCCTTCTTCCGCGCCGCGCACGGTCGGCATCAGGAAGCGCCGGTAATGCCGCTCGTACTGCAGTTCGAGCGCGCTTTCGAGCCCGAAGCGATCGCGCAGGTGCGCCTGCCACCAGCGGTTCACGTGCTCGACGAGCGCGCGGCCCTTCGCGGCGGCCGCGTCGTCGTCGTGCTCGCGCCCGAGCCACACGAAGGTCGAATCGGTATCGCCGTAGATGACTTCGTAACCCTGCGCCTCGATCAGCTCGCGCGTGCGGTGCATGATCTCGTGGCCGCGCATCGTGATCGACGACGCGAGGCGCGGATCGAAGAACCGGCAGCCCGTCGAGCCGAGCACGCCGTAGAACGAATTCATGATGATCTTCAGCGCCTGCGACAACGGCGCGTTGCGCTGGCGCTTCGCTTCGTCGCGGCCTTCCGACACGCGCCGCACGATGTCGGGCAGGCAATGCGCGGTGCGCGAGAAGCGCGCGCCGAGAAAGCCGGGCACCGACGTGTCGTCGCCCGGATGCGCGAGCCCTTCGATCAGCCCGGCCGGATCGATCAGGAACGTGCGGATGATCGACGGATAAAGGCTCTTGTAGTCGAACACGAGCACCGAGTCGTACAGGCCGGGTCGTGAATCCATCACGAAGCCGCCGGGGCTGTTCTGGCCGGTCACGTCGCCGAGGTTCGGCGCGACGTAGCCGAGCCGGTGCATGCGCGGCAGGTACAGGTGCGTGAACGCGGCGACCGAGCCGCCGGTGCGATCGGCCGCGAGGCCCGTGACGGTCGCGCGTTCGAGCGCGAAGGACAGCAGGTCGGCCTTGTCGAAGATGCGCGTGACGAGTTCGCAGTCCTTCAGGTTGTAGTGCGCGAGCGCGGGCTTGTCGTGATCGAAGCGGCGCTGGATCTCGTCCATCCGCTGATACGGATTGTCGATCGACTTGCCTTCGCCGAGCAGCGACTGCGATACGTATTCGAGGCTGAACGACGGGAACGTCCACGTCGCCGATTTCAGCATGTCGATGCCGTCGAGGATCAGGCGGCCGGCCGCGCCCGCGAAGAAATGGTCGGGCTGCTGCCCGTGCGCGCGCCACTCGAGCACGCTGCCGCCGCGCCCGAGCTTCAGCGGCACGCCGTATTGCTCCGCGTGTGCATGCAGGATGCGCAGGTCGAACTGCACGAGGTTCCAGCCGATCACCGCATCGGGATCGTGTTCGTCGAACCAGTCGTTGAGCCGCGCGAGCATGTCGGGCCGGCTGTCGCAGTAGTCGAGCTTGAAGTCCGCGGCGCGCGCGTCGCCGTTCGGCGGGCCGAGCATGTAGACCTGCCGCTGCCCGCAGCCTTCGAGCGCGATCGAATACAGCTCGCCGTGGACGCTCGTCTCGATGTCGAGCGATACGCAGCGCAGCGCGGGACGATAGCCGGTCGCGGGCTTCAGTTCGCCGTCGGTCAGCGTGCCGTCGCGGCCGGCCGTGCCGCGAAACTGCACGGGCGCCGTGATGAAGCGCTCCATCGTATAGCGGTCGGGCGGCTGCACGTCGGCTTCGTAGACGTCGACGCCGGCCGCGGCGAGGCGTTTCTGGAGTCCGGACAAATGGCGGTAGCGGCGGCAGTAGAGGCCGGCCACCGCGCGCTGGCGGAAGTCGCGCAGCGCGAGCGGGCGCAGTTCGGCATCGCGCTCGCCGGCCAGCGTGCGTTCGGCGAGCGCCCGCTGCTCGGCCGGCACGAACGCGACGGCTTCCTGCGGGCGCAGCCGCACGCGGCGCGGACCGTGTTCGGTTGCCAGCCAGAACTCGATCTCGATGCCGGACGCGGTGTCCCGCCAGTGGCGGGTGAGGATGAAACCCTGCTCGAACGCAGTCAAAACACTTGCTCGTCGTGGATGCCCAGGCGGCGGATTTTAGCGCTTCTCGCGCGGTTCCCGCCGAAGCGGCGCCGCTGGCATCGGGTGGCAGGACGCGGTGCCGGATCCGCCACGTGGTGCGCGTTGCATCGGCCGCGTGAAGCAATCGGCGTCGCGCGCAGGCCGGATGACGTTCGTGCGGTACGCATTCGTCTGTCGAGCGCGCGAGCGCGTCGTCCGCCAGCTGCGGCAGCGTTGCCGCAGCGCAGGCCCTAGGCCGGCATCGGCGCGAATTCCCGTTTCAGGTCTTCCGGTCGCTGCGGTCGCTGGTACAGATAGCCCTGCGCATACTGAATCCCGACCGCATGCAGCGCGCGATGCTGCTCCTCCGTCTCCACGCCCTCGGCAATGATCTTCAGGCCGTAGTGGTGCGCGACGGCGGCGATCCCTTCGATCAGTTTCGCGTTGCCCGTCGTCAGCTGGGAGATGAACTGTCGATCGATCTTCACGTAGTCGAACGGAAAGCGCGACAGCATGTCGAGGTTGCTGTGATGCGTGCCGAAGTCGTCGATCGCGAACTTCGCGCCTTTCGCGCGCAGCGCGGCGAACATCTCGATGGTGCGCGGATTCTTCTCGAGCAGGATGCGCTCGGTGACTTCGAGCACCAGCGTGCAGCCCGGCGGTAGCCGGCGGATCGCGTCTTCGACGACGGACACGAAGCGCGCGCGTTCGAGATCCTTCGGCGCGATGTTGATCGCGACATGCAGCGGCATCGACGGCGCGAGCGCGGACAGTTCCGCGATGGCCGTGCGCAGCACGAATTCGGTCACCTTCGGCAGGATCGTGCTCGATTCAACCTCCGGGACGAACACGGCCGGACTGATGGGCCCCCATTTCGGATGCTGCCAGCGCAGCAGCGTCTCGACGCCGACGGTCCTGCGCGTTTCGACATCGACGATAGTCTGATAGACGACATGAAACTCGTTGCGCTTCAGCGCATTGCGAACGGCCTTCAGCAACAGCCGGCGCGGCGCCATCGCGAGCAGGTACGCGGCCGCGACGAGGCCGTTGACCAGCAGCGCGATCGTCACGCAGATCAGTCCGTAGCGCCGCTGCACCTGCGAAACGTAGGGTTCCGACGAGGTGACGGAGACCGTGAACGGCCAGGCGTTCGACGCGATCGTGCTGCCGGTGGGCGGCGCCGCGCCGAACGGCGGCACGAACGCGCCATGCTGATCGATGCTTCCGGCGCCTTCGATCGACAGCGTGGCCGTTTCCGCCCCGAAGCGGGTGCCGTGCGCGAGCATGTCCGCCACATAGTCGCCTTCGACCACATAGAGGACGCCGGATTCGGGCGCGGTCGCGCGAAACGCCGCCAGCACCGGAACGCGATGCTGAAACGGCGTTTGCCGAAGCAGCGTGATGGCCGTCATCCCCGGCCCGGGCGCGCGAATGTATGCGGCGAGCGGGACGTCGATCGCGCCCAGTGCCGACGAGCACGTGACGCGACCGTCGTTCGCCAGCCCGACGGCCCGAAGATAGCGCATGTGAGTGCCTACTTCGGCGAGCGTCCTGAAGATCGTCATGCAGGGTCGCCCGACCAGCGCGTCCAGCTCGGCCGGGTGACGCGAGCGAATCCCGTCGAGAATGCGGTCGACCGATATCACGATGTCGTTCGCGACGACGCGTTCGTGCTGCGCGATCGCGTCGCGCGCCAGGCGCCCGGCAACGACGAGCGCGACCACGAACACGAGGATGCAGACGATCAGGGCGAACGGGAAAACGACGTGCGGCCACGCGCCGCTGCGCTGGAATGCGGGCTTCGGGCGCAGTGCGGGCGCGGCAGGTCCTCGGGTCGTACTTGTTGTTGTACGCATGAGAATGCAGATCGAACCGGTCGATGGATAGACGCGATGCATTCGCGGTGCCTGGCCGGGGCACCGCGGCTCGCGCCGATATCGGGACGCAAGGCGATTCTAGCTCGCGAAACGCACGAAGCGGCATCGCGGCGGGGCGCTGGATTCGAGGCGCTTCTCCGTAACATACCCCGACCACGCATGTATATCGGTATCGCACACGAAAAAAACCCGGCCGCATCGGTGTGCAGCCGGGACAAAAGACACCGTCTCTTGGCACGAGGATGGTGCGCGGCAAGTATAAGGCGTGCCATGCCCGATTGCGAAATATTGATATTCAAAAAAAGCGCAATTGCTGGATTGATGCCTGATGGGAAATATTTGCATCGCGCGTCACCTCCGCCGATCCGGGCCCCGGATCGCCTTGAACGAGGTCCAACCCGCGTGCCGCGGCACAGCCGCGCTTCAGAAATCGTTGCGCATCTTGTGGAGCAGGTCGCGGGGAGATTGATGCGTGTCCACGGCGGTGAGGACGTCGGTCAGGAACCACGGCAGGTTCAGTTGCGTGTCGGAATCGCCGACGCATACGCGGATCGGCGGCGCTTTTGATGCAGTGCGGGAGCCGGGCGCCGTGCCGGCGGACGTGGATGACGGTACGCAGTTTTTCGCTTGCTGCGGGACCGGCGACGCGGCACTGCCGGCGAGGGCCGGCAAGCTGCTGGCGGCGAGCAGGATCAGGAGGGCGAACGGGGCGGCGCGTTTCATGTGAATCTCCGGCGATGCACGTTCGACACCGTCGGCGAATCCGAGTTCGGCCTCGTCGGGGGGGCGATTGGCTTTCAGCGTTCCGGCCCCGTGCGCGACGACATGTGCATGCCGAAGCGACCGCGCAGCTGCCGCGCCGGTTCGACCTCGCACGCACCGGATCGATCGTTCAAACGTCAAGAATCGTTTGAATCGCCGACGGAGGCTTGCGATGCCGAAGGCGCTCATTTATCGTGCCGCCACGACGGCGCCGATACACGGCGTCAAGCCGGATCGCAAGGAGCATTCGTCATTACCGCATTCAATCGTCGCAAGCATGTTCGTGCCTTTCTCGTCGCATCGGTCGCGTATCTCAACCTGGCTCATCCCGCGTCGGCGGCCTACACGGAATCGTGGATGAGCGATCACGACGTCAACGCGTACGCGCAGCAGGTCAAGCATCCGCCCGTGACGGCGAGCAGTGCGGCGGCCGTGAAGCCGGGGCGGCAAACCGTTCGTCAGCAGTCGAAGGCGCCGGTCGCGGCGCATGCCGGCGCGAAACCTGCGCCGAACGCACACGCGGCCCCCGCGAAGACCGGCAAGGTTCAACATGCGGCCGGCGCCGAGCAGAAGGCGCATGTCGCCGCGAAGCCGAAGGCCGCGCCGGCACACATGAGCACAGCCGCCCGGCATTGACGCGGCGCGCACACCAGCGCGCGTCGATCCGTCGATGCGCGCGGCGATAACCGAAGCATTCGACGATCGGGGAGAACTTCATGTCGCTGATGGATCGCCTGTTGTCACGCGGCGTGCAGACTCCCGTGTCGAAAAGGCGCGTGATCGTGCGGGTCTGGCTCGACGAGCAGGGGCGCGTCCGCGATCTCAAGGTCAGGCGCAGCTGCGGCGACGCCGCGCTCGACACGAAAGCGCTGCACGCGATTGCGGTGATGCGCTTCCCCGGCGGTCACCTCGGCTCCGGCGGGAAATCGGCGAAGCGCTGGCACGATCTCGATTACCCGGTGGACTGACAGCGCGTCACGGATACCCGTCACAGCGCTTCAATTCCGCGTAGTCATAGAAGTGACTACCCGCGGCCATCTTCGCGCGGTCGCACGCCGCCTGGAAATCCATCTCGCGCTCGTTGTACAAGCATCGTCGCGATGAGCCGCGAGCCGTTGCGATACACGTCCCATCGCATGTTCGCCGCTATCGACGACATCTGGTCGCCGTGCAGGATCGGTCGAGCCTGGAAGTGTTGCAGTCCACTTTGACGGCAGAATTTCAGGATTCGGTCGGGCAATCCTCGGCATCGCGCCGGATCGCGACCGGCCGGCGTGAGCCGGCCCGTATGCGGCGCTCGGCTCAGTGCACGCCTGCCGATGCGATCGAGCGCATCGTGTCGGTGATGCGCACGCAACGCGACAGGCCGAACGTCTCGGCTTCGCGGCGTTCCGGTTCGCTGCTCGCGACGGCCACCGCGCGCTCGGGCGGCACGCCCAGCGCTTGCAGCGCGACGTCGAACGGATGCTGATTTGCTATGGAGTCCTGCTGATTGGCGTCGGTCACGACGACCGAGAAGCGGTCGAGGTTCGCGCGGCCGAACTGGCCTTCGAACATGTCGCTGAGGCGGGCGGCCGGCAGCGTCGTGACGAGACCGAGTCGATATCCTTGCTCCGACGCGCTGTCGAGCCACTGGATGATCGCATCGCGCTGGTTGCGCGATTCGTGCGAATCCGGTGTCGCTTCGATCTGCGCGAATGCGGCGTCGAGACGGGTGACGATGGCTTCGATGACCACGGTGATTCCTCTCCTGAGACGTGACGGTCCGTTCGCGGACGGGAATGCCCCACACCTTAGCGTCGATCCGGAAATTGCAACCAATTAATATTTATAGCCGACTCATAGGGTTTGACTGATGAATCGGGCGGCGAGCCAGTACCGGCGCGGGATGCACGCGATCGATGTGTTCCGGATGATCGGCATCGTATCGATGGCGTTCGATGTGAGGCACCCGACGCGTGCGCGATATGAATGCACCGGATGTGTGCACGTGAAAAAACGGCGTATCGGGCGAGGTGCGCCCGATACGCCGTCTTGCGATGCCGCGTGGCAGTCGACGCTCAGTGCAGCTTGATCGACGGCTGGTTGCGGCTTTGCAGCCAGTGGCTCAGCGACTGGAACAGCGCGCGCTTCAGTCCGTACACGCTGAACAGGTGCTTGCGGTACAGGAACTTGTACAGCCCGATCGCGGCGAGCCCGTCGACGATCAGCGAGCGCGAACGCACGCCGAGGTCGGCCTGATAGACGGCACCGGCTTGGCCGAGCGACACGACGGTGCCCGCGTCGCGGAACGTGAAGCCCGCCACCGGCTTGCCGGCGAGGCGCCGCGCGAGCGCTTCGCCCAGGTACACGGCCTGCTGGTGCGCGACCTGCGCGCGCGGCGGCAGGAAGCCGCCCGCGTCGGCCGACGGGCACGCGGCGCAGTCGCCGAACGCGTACACGTGCGGATCGTCGGGCGTCTGCAGCGTGTCGGTCACGATCACCTGGTTCGACCGGTTCAGCGCGATGTCGCCGAGTTCCCGCAGCATCGCGGGGCCCGCGACGCCGGCCGCCCAGATCGTGATGTCGCTCGCGAGCCGCTCGCCGGCCGCGGTCGTGACCGCGTCCGCGCCGACTTCCGCGACGCGCGTGTCCGTCAGCACGTCGACGTTCAGCGTGCGCAGTTGCGCGTGCATCTTGGCCGACAGCCTTGCGTCGAGCGCAGGCAGGATGCGCGGGCCGCCTTCGATCAGCCGGATGTGCACGTCGCGTGCGGACACCAGCGCCTTGAAGCGATACGTGGTCAGTTGCTGGATCGCATGGCGCAGCGCCGCGGCCAGTTCGACGCCCGTCGCGCCCGCGCCGATCACGTTGATGCAGATCGGCGCGGCGCGCCGCGCCGGCTGCTGCTCGGCCAGGTGGTTCGCCTTCGTGCACGCGGCGAGGAACTTGCGGCGGAAGTCCTCGGCCTGGTCGAGGTTTTCGAGCGGCAACGCGTGGCGCGCGGCGCCCGGCACGTTGAAGAAATTCGTCACGCTGCCGACGGCCAGCACCAGGTCGTCGTAGCCGAGCTCGCGCTGCGGCAGGATCTCCGTGCCGTCCGCGTCCTGCACCGCGGCGATCGTCGCCGTGCGTGCCGCGCGGTCGACCCGCTGCAGCGCGCCCTGCACGAAGCGGAAGCCGTGGCGCTTCGCCTGCGCCGCGTATTCGATCGTGTGCGAGGCCGGATCGCGATGACCGGACGCGGCTTCGTGCAGCAGCGGCTTCCAGAAGTGCGTCGGGTAGCGGTCGACGAGCACGACGTCGGCTTGCCCGCGGCGGCCGACCGTGTCGCCGAGGCGCGTGGCGAGCTGCAGGCCGCCGGCGCCGCCGCCGACGATCACGATGCGCGGCACGCGCGGTGCGCGATCCGTTGCAAGGGTAGGCGTGATGGTGTCCATGTTGTGGCTCCCGCTGATGACGATTCGGATGACATTGCTCAAGAACCGACGATATAGTTTTGAACCTACGCGAACAATTTAATGTTTATAAGCGACTCATATGTATTCACTTATAGGAAAGACCGCGACGTTCCGGCAGCTGAAGGCGCTGGACATGATTGCGCGGCTCGGCAGCGTGTCGCGCGCGGCCGAGGAGCTGAACCTGACGCAGCCGGCCGTGTCGCTGCAGGTGCGCCTGCTCGAGGAGGCGGTGGGCGCCGCGCTGCTGCAGCGGGTGGGGCGCGGCGTGCAGCTGACCGCCGCCGGTGAAATCGTGGCGCGCTATGCGCGCGAGATCCTGCATCTGTGGAGCGAGGCCGGCGACGAAGTGGCCGCGCTGACGGGTGATCTCGGCGGCACGCTGCGGATCGGCGCGATCACGACGGCCGAGTACCTGATCCCGCCGCTGCTCGTGAAATTCACCGCGACGCGTCCGCACGTGAAGACCTATTTCAAGGTCGGCAATCGCGACGACATCATTCGCATGCTCGCGACGCATGAAATCGATCTCGCGGTGATGGGCAGCGCGCCGAAGGAGCTGCGCACGCACGCGGTCGAATTCGCGAAGCATCCGATGGTGTTCGTCGCGGCGCCCGGCCATCCGCTGATGCAGCGCAAGCGCGTCGCGCTGAAGGATCTCGAATCCGCGCACCTGCTCGTGCGCGAACGCGGCGCGGGCACGCGTTCCACGGTCGAGAGCCTGTTCAAGACGGCCGGCTACCGCTTCCACGTGGGCTCCGAACTGTCGAGCAACGAGGCGATCAAGCAGATGGCCGAAGCGGGGCTCGGCGTCGCGTTCCTGTCGTTGCACGCGTGTGCACTCGAGTTGCGCACCGGGCTGCTCGGGCAGTTGCCGTTTCCGGGCAACCCGATCGAGCGCGAATGGTATGTGGTCACGCTCGCCGACCGGCGGATCTCGCAGGTGACGGGGCTGTTTCGCGATTTCCTGATCAAGCAGGGCGCGCCGGTGATCGACGGCGCGACCGTCGCGCCGCACGAGCGGCGGCGCAAGTAGGCCGATGCGGGTGGGGTGTGTGCCCTGTGTCGTGGCGGTTAAACGATCCCGAAGTCGTCGTTGCTGTCGGGAATCGACGCGAGCAGCCGCTCGAGCCGATACCAGCCGATCATGAGCAGGCAGCGTGCGACGAGTGTCGCGCGGATACTGCCGGAGCGAGGACGGGAAACAGGGCGGGAAGCGCGGCGGGAAGCAACGCGGGTGGCCCCGGACGGCGGCGGCGCGGCGAACGTCGCGCGAAACGGGCGGCAATCGGGCATGACGGGCTCCGTAGGTGTCGGATGAGGCGATCGTAGGCGTGTCGGCGCTTGCCGGCGCGCAGGCGCGGATCGGTTTGAGCAGAAACGGATGATCTTTTTCCGCGCGCTGCGGGAACGGGTGTCCAGGCCCGGCAAGCACCGCGGAAAAGCGTCACAATGCGCGTTCGACACCCGATCTGCTGGAGGGGAACCATGAGCGATCCGATTCTCGCCGCGCCGACCGACAACGGCGTGCCGGTCAGCCTGCGCTCCAGCCGCGGGCTCGGCTGGCGCGGCTTCGGCGCGTCGTTGCTGGAGATTCGCGCGGGCACGTACCGGATTCCGGCCGCCGAGCATCACCGCATCGGCGTGCATATCGGTTCGCCCGTGCGCGCGGATTGCGTGTGCGATGGCGAACGCGTGTCGCGCATCCAGGCGCACGGCGACGTCGACGTGATTCCCGCCGGCCTGCCGGGCCGGTGGACCGACAGCGCCGACTGCCGGATCCTGCACATCGCGCTAAGCGACACGTTCGTGCGGCGCACGTTCGAGCAACTCGAACTGAAGCCGTCGCAGGCGCAGATCCGCCGGCGGCTGCAGGTGCGCGATCCGCGCCTGCAGCACATCGCGTGGGCGATGGCCGCCGAACTCGAGGCGGAAGACGCGTCAGACCCGCTCTATGCGGAGAGCCTGTGCACGGCGCTCGTCGCGCGGCTGGTCGACAGCCAGCCGGCGTTCCGCGAGCGCCGGCGTACGCTTGCGCCGAAGGCGGCGGCCCGCGTGATCGACTATGTCGAGGCCAACCTCGAGCGGCGCATGACGCTCGCCGAACTCGCGGCGCTCGTGTCGATCAGCGTGCCGCATTTCAAGGTGCTGTTTCGCGAGACGCTCGGGATGCCGGTGCATCAGTACGTGGTGCGGCGCCGGGTCGAGCGTGCGAAGGCGTTGCTGCTCGAAGGCCGGCTCAGCATCAGCCAGATCGCGCTCGAAGCCGGGTTTGCGCATCAGAGCCACATGGCGAACTGGATGAATCGCGTGCTGGGCGCGACGCCGACGGAGATCGCGCGGTCAGGGGCGCGGGGTGGGCTGAGGCTCGCTTATGACGGCGACGACCGTTGATCGAGCGCGGTGGCTGAATGGTCCGCGCGTGCGCGACGACGATCAGTGAATCCACGATTCGTAACGCGCAGGCAATGCGCCGATCCGGCTGCATGAGTAGGGCTCGCAGCACACCACGCAAGGCTCGATCGCAAGCGTTCAACACCGTGCCGAACAACGTCCGGTTCCTGCCATGCAGCGGACAAATCCGGCACGCGCCTGATCCGTCATCCTTTCCTGCTCGCGTCATCCGTCCGTGCGCGTCACGTTGGCGATGCGCACCGACAATCACATCACCTTCATCCCCCAGGAGCGGATCGTGTTCGTGATTTTCGGCGCATCAGGCAACGTCGGACTGTCGACTGCAACGACCCTGCGTCAGGCAGGCCATCCCGTGCGCGCGGTGCTCCGCGACACACGCCGGCGCGATCGTTTCGCGCAACTCGGCTGCGACGTCGCGATTGCCGACCTGACCGACGCGCGCGCGGTTGCGGCGGCGATCGATGGCGCGCAAGCCGTGCAGATGCTGTGTCCGGTGCCGGTCGCCGACAGCGACCCCGCGGCAACGATGGAGCGGACGATCGACATCGTGACCGGCGCACTTGCCGCGAATCCGCCGCCGGCGCTGCTCGCGCTGTCGGACTACGGCGCGGAGCGTGAAGGCAACACGGGCATCACGCGGCTCTTTCATCGTCTGGAAGAAGCGGTGAAGGCGGTTCCGACGCGGCTCACGCTGCTGCGCTCGGCCGAGCACCTGCAGAACTGGACGCGCGTGTTGCCCGTCGCGCTCGCAAACGGTGTGCTGCCGAGCTTTCACCATCCGGTCGACAAGGTGTTTCCGACGGTCTGGGCGCCCGATGTGGGTGTCGCGGCGGCGCGGTTGCTGCTCGATCCCGCCGAAACCGGCAATGGGCCGCGTATCGTCAGCATCGAAGGGCCGCAGCGCGCGAGCGTGCGGGACATCGCGGATACGCTCGGCGCGGCGGCCGACCGCGAGATCGTCGCGCGCGAACTGCCGCGCGACGCATGGACCGCGACGCTGTTGCGCGCGGGGCTCAGCGAACGGCATGCGCAATTGATCGTCGATCTGTACGACGTGCACAACGCGGGGCAGATCGATGTCGAGGCCGGCGTGTCGGAGCGCGTGTATGGCACGACGACACTGGCGGAGGCGCTCGCGACGCTGGTGCGCGTGCACGCGCGGTGAGCCGGGTGGCGGCTGAAAGGATGCGCGTTACGCCTGCCGCCGCGCCCTGCCGGACACCGCATACGCGATCGACCCGATCACGATCCCCCAGAACGCCGATCCGAGCCCGAGCCACGTCATCCCCGAAGCGGTCGCGAGGAACGTGATCACCGACGCTTCGCGATGGGCCTCGTCCTCGAAGATCCCGTGCACGTTCGCGCCGATCGCACCGATCAGCGCGAGCCCCGCGAGGATCGCGACGAACGCCTTCGGCAGCGCGAAGAACAGCGTGACGATGGTGCCGGCAAAGAGGCCGCCGATCAGGTAGATCACGCCGTTCGCGATGCCCGCGATATAACGCCGGTCCGGATCCTCGTGCGCGTCCTTGCCGGTGCATAGCGCCGCGGTGATCGCCGCGACCACGATCGTGATCCCGCCGAAGCACGCGACCGCGAGCGACATCACGCTGGTTGCCGTGATGATCGGCCGCGCGCTCGTGTGGTAGCCCGACACGCGCAGGATCGTCATCCCCGGCAGGAACTGGCCGGTGAGACTGACGACGACGAGCGGCAGCGCGAGGCTGAGCGTCGTGCCGAGCGTCCATTCGGGGGCGATGAAGACCGGGCGCGCGATGCTCGGCGACACGTTGCCGAGATGCGCCATCCCGAGCAGCGTCGCGAGCGCGGCGCCCGTCAGCAGCACGAGCACGATGCTGTAGCGCGGCAGCAGGCGCTTGAAGATCACGTACGCGGCGATCATCCCGAACCCGAGCACCGGCTGCGCGGTCGCGGCGGAGAACGCGCGCATGCCGAACGGCAGCAGGATGCCGGCCATCATCCCGCACGCGATGCCGCGCGGAATATGGCGCACGAGCCGGTCGAAATAGCCGGTGATGCCGATCACGAGGATGATCAGCGCGGCCGTGATGTACGCGCCGACGGCCTGGTTCAGCGTCAGTTGCGGGAAGAGGCCGACGAGCAGCGCGGTGCCGGGCGCCGACCATGCGGTCACGACCGGCACCTTCAGTTTCCAGCTCGCGAACAGCCCCGACACGCCCGCGCCGATCGAGATCGCCCAGACCCACGAAGCCACCATATCGTTGGACGCATGCGCGGCCTGCGACGCCTGGAAGAAGATCGCGAGCGGGCCCGCGTAGGAAATCAGCACCGCCAGAAAGCCCGCGGTGACCGCGGAGACGGACCAGTCGTTGCCGATCGAGCGGATCGCGCCCGGCGAGGTGTTCGGTTGCATCGTCGTAGGGGAGTGCGGCGCGCGGCCGGGAGGCTGAGCCGGAGCGAATGATTGTTGGAAGCCCGGACGAGCCGTCATTCTGGACATTGCCGGTGGAATTGGCAATTCGCCGATGAAGCTCGGCGTTGTCGGCTTTTTGTAATGAACGCGCGCCGGGGCGGCTTGGCGCGCGTCGTCGCGTCGTTGGATCGGGCGGCTTCACGGCGAAGCGCGGCCCAGCTCGCGCGTTACGTACTGATCTGAAGATACCCGTCGACCGCGGCGACTTTCGCACCGCCGCCCGTCGACAGCGATGCCGTGCCCTGGTCGAACGGGTGCACGGGCGTGTCGGTCGGCGTCCACGCATGGCGCGCCAGCAGTTCGCGATACCCGCCGCGGATCACGAAGCCGCCGCATTTCTCCGCATAGGCGTCGCGCCGCATCCGGTACGCGCGCGGCAGGTCGTACCACGGCAGCCTCGGCAGGTCGTGATGCACGAGGTGGTAGTTGTTGTTCAGGTACAGCAGCCGCATCGCAAAACCGGCCTCGTTGATCGCGATGCGCGCCTTCGGATGCCGTGCGGCGCGGTGCTCGAACAGCGAACGGATCATCGCGAGCGACAGCGCGGGCCACGTCACCGCCAGCAGGTAGTACCACCACGGCACGCCGATCGCCCACTGCAGCCATGCGAGCAGCGCGACCACGCAGGCGGCGTGCGTCGCCCACATCGGCAGATAGCGGAAGTCGCCGCGCCGGAACGCGGCGAACGCGTCGGCGAACATCGCGGCGATGCTCGTCGGCGGCCCGAACACGAGACGTCCGACGAAGGTGGTGCGCGCAACCGTCAGCGCGCGACGCCAGCGCGGCAGCCGCGCCCACTGCTCGCGCGACACGTAGTTCGTTTCCGGGTCGACGCCCGGCACGGTCAGGTCCTCGTCGCGGTGATGGTCGAGGTGCGTGTCGCGATAGAGCGTGTACGGGTACCAGATCGTCAGCGGCGGATAGCCGAGCAGCCGGTTCACGAACGCGGAGCGCGTCGGATGGCCGTGCAGCAGCTCGTGCTGCAGCGACATGTGCCACGCGCCGAGCAGGATCAGCGGCGGCGTCGCGGCCGCGAGCGACAGGCGCTCGGCACGCACGAGCAGCAGCACGGCGAGCCAGCCGCCGTAGATCGCGACGACCAGCAGCCAGGTCGGCCACTCGGTACGGGCAGTGAAGCGGGCGTCGAGCGCGGCGATCGCGCGCGCGTGGTCGACGTCGAAGTATTCGGCCATGGTGCTGGGGCGGATGAAGCGGGTGAAGCGGGCGATATACGGATAACCGGTAGCGGACGATCGCGCAGGTGCGGGCTGCGATGCGGTTGGCCGACAGGCGTCGCGGCTCGCGGTCAGCCGCTGAAGCGGCATGCGACGGCGTCGCGACACTGGAACGCTAACCGGGCCGCGTAGTCAGGCCAACCAAGCAATTCGGATTTGCTTATCGCTGCGCGGCCGATAAGCATTGGCCGCCCCGGCCCCGGCCGCGTGCTGGACCCCGGCGACGCCCGGGCAAAAGGGCTTTCTCCAGGGCGCCGCCAATGCGTAGAATGCCCGCATGAGCCTATGGATCGCCGGACTGCCGATGTACAACGTGACGCCGCGTCACGCCGCGCTGTGGCGCGCGCTGCTGCATGACGCGCTCGATGCGTTCGCGCGCGCCGGCGGGCCGGCCGGCGTCGCGTTGCTCGACGAGCCGTTCGGGGATCTGCATGCGCTGTGGCGCCGCAACGACCTGCTGTTGTCGCAGACGTGCGGTTATCCGTACCGGATGCTCGGATTGCGCGATACCGCGCACCTGATTGCGACACCGGCCTTCGATGCCCCCGGCTGCGACGGCGCGCGCTACAGCAGCGTGCTGGTCGCGTCGGCGCGCGTGCATGCGGGCGGCGTGACGACGCTGGCTGCGTGTCGCGGATTGCGAGCCGCCTTCAACGGCGCGGATTCGCACAGCGGGATGAACGCGTTCCGGCACGCGGTCGCGCCGCATGCGCACGACGGGCGTTTCTTCGGTTCGGTCGTGCCGTTCGGCTCGCACCTGAACGTGCTGCGCGCGCTGGCGGCAGGCGTTGCCGATTGCGCGGCGATCGATTGCGTGACCTTCGCGTACGTGCGTGACGCGCTGCCCGAGTTGTTGAAAGAGATCCGGATCATCGGCATGACGGCGTCCGCGCCGGGGTTGCCGTTGATCGCGTCGAAAGCGCTGGAAGGGCGGTTCGTGGACGCGTTGCGCGATGCGCTCGATCACGCGGTCGCGCTCGATCCGGCCCGGGCGAACGCACTGCGGCTGAAGGGATTCGAGCGCCTGCCGCCGGGCGCGTACGACACGATTGCCGGGTTCGCGCGGGACGCGGCCGCGCACGGGTATCCCGAGCTGACGTGATGCGGCGGCGCGGCTGCCGTGACAGCCGCGCCACTTCAGGTCACTCTTCGTCCATCAACCGGACCTTGACCCGCTTGCCCTTGATCTTCCCCGCATTGAGCTTGCGCAGCGCGTCGCGCGCGACGCCGCGCTCGACCGCGACATAGGTCGAGAACTCGGTCACGTTGATCTTGCCGATCTGCTTGCCGTCGAACCCCGCGTCGCCGGTCAGCGCGCCGAGCACGTCGCCCGGGCGGATCTTGTCCTTGCGTCCGCCGAGGATCTGCAGCGTTTCCATCGGCGGCAGCAGCGTGTCGTTGCCGGCCGGCTTCAGTTCCGCGAGCGGATGCCATTCGACGTCGCGCTTCTGCGCCTGCTCGATCGCGCCGACGCGGCCCATCTCGTCCATGCTGGCGAGGCTCAGCGCCCAGCCTTCCTGGTCCGCGCGGCCGGTGCGGCCGATACGGTGCACGTGCACTTCGGGGTCGGGCGTCACGTCGACGTTGATCACGGCCTCGAGCTGCGCGATGTCGAGCCCGCGCGCGGCCACGTCGGTCGCGACCAGCACCGAGCAGCTGCGGTTCGCGAACTGGATCAGCACCTGGTCGCGCTCGCGCTGTTCGAGCTCGCCGTGCAGCGCGAGCGCGTGGAAGCCCTGCGCGTGCAGCACGTCGAGCAGGTCGCGGCATTGCTGCTTGGTGTTGCAGAACGCGATCGTGCTCACCGGCCGGTAGTGGTTCAGCAACTGGCCGACCGCGTGCAGCCGCTCGGTTTCCGTCACTTCGTAGAAGCGCTGGCGGATCTTGCTGTCGTCATGGCGCTCCTCGAGCTTCACTTCCTTCGGATTGCGCAGGAACTGCTGGCTCAGCTTCGCGATGCCGTCCGGGTAGGTCGCCGAGAACAGCAGCGTCTGGCGCGTCGTCGGGCACATGCGCGCGACTTTCGCGATGTCGTCGAAGAAGCCCATGTCGAGCATCCGGTCGGCTTCGTCGAGCACGAGCGTGTTCAGCGCGTCGAGCTTCAGGTTGCCGCGGTCGAGGTGATCCATGATCCGGCCCGGCGTGCCGACGACGATGTGCGCGCCGTGCTCGAGGCTCTGCGCCTGCGGGCGCATCGGCGTGCCGCCGCACAGCGTCAGCACCTTCACGTTTTCCTCGGCGCGCGCGAGGCGGCGCACTTCCTGCGCGACCTGGTCGGCGAGCTCGCGGGTCGGGCACAGGATCATCGCCTGCACGTCGAAGCGGCGCGTGTCGAGGCGCGCCAGCAGCGCGAGCGAGAACGCGGCGGTCTTGCCGCTGCCCGTCTTCGCCTGCGCGATCAGGTCCTGGCCGGCCAGCGCGATCGGCAGGCTCGCGGCCTGGATCGGCGTCATGTCGACATAGCCGAGCTGCGCGAGGTTCGCGAGCGTGGCGGGCGTCAGCGGCAGCGCGCTGAAGGGCGTGGCGGTCGGCTGCGTCATTCGAGGTCCCCGAGGTAAGGCTTGCCTTCCATCTGTTCGTAGGCGACGTTGCCTTCATCGTCCTCGAAGCGTTCTAGATAGTTGCGCGCGCCGCACAGCGGGCAGCGGAACAGCAGCCCCTGGCCTTCGTCCTTGATGACGACGTCGGACGTTTCCCACTGCGTGCCGCAGCTCTGGTTTCGGCAAGTAAACACGGTCTTTCTCCAGCTGAATTCGGTTGGTGGCGCGCCCGGGCGGGCGCGGCAACGAAGTGCGGCGCTCGCGCGGCTCGGGCGCGGGCCGCACCGGCGGTCGCGTGGACCGCGTCGATGCGGATGGTGGATCGGTGGCGACGGTGTCGCGCGTGCCCGCAATTCTAGCGGATGCGGGACGGTGGCTGGGGCGACCGGCCCCGCGCGGCCCGCAGCGGGCGATCGGCAGCGGTTCGGCTGGCGGCGGAGGGCCGGTGGCGGACGGCCGGTGGCGGAGGGCCGGTGGCGGACGGCCCCGGCAGCGGGCGATCGGCCGTGGTGCGGCCGGCGGTATGGCAGCCGGTGAAGCCTACGCAGGACGCAGCACGCTGCGCCGTCCGCATTCGCGATGAAAAACGGCCGCCCCGAAGGGCGGCCGTGCGATGCGGCGAAACGGGACCGGACGCGTTACAGCGCCATGTCGGCCGCCGCCTTCGCGGGGCGCGCCGGAGCCGTGCCCGTCGCCTGCGACGGCGCCGTCAGGTCGATCTTCGGCGGCGGCGACAACTGCAGCACGCCGCTCGTATAGGTCCATTCCTCGACAACCTTCGCCGGGCTGTCGTTCAGCTTCGTGCCGTAGCTCGGCACGATCTGGCGGAGCTTCTGCTGCCATTCGGGCGTCGCGACCTTGTCCTTGAACACCTTCTGCAACAGGCTCAGCATGATCGGCGCGGCCGTCGACGCGCCCGGCGATGCGCCGAGCAGGCCCGCGATGCTGCCGTCCTGCGAGCTGACGATCTCGGTGCCGAGCTTCAGCACGCCGCCCTTCTTCGGGTCGCGCTTGATGATCTGCACGCGCTGGCCGGCCTGCCACAGGCGCCAGTCTTCCTTCTTCGCGTCCGGGAAGTATTCCTTCAGCGCGTTGAAGCGGTCGTCGTCGGACAGCATCAGCTGTCCGGCGAGATACTCGACGAGCGGGAATTCGTCGACGCCCACGCGCATCATCGGCGCGACGTTGTGCAGGTTGGTGCTCTTCGCGAGGTCGAAGTACGAGCCGTTCTTCAGGAACTTGGTCGAGAACGTCGCGAACGGCCCGAACAGGATGATCTTCTTGCCGTCGATGATGCGCGTGTCGAGGTGCGGCACCGACATCGGCGGCGAGCCGACCGACGCCTTGCCGTACGCCTTCGCGAGGTGGCGCTTCACGACCTCGGGGTTGTCGGTCACGAGGAACGAGCCGCCCACGGGAAACGCGCCGTAGTCCTTCGCCTCGGGGATGCCCGACGCCTGCAGCAGGTGCAGCGCACCGCCGCCCGCGCCGATGAACACGAACTTCGCCTCGACGGCCTGCGGCGGTTCATCCGAGTGCAGCTTGACCCACGACACGTGCCACGTGCCGTCCGCGTTGCGCGAGATCTCGCGCACTTCGCTCGACAGCGACAGCGTGAAGTTCGGCTGCGTCTTCAGGTAGCCGACGAACTGGCGCGTGATCTCGCCGAAGTTCACGTCGGTGCCGATCGGCGTCCACGTCGCCGCCACCTTCTGGTTGCGGTCGCGGCCTTCCATCATCAGCGGCACCCACTGCTTGATCTGGTCGTAGTCTTCCGAATACTGCATGCCGCGGAACAGCGGGCTCGCCTGCAGCGCGTCGTAGCGCTTCTTCAGGAAGCGGACGTTGTCGTCGCCCCACACGAAGCTCATGTGCGGCGTCGAGTTGATGAACGAGTGCGGGTTCTTCAGCACGCCCTGCCGGACCTGCCAGGCCCAGAACTGGCGCGAGATCTGGAACGACTCGTTGATCTCGATTGCCTTCGAGATGTCAATCTTGCCGTCCGCCTTCTCCGGCGTGTAGTTCAGCTCGGCGAGCGCGGAGTGGCCGGTGCCCGCGTTGTTCCAGCCGTTCGAGCTTTCCAGTGCGACGCCGTCGAGGCGCTCGACCATCGTCATCGACCAGTCGGGCTGCAGCTCGTGCAGCCACACGCCGAGCGTCGAGCTCATGATGCCGCCGCCCACCAGCAGGACGTCGACCTTCTTCGTATCGGCGGCATGCGCGGACGACGTCGCGACGCACAGCGCGAGCGCCGACAGTATTACCCGTAACGTTTTGATCACAGCAGATCCCTTTTTCAACTTGGATGCATCGGTTTGCCATGCCGCCCGGCCGATGCGGATTCGCAACCGGATCGCGCATCCGGAGATCCGGACCGCGAATCCGGAATTCCGGATCGACCGCGTTCGCCGTTGCATTTGCGCACGCGAAGCCGTTGCGAAGGACACCTTCGGATCGGCTTCATGTGCTCGTGCAATCAGCTGCTTCACGGTCGTGCGACGGGCGCGCAGGCCCTTGCTGCGGGCCTCGCCGGAAGGCGTTTCAGGCCGCGTCGAAAGCGGCCGCGCGCAATGCGTTCCACGGGGCGGGATGGCAAGGGGCGCGTAATATAACCGAACTCGATTGCCGTGTCGCTCGCGCGGAATATCCCTGATTTCGTGGGGTTTTTTGTGTGTCCGGGTTTCCGGAATGACGGTGCGCGGAACGGGAAAAACGGCGGGATCGGCGGGGCGAAACGCGCGCGACGGGCATGACGCGCATCGCGCTCGCGCTTCATCGGGGCGCGACGTTGCATCGCGACCCGGTCACATCGCATTACTTCACTTCGCTGCGCCGTTCCGGCAGAACTGCTCGTACCCCTGCGCCGAGTTCGCGAAACCATGCGCCTTCGCGAGTTCCCACGGGCGCTCGCATTGTCGGGTCGCTTCGCACCACGCATAGCCGGCCGAGCCGATGCAGCCGTGCGCGTCGCGATCGCCGCCGACCATCGGCGGGGCGGTCTCGGCAGCCTGGGCGGTCTGCGTGCCCTGCGTGTCCTGCCCGGCGACATTGGGTGGAAGCGGGGCAGGCGGTTGCGTCGCGCACGCGCCCAATGCAAACGCGAGAGCGATCGCGGCGGCAAGCGGCGCGGAAGGAATGCAATGTTTCATACGGTAGCGCTCCATGGGATGAAGGTCGACAGCGGATGCCCGTGCGAGGGCGCTTGATCGATCACGCATCCGGCACCGGCACGCGCGACGAGAACTTGACCTCGCGCAGCGCGAGGCTCGACTGGATCGACGACACGCCAGCCTGCTTTCGCAGCACGCGTTCGACGAATTCCGCATACGTGTCGAGATCGGCGGCGACGACCTGGAGAATGTAGTCGGCCGCGCCGGTGATCTTGTGGCACGACGTCACTTCGTCGTGACGCCGCATCACGTCCTCGAAGTGATCCGAATCCTGGTCCGAATGCATGTTGAACGTGACCTGCACGAACGCGAACACGTTCATGCCGAGCGCGCGGCGGTCGAGGTTCGCCTGGTAGCCGGTGATCACGCCTTCGTCCTCGAGCCGCTTGCGCCGCCGCCAGCACGGCGTGACGCTCAGCGCCAACCGTTCGCCGAGCGTCGCGTTGGACAGCGCGCCGTCTTCCTGCAGCAGGCGGAGCATCGCGCGATCGACGCCGTCCAGCTCCACCGAAGCGCGATTTTTGCTCATTTCCGGGTCTCCGTAGACGGTTTTCTCAAAATTGTACGAAACGAAGAGTTGAAAAGCAAAGTTATTGCCGGCTGGCCTCAATAGACTGTTGCCACCCCTCACAGCCTTCACTGCAACGGTCAACCATGCTCACGGTCTACAGCAGCGATCACCATCTGCATCGCGGCGTCGAACTGAAGGACGGCGCGATCACCGATTCGTTCGAGAACCCCCTTCGCGCCGAAACGGTGCTCGCGCAGGTCCGCGCGGCCGGCCTCGGCGACGTGATCGCACCGCGCGCGTTCGACCGCTCGAGCTATGCCGGCGCGCACAGCGCGCGCTATGTCGACTTTCTCGCCGGCGCATGGGACGAATGGGCCGCGACCGGCCGCACCTGCCAGGCGCTGCCGCTCGTGTGGCCGGTGCGCGCGATGCCGTCGGCGGCGACGCTGCCGGACTTCATCGACGGCAAGTTGGGCTTCTTCTCGATGGATGCCGGTGCGCCGATCAACGCCGGCACGTGGGACGCGGTGCGCGCGAGTGCGAACTCGGCGCTCACCGGCGCCGACCTGCTGTCGAACGGCGGCATGCGTGCGGCGTTCGCGCTGTGCCGCCCGCCCGGCCACCATGCGGGCCGCGAGTACATGGGCGGCTACTGCTATCTGAACAACGCGGCGATCGCCGCGCAGCACGGCATCGCGAGCGGTGCGGCGCGCGTGGCGGTGCTGGACGTCGACTTCCATCATGGCAACGGCACGCAGGACATCTTCTACGAGCGTTCGGACGTGTTGTTCGCGTCGCTGCACGGCGAGCCGGCGGTGTCGTATCCGTACTTCTCGGGCCATGCCGACGAGCGCGGCGCGGGCGCGGGCGAAGGCTTCAACCTGAACCTGCCGCTGCCGAAGGGCACGCAGTGGGACACCTACTCGGCGGCGCTAGGCCACGCCACTGCCGCGATCGCGAAGCACGCGCCCGACCTGCTCGTCGTGTCGCTCGGCGTCGACACGTTCGAGCACGATCCGATCAGCCATTTCAAGCTGCGCTCGCCCGACTACCTGCGGATCGGCGAAGCGCTCGCGCGCCTGAACCTGCCGACGCTGTTCGTGATGGAAGGCGGCTACATGGTCGAGGAAATCGGTATCAACGCGGTGAACGTGCTGCTCGGCTTCGAAGGGCGCGCGTGAGCGCATCGCTTTGCCTGCAATCGACGATGGTATGGATCACGAACCAACAGAGACAAGGAAGGAGACGAACATGAATCGGCATCGGAACAAGACGGCATGCGCGGTCGCTCTGGCGTGTGCACTATTCGCGCTGTCCGCGCACGCGGACGAGATCGTGCGCATCGGGCACGTCGCGCCGCTGACCGGCGCGATCGCGCATCTCGGCAAGGACAGCGAGAACGGCGCGCGGCTCGCGGTCGAGGAAATCAACGCGAAGGGGCTCGTGATCGGCGGCAGGAAGGTCACGCTGCAGCTCGACGCGCAGGACGACGCGGGCGACCCGCGCACCGCGACGCAGGTCGCGCAGCGGCTCGTCGACGACAAGGTGGTCGGCGTCGTCGGCCATCACAACTCGGGTACGTCGATTCCCGCATCGCGCGTCTATCGCGACGGCGGCGTCGTGCAGATCTCGCAGGCCGCGACCAACCCGACCTACACGCAGCAGGGCTTCAAGACGACCTATCGCGTCGTCGCGACCGATGCGCAGCAAGGGCCCGCGCTCGCGATGTATGCGGCGAAGCACCTGGGCATCAGGACGGTGGCCGTGGTCGACGATTCGACCGCGTACGGGCAGGGCCTCGCGACCGAATTCGAAAAGGCGGCGAAAGCGGCCGGGATGAAGATCGTCTCGCGCGATGCGACCAACGACAAGGCGATCGACTTCCGCGCGATCCTCACGAAGGTCAAGGGCGAGAACCCCGACGCGATCATGTACGGCGGGATGGACGCGACCGGCGGTCCGCTCGCGAAGCAGGCGCGCCAGCTCGGCATGCGCGCGAAGATCCTCGCCGGCGACGGCGTGTGCTCGACCGACCTGCCGAAGCTCGCGGGCCCGGCATCGGACAACGTCGTGTGCTCGGAAGCCGGCATCGCGCTCGAGAAGATGCCGGGCGGCGCGGCGTTCGTGAAGCGTTACGAGGCGCGCTATCGCCAGCCGATGCAGGTGTATGCGCCGTTCTCGTACGACGCGGTGTACATCATCGTCGACGCGATGAAGCGCGCGAACTCCACGGAGCCGGCGAAGGTGCTGGCCGCGATGCCGGCGACCGACTATCGCGGCGTGATCGGCGAAACGAGCTTCACGCCGCAGGGCGACCTGAAGCACGGTGCGATCTCGGTATTCACATACAAGAGCGGCAAGAAGGCGCTGCTCGATATCGTCAGGATGTGACGCGAGCGGGGCGCACGACGCAGCGCGCCATGCGCGCTCGTGCGCCCCGACGTCTTACGACGCCTGTACGCGGCGCGGGTCGGCCCGGCGCTGCTGTTCGGCGTCATGCACGATGTGCAGTTCGCGCGTGCGGATCGGCAACGCGCAGTCCGCCTCGGCGAGCGTCTTGCGCACCTGGCGCGCGAGGCGCCAGCGCATCGCCCAGAACTTGTCGGTATGCGTCCACACGCGCATGTTCGCGATCGCCGTGCTGTCGTCGAAGCGCATCACCATCACGTCCGGTGCCGGTTCCGTCAGCACGTCGGGATCGGCTTCGGCCAGCGCGCGCAGCGCGTCGAGCGCACGATCGATGTCGTCGTGCACCGACACTTCCACCTCGAGATCGAGACGGCGCGTCGGATTGCGCGTGTAATTGCGGATCGCGCTGCCCCACAGCGCGCTGTTCGGCACGTATTCGCAGATGCCGTCCGGCTTCGTCAGCCGCGTCATGAAGAGGCCGACTTCGTCCACCGTCCCCGCGACGCTCGAGCCGCCGTCGATGTAGTCGCCCACCTTGAACGGCCGCAGCAGCAACAGCATGATGCCGGCCGCGATGTTCTGCATCGTGCCCTGCAAGGCGAGCCCGATCGCGAGGCCGGCCGCGCCGAGCACCGCGACGATGCTCGCGGTTTCGATGCCCAGCTGCGACAGCGCGCCGACGATCGCGACGATGCGGATGCCCCACACGGCGACGTCGCAGAGGATCGGCCGCAGCGTGTCGTCGACGCGCTCCTTGTTCGCGAGCAGCCGGCTCAGCCAGTTGCCGATGCGTTTCGACAGCCACCAGCCCGCGACGAGCAGCGCGAGGGCGGCGCAGAGCCTGAGCGACAGCGTGGACAACGCGTTCCACAGGAACGTCCAGCGTTCCGGATGAAGATGATCGAGAAACATGACGGGATTCCGGGTTGAGGACAGAAGGCGCGACGGGCGGCGCACCCGCCGTGGCCGGGCGGGCAGGCGCGCGTGCGCGGGCAACCCTCGACTGTACAGCCATGCGCGGTGTCACGCGACCGAAGGGGCGCATCCCGCGCATTTTTTGCAGCGATTTTTATCTTTCGTTCATGTACTAAGACAACGTCTGACCAAATCGGATTGGTCCTATTCAGCGATGTTGGTCGCGCCAGTACACTCGCCTCCAGGCTACCGGATCGCGACGCTCTTTCCTCCGCGATACCCGGTTGATTTCCAGTTTTCATAGATAGCGAGTGACGACGCGATGCGGTTCGACCTGTGTTTACGTCTCGCACGCGAACGAGGTCGATCCGCGCAACGCGGTGCCATCCGCTTTCCCATTCGCCGCGCGCTGCTGCGCGGTGTCGTTGCGGCGGCGTGGCTTGCCGGCACACAGGGCGCGATGGCGCTGGCATCCACCGATGCCGAGCCGTCCGCGCCCGTGGCGGCGCAAGCGGCCGACCTTGTCGACGTGCCTTTCTTCAATTCCGCTCGCACTGTCTGGGGCGGCTTGCTTGCGTCGACGGTGATTCCGCGCATCGTGGCGGATTCGGAGGCGGTGCGTGTGCGTGCGGAGGCCTATCCCGGCATGTTCGTCGTGCGTGCCGGCGCCTGTGCGCCGTACGTTGTCCTTTGCGATGCGGCGCGGGGTGCGATCGAGCGCGGTTACGCAGGGCGTTTCGATTATGGGTTTGCATCGCATCTGCCCGCGATCGGCGCGCCTTCGGCATTCGCATCGCGTCGTGTCGATCTGGCGGCCGCGCAACCGTTCGTGCTCGCGGAGCAGGAGAGCGGCACGCGGGCCGGTGCGATCACCGGCAGCCTGCGTGCGTCGCTGGCGCGTGCCGAATTGCCCGACGGTGTCGTGGCGCAGCTGACGCGCATGTTGGCCGGTCGTATCGACCCGAAGCGGCACGGCGCGACCGGCGACACCTTCCGTGTCGCATTCGAATCCGATGACGACGCGGCACTGCCGGGCGGCGTGCGCGTGACGGCGCTCGACATCCGCTTTCGCGGCCAGCGCGTCGCGGCCGTGTGGTTCGCCCCCGGAGCGGGTGTACCGGGCGCCTATTACGATCTCGACGGCATGCGGTTCGAAGGCACCCGGTTCGCGATGCCGGTCCGGTCGACACGCACCAGTTCGCGCTTCGGCGCGCGCGTGCATCCGGTGACCGGCGCGCGCCACGTGCATTCGGGCGTCGATCTTGCCGCGCCGACAGGGCGCGCCGTCCACGCCTCCGAGCGCGGCGTCGTGACGTTCATCGGCACCGAGCCGCGCGGTTACGGCAAGTATGTGGTGATCCGTCATGACGGTGGCTATGCGTCGTACTACGCGCACTTGTCGGCGTTCGAGCCCACGCTGCGAACCGGTGCGCGGGTTGCCCGCGGCCAACGGGTGGGCGCGGTCGGCAGTACCGGGACCGCGACCGGCCCGCATCTGCACTTCGAGGTCCGGCAACACGGCCGTCTTGTCGATCCGATCGGCCTCGTGCAGGCGGCAAAGGCAGCGAAACTGAAGGGTGAGCAGCGTGTCGCGTTCAACCGCGTGGCCTACGCCGCGCGCACGCAGTTGGCCGCGGCCAGCTTGACGGCGCCGCTCGCGACGTCACAACGTGGCGCCCGGCATGACGGCTGATGTCGCGACGTCGCCCGTGCTCGCCCGGCGTGCCGGGTGCAGGCGCGACCACGTCATGTTTCAGGCTATCCATCCGGTGCTTGTGATGCCCGTGTGCGATGTTCCCGGCGGGCATCGGAAGCAATAAAGGCAAGCGCCGGGCCAATCAGCGCCCGGCGCTTGCCTTCCGTTTAACGGTCAGCCCGTCAACCCAGCGGCCAGTTCAGGATCGCGATGCCGTCGTTGTAGTCGCCGTCCGTACCGTCTTCGGAGCCGACCAGCCCGAAATAGGTCTTCTTGAAGATGTCGACCTGGCGCGAACCGATCTTCGACGGCTTGCCGTTCGCCGTCACGACCACGCGCACCTTCCCCTTGCCCGAGTTCACGATCTGCGTGTTCAGGTTCGCGTCCTGCGTGCCGGCGCCCTGGAACGTTGCGGCCGGTTTCGGGTTGTCGTCGACGAAGACTTCGATCGTCTGCTGCGCGGCCGAATTGACGAGCGCCGTCACGCCGAATGCAATGTTCGGCGGCAGGTTGAAGATGCCGTCGCGTTCGCCACCGCCGGTCGTCGTGGTGTCCGGCTGCGTGGGTTGCGGCTGCGGTGTCGCCTTCGAGAAGTAGTTGACCACAGCACCGACGCCGAATTTTGCCGCCGCGCCGGGCAGCACGCCGGGCGCGCCGGCCCACGTCACCGTGCAGGCGATCACCTGCCCGGCCGCATCGGCCTTCACCTTGTTCTGCCAGCTGCCGACGTCGAAGCTGTACGGGATCGTTGCAATGTCGACGAACACATCGTATTGCGGCAGCTTCTCCACGAGCTGCGCGGTCATGAACTGACGCATCCGGTCGAGCACGGCCTGGTCGCCGTTCGATTGCACGGCGGTTGCATCGTTGCCGGCGAGTTGCAGCAGGGCGTACAGATCGTCATGGGTAAACGGTTGTGACATGTCTTCCTCGTCTTGATGGAATGTCTCGCATCGCGCGACCGGTGAGCGGATCTCGCCGTCGTCGCGCGCGGAGCGCGGCGTGGGACTGCAAATGACTGCTCGAATGAATCGATTCGCAACGGGTGGCCGGCGCGGTTGGCCCCGTCGCCATTGCGCGTTCGACGGCGGCGCGCACGCGTTGCCGCGCCGCGCATCGTCGGGTTCAGCCCAGCGGCCAGTTCAGGAACACGATGCCGTCGTTGTAGTCGTCGTCGGTGCCGTCTTCGGAGCCGACGATTCCGAAGTACGACTTCTTGAAGAGATCGATTTGCCGCGAGCCGATGCGCGACGGCTTGCCGTTCGCCGTCACGATCACGCGTACGCGCCCCTTGCCGGAGTCGAGCACCTTCGTGCCGAGGTTCTGGTCCTGCACGCCCGCGCCCTTGAACGTGACGGCCGGTTTCGGGTTGTCGTCGATGTAGATGTCGATCGTCTGGTCGTTCGCTGCATTGGTGAGTGCGGTCACGCCGAACTTGATGTTCGGCGGCAGGTTGAACGTGCCGTCGCGTTCGCCGCCGCCGCCGATGTTGCCGGCGCCGCCGCCGGTTTCGGTGCCCTGATTCCCGCCGCCTTGCGACGACGACTGCGCGGCCGTGTCGCCGATTGCGGAAATGCTCGCGTACGAATCGATATGCATCGCGCTGCCGCGCACGCTTTTCCACTGCCCTTTCACGAACGTGACGCCGCTGCCGACGTCGATCGTCGCGACGAGCGTGAACGGCATGCGCCCGGTGCTTTCGGGCACCTTCGACGAATAGGTGAAGCAGCCGTCCGCGACGACGCCTTTGTCCGTCGCGATCGCGAAATAGATGCCGGGGAAATTGTTGCCGGTCGCGTACGGCGTCGGCACGTTGAGGATGACCTGCAGTTTCCCGTCGCGAATCTCTGCGTTGGCGATGTCGATATGCAGGCCGGGGATGTCGACGTACGTCTCGGACGTGACGACGGGTGCGCTGTTGATCGAAGCCGAAAGGATCGGCATGGAAGTCTCCTGTGATAACGCTGTTTTGGATTGGGGTGCTGCGTGAGGGCCGCTTGATGGGCGCGAACCGCCGGCCGGCCCGACGACGGCGGGCCGGCACGGCGCGGCCGCCACTCGTGCGTCAGGTCAGCCGATCGGCCACTGCAGCACGACGATGCCGTCGTTGTAGTCGCTGTCGTGACCGTCTTCCGACACGACGATCCCGAAGTTGACCGTGAACGGCGAACCGTCCGATTTCTTGCCGCTGATCGGCGCGAGGCGCGCATCGGTGGCCGACGTCTTGTCGTTTACCGTCACTTCGAAGCGCAGCTTGCCGTTGCCCGAATTCAGCGTGGCTTCGCGCGGGCCGTCGCGCGTGGTCAGTTTGTGATAGGCGGCCGGTTCCTTGCTGTCGCCGATGAACAGCTTGATGTGCTGCTGCTCGGCAGCATTCGCGAAGAAAATCGCGCGGAAGTCGGTGTTCGGCGGAATCGAAAACTCGCCGGCGCGATTCGAAGACGTTTGAGATTCGGCCATGCTTTCCTCCTGGAAGTCGATGGATAAGGCACTTCACCGTGTCTCGCTAACGCTTGCAGTTTCAAACACGGTTCAGTCAGCATGGCGAAAAATAAATGAAAAAATATTCGGCCGGGAATGGGAATCGTTCAGAAAATCGGAAACCGAAACAGTCCGATTTAATGGTGAAAATTCAATGGAGTGCCGTTCGATATATCTCGGAAATTATATCGATGCGTGTCACGCTTTTTTGAATAATGGCGGGGTGTGCAGGCGGGAATGACGGGAATGGCAAGAGGATCCGGTTTCGGCGCAGACGCTCGGCGTTCGCATATGGCAGCGTGTTGTTTCAACATCGTCTTTCCCCGTCGTGGCCGCGCCCACGGCCACCATCAGGCGCCCGCGCCGAAGCCGGATCGCAACGAAGCGGGGTGCGCCGCCGACGAAGCTCAATGACCGGCTCACTCCGAACTTGAACAGGACACTTCACCGGCACCGCACCCGACGAAGCATATCGGCCTGCTGTCGCGGCGCCTATCGGACGAGGCTGATTTTTGCGCGCGATATTGCCAAGCGCGGCCTGATATACCTGACAGGCGATCAATTCCGAGATTAGCGGTATCGTGCAAGACGCGCGTGCGCGCGCTATTCGGCGGCATTATTCATTCAATCGGCCCTTTACCGGGCCCTCACGAGGACAGTGCGATGACGAAACCCGATAGTCTGAAAGGCGAGATCAAGGGACAGGCACAGGACGCAGACCGTCACAACCTGGCGCGGCCCGCCGTGAACGGCGCGTTGTGGGCGCGCGGCCTGACGACGCAGCGCGTGGCCGACCTGTTCAGGACCCTGCCCGGCCTCCCGGGGCACTGGATGCAGTTGCAGAACGAGGTCAACGCAGGGAACCGCTATTTCTACGGTGTCCAGAACGGTCACCAGACGACCGACGAAGGAAAGGAACTGATTCGCTGGATCGCCGATGCGGTGGTCAGCGCCGCACAGAAGGCGGGATTCGATTTCCCGTTGCAGCAGCTCAGGTTTACCGCCGACACTGGGTGGCTGAAGCTTCAGCGCGTGTCGGGACGGGTGATGGTGTTGTCGAGGCCGTAAGCGTCGCCGATGGTGGTCGAAGTGCCGGCGTGTCGGCGATCGAGTCAGCCGCGGCTGCGGGAACGCGCGCTGCCATCGACGATCGATCGTGGCGTCGAGCAGGAGGCCGACGGCATCACTGACCGAAACGCTGCGCCACCGCATCCTTCAATCGCGCGGCGGTGAGCTCGCCCATGTGCGATTCGACGAGTTCGCCTTTCGCATTGAAGAACAGCGTCGTGGGCAGCCCGCGCGATCCGTACGCATGCATCGCATGCAACGACGGATCGAGCAGCACGTTGTCGAAGCGCAGCCCCTGCTGTTCGAGGAACGCGCGCACGGCCTGTGCGTTTTCCCCCTGGTTGAGCATCAGCACCGTGAGGCCCGGGTGATCGCGTTGCGCCTGTTCGAGGAGCGGCATCTCGCGCCGGCACGGTGCGCACCACGTCGCCCACAGGTTCACCACGACCGGCTTGCCTGCGAAGCGTTGCGGCAGGACGGGCGTCGCATCGAGCGTTTCGAGCTGCAGCGCGGCGAACGGCGGCGCGGTGCGCTGCAGTGTCGCCAGCGTGCCTTGCGCGATGCCCCACGCGGCGAGGCCCGCGACGATGCCGGCCGCCACGGGTTTGCGCAGCGCGGGCAGGCGACGCAACCGCCAGACGGCGAACGCCAGCGCGGCGGCGATACCGATGCGCCAGTCGAAGCCGCCGTCACCGAGCGCGACGATGGCGCGCGGCGTCGTCGCGTAGTCGCGCCACCATTGCGCGACATAGCCGATACGCGCGGCGACCAGCCCGAGCAGCAGCACGTCGAGGATCAGGCTCGACGCGCTCTTGTGATGTCCATCGGGCGGGCGGCGCTGGATGAAGCGGGCAACGAGCCGCGCCAGCAGCGCGGCGGCGGCTACCGCGACGACGCGGATCGAGAAGGGACCGATGCTCAACATGGGGAGAAAAGGGTGCGGGGATCGTGGATCGACCGGCGAACGCGATGCCGTCGACGGTCATGTGACGTTTCGACCCTACCGGGCGCACGCGGGTTCCCTTCGCGACCGCGCGCGCCATGCGCCGCCCGACGCGTCCGAATCGCATGCCGGGCGCCGGCATTCAGGAGGACGTTGCTTTCGTCGAAGTCTCGCGACGCATCAGGCCGACCGACGATCGCGCAGGTCCGGTAATTACTGCCTGTTTCCGCTCGAGCCGGTAGGCGCACCGCCAAGCCGGTACGCGGTAAAGAATTCGTACCACGGCGAACCTTGTCCGGCCGGCACGCCGAGTGCCGACGTCCGCTGCTTCAAGGCCGTGAATACGTCGTTGATGCGCGCGGCCTGTTCGGCATCACTGAACGGACGCGGCTTCGCCCTGCCGGCCGCGAATGCGCCGTAGGCGATCGCGAGCAGGCGCGCGCCGTCGTCGATCGAGGCGACGGACCCGTTGATCGCCTCGACGAAGCGCGGCCGGTCCGCTTCTCGCGATGCGGCGATGCACTGAAACACGATCGCCGACACTTCGTGCAGGTCGCTCGCGCGCAGCAATGCCGGCAGGCGCGCGGCGATCCGGTCGGCCGGTTCCTCATGCAGCGCGGCGGCGAAGTCGAGCACGGCGGCCATTGGATTGCCGTCCTGCTGCACGCGATCGAGCGTCGATGCGGACGCCGCCGCCGCCTGCGCGACGTCGCCGGGCGCGCCGCGCAGCACGTCCGCGACCTGCTGCTGCCACGCCGGAAAGATCATCCGCACGTTGCCGAACTGCTCGCCGCCTTGCGCGGCCGGATTCCACCGATAGACGATCGTGCCGCCGTGAATGAACGGCGAATACAGATGCTCGGGTGTTTGCGGCAGCGGCCGTCCGTTGATCGGCAGCCATGCGAGCGTGAGCCAGTCGTAGCGGCCGGTGGCGGGCACCGCCGGGCTGGAACTCGCGATAACCTGCCAGGTGCCGCGGTTCGCGTAACGCCGACGCGCGTCGGGCACTGTGACGGTTTGCCGTTTCGCGGTATCGAAGTAGGTATTGCCGGTCACGTTTTTGCCGCTGTCCGGCGCCGGCGTGAGGGTGGCGATGACCCACGATGCACCGTCGGCCGAACGGTAGTCCGACGGCTGCAGCGTGGCGACGTCGTGCACCATCCGCGTTTCAGCGGCGACGGGGCTCGGCGGCAGATCGGCGGGGCCGGCGACGATACTCGGCATGGACGTTCCTCGGAATCGGGGGGTATCGGCACGCGCGCCGAACGCGAACGATGTGCGGCGGCGCATGTCGTCTGTCGTAACCACTGTAGAACGCCGCCGCCGGAAACGGAAACCGGCCGCGGCGGCCTCGAGCCGCGCAACGCGCTCACGCGCACCGCCGCTTCGGCTTACCATGCGCATCCTGGGCCAGCACGACGAACACCGATCGGGAGCGAACATGACCGACAGCAAAGCCATCACGGAACACTGGACGCACGTCGCCGACCAATGGATCGACTGGGCCGGCAGGCCGGGCCACGATGCATTCTGGAAGTATCGCGAGGGGTTGGCGGCCTACCTCGGCCGCGGCACCGGCCGCGCACTGGAGATCGGCTGCGGCGAGGGCCGCGTGAGCCGCGAGCTGAAGGCGCTCGGCTACGACGTGACCGCGAGCGACGCGGTGCCCGCGATGCTCGACGCCGCGCGTCGCGCGGCATCGGCGCACCGCTACGCGCTCGCCGATGCCGCCTCGCTGCCGTTCGATCCGGCCAGCTTCGACATCGTGATGGCATACAACGTGCTGATGGACCTCGACGACATGGCGGCCGCGTTGCGCGAGGCACGTCGCGTGCTGAAGCCGGGCGGGCTGCTGTTCGTGTCGCTCGTGCATCCGTTCCGCGATCGCGGCCGTTTCGCGGGGCCGCAGCCCGACGCGCCGTTCGTGCTCGAAGGCACGTATTTCGGCAGCGAGCATTTCGAGGGCGTGGAAACGCGCGACGGGCTGTCGATGCACTTCGCGGGCTGGTCGCTGCCGCTCCAGGCCTACATGGATGCGCTGGAGGCGGCCGGCTTCGCGATCGTGTCGCTGCGCGAGCCGCCGCCCGATCGCGTCGACACGGACACGCTGAAGCAGTGGTCGCGCGTGCCGCTGTTCCTGTGGATCAAGGCGCGGCCGCTGGATTGAAACCGCCGCGGCCGCGCGGCGTGCGGCCTGCGGCACGCCGCATGATCAGCGCGGCAAGACCTTCCGGTAGATCACGAATCCGGTTTTCTCCGCGACGGTGTCGTAGAGCCGCATCGCCGTGCGATTCGTCTCGTGCGTCTGCCAGTACACGCGTTCGGCGCGCTGCGCTTGCGCGGCGTCGTACACGGCTTCGATCAACGCGCGGCCCACGCCCTTGCCGCGTTCGCGCTCGAGCGTGAAGAGATCCTGCAGATAGCAGGTCGGCCCGGCCAGCGTCGTGCTGCGGTGATACAGGAAATGCACGAGCCCGACGAGCCGGCCGTCGCGTTCCGCGACACGCGCATGCACGGGCTCGTAGCCGTCGAAGAAGCGCGACCACGTGAGCCGCGTGATCTCGCGCGGCAGCGCGGTATCGCCGAAGCGGCCGTAGAAGCGGTTGTAGCCGTCCCACAGCGGCAGCCAGTTGTCGAAATCGTCTTCGCGCACGGGGCGTACGGTCAGGCCGGTGTCGGTAGCGTTCATGGTCGCGAACCTTTCGAGGATGGATGGAATGAAGCGTTGCCGGCACGGCCGGAAACGCGCGCAGACCTCTACGATAGAAAGTTCGTGGCACCATGTGTAGACCCATGACATCGATACATTCTGGAGCCACGATGGATTACGCGTTGCTGCTGTCGACCTTCGAGCGCGAAGCGGGGCCGCACGCGGCCACGCGGATGTCGCAGCAGCAGCGGCTGTACGCGTGCCTGCGCGACGCGATCCTGAGCGGCCGGATCGCCGAGGGTACGCGGCTTGCCGCATCGCGCACGCTGGCCGACGAGCTCGGCATCGCGCGCAACTCGGTGCTGTACGCGTACGAGCGGCTCGCATCGGAAGGGTTCGTGACCGGCACGCGGCAGGGCACGGTGGTCGCCCGGATGGGGTTGCGCGGGTCGCAGGTCGCCGCCGCGGCGCCCGCCGGCGCTACGGCGGTGCTGTCGCGGCGCGTCGCGCAGGCCGAGCGCGCGACGAGCGGCCTCGACGAATCGCTGCCGTTCATGCCGGGCGTGCCGGCCGTCGACGCATTCCCGCTCGCGCAGTGGCGGCGCTGCATCGAACGCGCATGGCGCTCGGCGGGGCCGGCGCAGCTCGGCTATCAGTCCGCGGAAGGCGACGCGGTGCTGCGCGACGCGATCGCCGGCTATCTGCGCGCGTCGCGCGGTGTGCGCTGCGACGCCGCGCAGGTGATCGTCACCGACGGCACGCAGGGCGCGCTCGACCTGTGCGCTCGTGCGCTGGCCGACGCGGGCGATGTCGCATGGATCGAGAACCCCGGCTACCACGGCGCGCGCAACGCGTTTCTCGCGGCCGACCTGCGCGTCGAGCCGATCGGCGTCGATGCGCAGGGGCTCGCGCCGCATCCGGACGACTGGCGCGATCGTCCGCCGAAGCTCGTCTACATCACGCCGTCGCACCAATATCCGCTCGGCGCGGTGATGAGCCTCGAACGGCGGCTCGCGCTCGTCGCGCAGGCGCGCGCGGCCGGCGCATGGATCGTCGAGGACGACTACGACAGCGAGTTCCGCCACCACGGCACGCCGCACGCGGCCGTGCAGGGGCTCGCCGACGACGCGCCGGTGATCTACCTCGGTACCTTCAGCAAGGTGATGTTTCCGGCGTTGCGGCTCGGCTTCATGGTCGTGCCGCCCGCGCTTGCGCAGCCGCTGCGCGACGCGGCGGGCGCGCTGATGCTGCAGGGCCGCGCCGTCGAGCAGCGCGCGCTCGCGGATTTCATCGACGCCGGGCATTTCACGCGGCATCTGCGGCGCATGCGCCGCGTGTATGCCGAGCGGCGCGACGCACTGCACGACGCGCTGGCGCGGCGGTTGCATACGCGGCTGACGGTGTCGGGCGGCGCGGGCGGCATGCATCTGTCCGCGCGGCTCGACGTGCCGGTGGCCGACACGGAACTGAGCCGCGTCGCGCAGGCGCACGGGCTGATCCTGCGGCCGCTGTCGTCGTTCTGCCTGCCGGGTACTGCAGCGGGTTACAACGGGCTCGTGCTCGGCTATGGCGGCGTGCCGGCCGAGCGGATGGACGCGCTCGCGCGGCGGATCGGCGAGATGATCGACCGCGTGCTGGCCGCGCGGTGATGGCCGTTGCGCCGTGTCGTCGCTACGTCGCTACGTCGTCGCGTCATCGCGTCACTGCATCGGAGCGCGACGGTCCGCTGCTCCGCTTACCCGCGCATCGGCGGATTGAGCCGCGCGAACGCGTCCTGCCGGCGATACGGGAAGTGCGGATACGGCGCTTCGATCGCACTTGCCGCATCGAGCTTCGCGACCTGCGCATCGGTCAGCGACCAGCCGAGCGCACCGAGGTTCTGGCGCAACTGTTCCTCGTTGCGCGCGCCGATGATCACCGACGACACGGTCGGGCGCTGCAGCAGCCAGTTCAGCGCGATCTGCGGCACGGTCCTGCCGGTTTCCTCGGCGATCGCGTCGAGCGCGTCGACCACGTCGTACAGCCGTTCGTCGTCGACCGGCGGCCCGAAGCCGGCCGTATCGTGCAGGCGGCTGCGTTCCGGCAGCGGCGCGTGGCGGCGGATCTTGCCGGTGAGCCGGCCCCAGCCGAGCGGGCTCCACACCAGCGCGCCGAGGCCCTGGTCCGCGCCGAGCGGCATCAGGTCCCACTCGTAGTCGCGCCCGACGAGCGAGTAGTAGACCTGGTTCGCGACGTAGCGCGACCAGCCGTGCCGGTCGGCTAGCGCGAGCGATTTCATGATCTGCCAGCCCGCGAAATTCGACACGCCGATGTAGCGCAGCTTGCCCGCGCGCACCAGGTCGTCCAGCGTCGACATCACTTCCTCGACCGGCGTGGCCGCGTCGAACGCATGGAGCTGCAGCAGATCGATGTAGTCGGTATCGAGGCGGCGCAGCGCGTCGTCGACCGCGCGGATCAGCCGTGTGCGCGACGTGCCGGCGTCATTCGGGCCATCGCCGGTCGGCAGGCCCGTCTTGGTCGAGATCAGCACCTGGTCGCGCCGGCCGTGGATCGCGGCGCCGAGCACGCGCTCGGATGCGCCGTCCGAGTACACGTCGGCGGTGTCGAACAGATTGACGCCGGCCTCGAGGCAGATGTCGACCAGCCGGCGCGCTTCGTCGACGCCCGTGTTGCCCCAGGCGCCGAACAACGGGCCGGTGCCGCCGAACGTGCCTGCGCCGAAGCTCAGCGCGGGAACCTTGAGGCCGGAGCGGCCGAGCGTGCGGTATTCCATGGCGGGTGTCCTTTCGTTGTCGAGGCCGGCGCGAACGAGCGTCGGCAAGGTGAGCGTTCACTCTAGCGCTTGCGGTTCATCCGGATAATTGGGCAGACTTCGAAAATATCCTTCGGAGGAAGCGAAGAATGCTGCTCGACAACCTGGCGCTGTTCCTGCGCATCGTGGAGAAGGGCGGGCTGGCCGCGGCCGGCCGCGAGGTCGGCCTGTCGCCGGCCACGGTTTCGGAGCGGCTGACGGCGCTCGAGCGCCACTACGGCGCGGCGCTGCTCACGCGCACGACCCGCGCGATCAGCCTGACCGACGAGGGCCGCACGCTGGTCGCGGGCGCGCGGCGCCTGCTCGCCGAGGCCGACGAACTCGAAAGCCGCGTGCGGCTCGGCGCGCAGACGCTGTCGGGGCCCGTGCGGCTGAGCGCGCCGGCCGACCTCGGGCAGGCGCGCGTCGTGCCGGTGGTCGACGCATTCCTGGCCGAGCACCCGGGCGTCACGGTCGACCTGCATCTCGGCGACGGCTACGTCGATCTCGTCGGGCAGGGGCTCGACTTCGCGATCCGTCGCGGCCAGCTCGCGGACAGCGCGCTGCGCAGCCGCTCGCTCGGCCGCTCGCGCCGCGTGGTGTGCGCCGCCCCTGCGTATCTCGCCGCGCACGGCACGCCGCGGCATCCGGCCGAGCTTGCCGCGCACGACTGCATCGTGATGCGCTTCGGCCAGGAACTGTATGCCGAGTGGCCGTTCCGTATCGACGACGAACCGAAGCGCGTGACGGTGCGTGGCCGGCGCGTCGCCAACGACGGCGCGCTCGTGCGCGCGTGGTGCGTCGCGGGGCACGGGATCGCGCTGAAGTCGCTGCTCGACGTCGAGCAGGATCTGGCGTCCGGCGCGCTGGTCGAGATCCTTCGCGAGTTCTCGCCGGGCGAAGTCGACCTGCAGATCGTCTATCCGGGCGGTGCGGTGCAGCCGCGGCGCGTGCGGGCGCTGATCGAACGGCTGGCGCAGGCGTTGGCGGCGGGGTGAGCGCAACCGGATCGCGCCGCGGCCGATGCGGTTGCGCGTCGGCGTCCGACGCGATGACGCCAAATGCGGCGCGGTAGCGAAACGGGGCCGCTTCCCGCACGACCGCGAACGCAAGATCGCCCGCGAAGCGGGTTGTCCACGTTTCGTCATTTAGCTAATATTCAAAACGTCAAACGAGACCGGACCCATGGACGACGTCACCCGCATCAGCGCACTGGCCAACGAAAGCCGTCTGGCCGTGATGCGCTGGCTCAAGCAGCCGCGCAAGCATTTCCCGCCGCAGCCGCACGGCGACTTCGACGAGCTCGGCGTGTGCTGCACGTACATCACCGAGAAGCTCGGCATCGCGCCGGCGACGACCACGCGCCACATGCGGATCCTCGCGGATGCCGGGCTCGTGCGGGCGACGCGCGTCGGCAAGTTCACGTACTACAAGCGGATCGACGATGCGCTGCATCGGTTGGGCCGCGACCTCCTGCAACTCTGATCTTCACAGAGGCAATCGACATGGATGAACTCGCCCTGCTGGCCGATGCCGACCGGCGCGCGCAAGCGTATCTCGCAGCGACCGACGAACGGCGCGCCTATCCCGACGCGGCGGCGCTCGCGGGTCTTGCGGCCTTCGACGAGCCGCTGCCCGATGCGGGCCGCCCGGCCGACGACGTGCTGCGCCTGCTCGACGACAAGGGCACGCCCGCGACCGTCGCATCGAACGGCCCGAACTACTTCGGCTTCGTGATTGGCGCGACGCTGCCGGCCGCCGCGGCGGCCGAGCGGCTGATGCTCGCGTGGGACCAGTGCGCGTCGTCGTTCGCGAATTCGCCGGTGGCCGCGACGATCGAGCGGCAGGCCGCGCGCTGGGTCGTCGACGTGCTCGGGCTGCCGGAAGGCAGCGCGGTCGGCTTCGGCACGAGCGCGACGGCCTGCACGCTGGTCGCGCTGGTGGCCGCGCGGCGTGCGCTGCTCGCGCGCAAGGGCTGGGACGTCGACGCGGACGGCCTGATCGGCGCACCCGAGGTGAAGGTCGTGCTCTCCGAGCTCGCGCACATCACGGTGAAGAAGGCGCTGCGCGTGCTCGGCTTCGGGATGAAGCGCCTGATCGTCGCGCCGGTCGACGCGCACGGCCGCATCGACCCCGCGCAATTGCCGCCGCTCGACGACATGACGATCCTCTGCGTGCAGGCCGGCGAAGTGAACACCGGCGAATTCGATCCGTTCGCGGCGCTGATTCCGCGCGCGAAGGCCGCCGGCGCGTGGGTGCACGTGGACGGCGCGTTCGGGCTGTGGGCGCGCGCGTCGTCGAAGCGCGCACTGACCGACGGCATCGACGGCGCGGACAGCTGGACCACCGACGGCCACAAGTGGCTCAACACGCCGTACGACGGCGCGATGGTGATCTGCCGCGACGCGGCCGCGCTCGCGACCGCGATGAACAGCGATGCCGTCTACCTGAGCGGCGCGCAGGATGCGCAGAAGAACCTGAACCTCGAATTCTCGCGGCGTGCGCGCGGCATTCCGGTGTGGGCCGCGCTGCGTGCGCTCGGCCGCGCCGGCGTGGCGACGATGGTCGAGCGGCATTGCGCACAGGCCCAGCGCGTCGCGGACGGCCTGCGCGCGGCCGGCTACGACGTGCTGAACCGTGTCGTGCTGAACCAGGTGCTCGTGCGCGCCGGCACCGACGACGAGACGATCGCGATCCTTCAGGCCGCGCAGGACTCGGGCGACGTATGGTTCGGGCAGACCGTATGGCAGGGGCGGCCGGCGTTCCGGATCAGCGTGTCGTCGTGGCGCACGGAGGACGAGCACGTCGACCGTCTCGTCGCGTTGCTGACGACGCTGCGCGGCGTGCATGTGGGTTGAGCGGCGGCGGCGAATGCGTCGCGCGCGTGCCGCCGCCGCCGGCTATCCGTATCTGGAGATGTTCGGCTCGTCTGCGTGAAAATGTCGGACAATAATGCGGCATGCGCGCCGTGCCGGCCCGGGCGGCGCGCCCAACCGCAGCATTCACGCCGACGAGATCCCCATGTCCACGACACCTCCCCGGGAGCTGCTGAAAGCCGCCGACATCGCGAAGATGGAACCGACGCGCGCGGTGCATTCGCTCAATCCCAATGCCGTTCGCCTCAAACGACAGCTCAGCGACCTGACCGGCCTCACGCAGATCGGCGCGCACCTGCTCACGCTGATGCCCGGGCACGAATCGGCCGAGTATCACCGCCACCTGTACGAGGAAGAATGCGTGTACGTGCTGTCCGGCACCGGCTCGGTCACGATCGGCGAACGCACGTGCGAAATCGGGCCGGGCGATTTCCTCGGTTTTCCGCGCGGCGGCGACGCACACACGTTGCAGAACACCGGCGAGGTGCCGCTGGAACTGTTCATCCTCGGCCAGCGCCTCGAACACGACGTCTGCGAATACCCGAGAATCGGCAAGCGGCTTTACATCGCCGGCGAGCTCGAGGATTTCGTCGACCTGCCGAAACGGCCGTAGACGGCACGCATCCGCATCGGCCGTCGTCATGCTTATGATGCGGGAACGCCACTGACAGGATTCCACGCCATGGACGCGCCGCATCCGCCGATGAATGCCCCGATTTCCGAAACGGAACCTGAGACCGAAACCGTCGCCGAGCCGCGCGCGTCGCGCGTGCATCGGCCTGTCGCGCTCGTCACCGGTTCGACGTCGGGAATCGGCGCGGCCATCGCGCGACGCCTGGCGGCGGACGGCTACGCGCTGATCCTGCATTCGCGCAGTTCCGCCGACACCGGCCGCGCGATGGCGCGCGAACTCGGCGCGACCTACGTGCAGGCCGATCTCGCCGACGACGCGCAACGCGTGCGATTGATTCGCGACGCGCTGGCGGTGCACGGCCGCCTCGACGTGCTGGTCAACAATGCGGGCGTCAGCCGCGTGATTCCGCACGACGATCTCGCCGCCGCGACGCCCGACGTGTGGCGCGAGATGCACGAGATCAACGTGATCGCGCCGTTCCGGCTCGTCGCCGAAGCGCAGCCCGCGCTGCTCGAAGCGGCGTCGGGCGGGCGTGCCGGGTGCGTCGTCAACGTCAGCTCGCACGCCGGCGTGCGGCCGAAGGGGGCGTCGATTCCCTATGCGGCGGCGAAGGCCGCGCTCAATCACACGACGCGCTTGCTGGCGCGTACGCTCGCGCCGGCGATTCGCGTCAATGCGGTGGCGCCGGGGCTCGTCGACACGCCGCTGACCGCGGACTGGACCGACGCGCAGCAGCTCTGGCGCGAGCGCGCGCCGATGCGCCGTGCGGCGACGCCGGACGACGTCGCGCAGACGGTTGCGATGCTCGTTGCATCCGATTATGTGACGGGCGAGATCGTGATGCTCGACGGGGGAATGAACCTGACGTGACCGGTAACCGTTCTCGAGGTCAGCCGAGGTTCGACCGCAGCCGCGCGAGCGCCTGGTCGTGCGTGCGTTCGAACTTCAGCGGCGTGACCGCGATATAGCCTTCGCCGAGCGCGACCGTTTCCGAACCGGCATCGTCGTCGCGCGGTGCGCGCGCCAGTTTCAGCCAGTGGTATTCGATGTCGCGCGGATCGCGCCCCGACACGATGTCGACGCCTTGCAGCGTGCCGGCGCCCTGGTTCGTCACCTTCAGGCCGCGCACGTCGTCGGCCGGCCGCGCCGGGAAATTCACGTTGAGGCACGCGTCGCTGTCCCAGCCGGCCGCGACGAGCCGGCGAATCACGTCCGGCGCGTGCGTGAGCGCCGTATGCCACGGCACTGCGTTGCGGTCGACGAACGCCTGGCTCAGCGCGATCGCCGGCACGCCGACCAGCATGCTCGTCATCGCGGCGCCGACCGTGCCGGAGAACACCGTTTCGGTGCCGAGGTTCGCGCCGCGATTGACGCCGGACAGCACGAAGTCGGGCCGCGCGTCCTTCATCAGGTGGCTGACCGCAATCGCGACGCAATCGCCCGGCGTGCCGCGCACCGCAAAACGGCGCTCGCCCTTGCGATGCACGCGCAGCGGTTCGTGCAGGCTCAGCGAATGCGACGTGCCGCTCTGGTCCTCGGCCGGCGCGACGATCCAGACTTCGCGCGCCAGTTGCGTGGCGACCTGTTCGAGCACTTCAAGGCCGGGGGCGTCGAATCCGTCGTCGTTGGTGAGCAGGACGCGGTCGAACAGCGGGCGGGTTTCTTGCATCGGGACGATCCTCGCAGGTAGGCAATGAGAGGGGAAAGGCACCACAGGTACACCCGCAAGGCTAGCATCCCGTCGCGGCGCATGTCGTGTCATGCCGCGCCTCGCCGCACCTCGCCGCACCGCACCACCGCACCACTGCACCTCACCGCACCTCACCGCACCTCACCGCACCTCACCGCACCTCACCGCACCTCACCGCACCTCACCGAGCCGCACCGAGCCGCACCGAGCCGCACCGAGCCGCACCGAGCCGCATCGAGCCGCATCGAGCCGAGCCGAGCCGAGCCGAGCCCGGCGCCCGGCGCGCGGATACGAAAACAGGCGCATGGCGCGCCTGTTTTTCCGGTTCGATGTGCCGCCCGGGCGGCGAGGGGGACCCGCGTTACCCGATTACCCGAGCAGATGCCGCAGCAGGCCGGCCGACACGACGCCGACGATTACGGTCGGCAGGATCGACAGGCGCGTCGCCGCGATCAGCGTGACGGCGAGCGCAAACAGGTCGGCCGGGCGCGTCGACACGAAGGCGGGCGCGATCACCGAGATCAGCACGCAGCCGGGCACGTTCTCCATCACCGACGCCATCCGCGGGCTCAGCGTGCGGTTGCGCAGCAGCACGTAGCCGAGCACGCGCGACAGGTAGGTCGTCGACGCCATCAGCACGATGGTCGTCACCGTCGCGAAATCAGGCAGCATCGCGCGGCTCCCACAGCAGCGCGGCGATCAGACCCGCGCATGCGCCGGCCGCGACGTACCACGCGCCGGGCACCGCGAGGTGCGTGGCGGCCGCGACGACGAGGCTCACGAACCACGGACGGCTCGCGCGCATGCCTTTCCACATCCCGCGCAGCAGCACCAGAAACACGGCCGTGAACGCCATGTCGAAGCCGTATTGCTCGACGTCGCCGATCGTCGGGCCGAGTGCCGCGCCGAGCGTCGTCATCGAGATCCACGTCAGGTAGAGCCCGGAACACACGCCCGCGTAATAGGGGACGCTGATGTGCGTGGCCGAGCGCGAGCGCGCGTCGGCGAGCGACATCGCCCAGCTTTCGTCGCACATGAAGAACAGGGCGGCGAACGCGCGGCGGCGCGGCAGGCGCCGGATGTACGGCGCGAACGCCGCACCCATCAGGATGTGGCGCGAATTCACGAGGAACGACATCGCGACGATCAGCGCGATGTGCGGCGGCGACGTCCACAGATGGATCGCCGCGAATTCCGAGCCGCCGCCGAAGTTCAGGCCCGTCATCATCGGCACCTCGAACAGGCTCAGCCCTTTTTGCGCGGCCTGCGCGCCGAGCACCAGCGCGAACGGCACGAAACCCAGCATGACGGGCAGCGCCGCGCGCAAGCCGCGACCCATCTCGGCGACATAGGCGGGCTTGTCGCGAAGCCCGGTCGACGTTGAAACGCTACTGCTCATTACTCCTCCTTCGGGGGAGGAGGATTGTCTGCTTTTTTGACTCGAATCGGGTTGCGTTGCGGACCAATTTTCCAGAGAATTTGGCATCCAACGAGTGATTTGCGATTTTTTTGGAATTCGATGCCAATGAAGCTTGACGCTATCGACCGCCGGATCCTGAGCGCGCTGCAGCGCGACGGCCGCATGCAGAACGTGGAACTCGCGCACGAGGTCGGGCTGTCGCCGTCGCCGTGCCTGCGGCGTGTGCGGCTGCTCGAAGAAGCGGGCGTGATCGAAAAATACGTGGCCGTGCTGAACCCGGCGAAGGTCGGCAAGGGGCTGACGATCTTCACGCGCGTGTGGCTGAAGGGGCAGGATGCGGAATCGGTGAACCGCTTCGCCGAGGCCGTCCAGCAGATGCCGGAAGTCGTCGAATGCCATCTGATGGCCGGCGACTGCGATTTCCTGCTGCGCGTCGTCGCGGCCGATATCGACGACTATCGGCGTTTCCAGATGGAATACCTCACGCGCATTCCCGGCGTGCTCAGCGTGAAGACCGACATTCCGATGCAGAAGGTCAAGCTCACGTCGGCACTGCCGACGTAACGTGCCGCGGGCGCGCGACGGCGATGCGGCGAATCGTCACCAGCCGGTGACGATCGGCCGATACACTGTCGGGACAAGCCGCTTCGCCGCGCACTGGCTGCATCGCGATGCGACTTCGATGCGCAAGCAACTAACGGTCAACCGCGAGGCGATCGACGAACACGCGCGCCGCGCGCGACGTGACCGGCCGATCGATGCGTTTTTCTTGTCGAGCCATTCATGCAGCCATTCAACGATCCGTGGAATTCGCTGGAAATCGTCAAGCTCGTGCTCGGTGTGCTGACGCCGTTGTCGGTCGCGTGCCTGGGCTGGCTCGTCGCGCGCCGGCTGAAGCGGCTCGAGCTCGTGCAGTGGACCAACCAGCGGCTGATCGAGAAGCGGCTCACGCTGTACGACACGGTCGCGCCGCAGCTCAATGCGCTGCTGTGCTTCTACACGTGGATCGGCTACTGGAAGGACATCTCGCCGGACGACGTGATCCGCGCGAAGCGCGAACTCGACCGCACGTTTCACATCTACCGCTACCTGTTCGACGACGACGTGTACGACGCGTATCACACGTTCATCCACGCGTTGTTCGAGATGCACACGGGGCCGGGGCGCGATGCGCGGATCCGTTCGCTGATCCAGTCGCCGGACGGCGACCGCAGCGTGCACGGCACGTATGAATGGAAGGCGGCGTGGTCCGAGCGGTTCTCGACCGCGAACGTGACGGACAAGGCCGACGTGGTGCAGTACTACACGCGGCTAATGGAGCGGCTGCGCGTGGCGCTGGGCGCGAATCGCTGACGATTGCGCACGCGTGCTGCGCGCCGGTACCGGAATTCGCTACCCGGCGGCGCGGAATGATTCCCTCACGCATGGCGCGGATGCGCGACGCGGCCGCGGCTGACATGCTCGTGCCATGTCCACTCGCGTGAGGTTCGCATGCATATCGACACGGGTTCCCGGCCGCTCATGGCTCGTCGGCAGGGTGCGTACCGGCGGCGCCTGTTCGCCCTCGGTACGGCCGATCGGGACACGATGCCGTTGCCGGCCGAAGCCGAGATCGGCGACATCGTTTTCATCCGCGTGACCGTGCGGCCGTTTCTCGAAGTGGCGAGTGCGACGCGCGCCTGGACGAATCACGTTGGGATCGTTATCGGCGAACGCGACGGCGAGCCGCTCGTCGCGGAAAGCACGTTTCCGCTGTCGCGCGTGACGACGATGTCGCGATTTCTCGCGCGCTCCGATCGCGGCGCGTGCGTGATCGCGCGGTTGAAGCGGCCGCTCGACGCGGCGCAGCGGCGCCGGCTCGTCGACGCGGCCATGCGGCGCATCGGCGTGGTGTACGACACGGGTTTCAATCTCGCGTCGCGCCGGCAGTTCTGCTCGCGGTTCGTGCGCGAAGTGGTGCACGATGCGACGCGGATCGTACTCGGCGATATCGAGACCTTCGACACGTTGCTGCGCCGCAACCCTGGTCATCCGCTCGGGTTCTGGAAGATCTGGTATTTCGGCCGGATTCCGTGGCAGCGCCGCACGGTGACGCCGGCGAGTGTGTTCGAGAGCCGTGAGTTGCGTGTGGTGGTGGATACGCGTGGACGCGATCCCGGGGCGCAGGAACTGCGTGGCTCGGAAGAGGCGGAAACCGGTGGCGCATCTGATTGCTGATGCGACATCGTCCGGGTTTTGAACAACCGTGGCGACGCGCCGGCCGCTCAACCAGCCGGTGCTCGGAACGAGGAATCAAGCGAACGAGATCACGAGTTTCTTGCCACAAGCTGCCGCGTACTTGCGCAGCGTATCGATGGACGGTGAATGCTGGCCCGTTGCGAGTGCGCGCTCGAGTCGCGTCACTGCCGGTGCTTTGGTGCCCATGCGCTGGGCTACATCGGCTTGCGACAGGCCGGCGTCTCGCCGAGCAGCCAGCATCACGTCGAGCAGTGCGAGTTCTTCGCGGTTCAGTCGTTCGTATTCGGCCCGCACCTCGGGGTCGGACAATGCACGCGCGCGCAGTTCCTTATACGTTGCCATCTTGAACCTCCTTGAGTCGGTAGCGCGCGATCTCCAGTTCTTTCCGGGGCGTCTTTTGCGTCTTCTTCACGAAGCAATGAAGCATGACGATACGCCGATCGACGATCGCGCAATAGAACACTCTGGCGATACCTTCGGCGCCCTTCAGTCGCATTTCGTACAGCCCGTTTCCCATTGACTGGGTGTGCGGCTCGCCAAGATTCGGGCCGTACTGCTCCATGCGATCAGCGAGCGCAAAAAAACGGGCAAGCAGCGTCGTCGGTAACGTGACGACCCCCGTCTCTACGCGCGCATTGAAGAATTGAATTTCGTACGCGTTAGCTGGCATGATAACAAATATGTTATGGTCGTGCAAGTGCGGAGTTCGCCCGCGACTGTGTACGCGGGCGGGCCTTCGGTGCGTTCGAAGCGTCGTTACGTCGCTCGGGGATTGCGGTCAGGAAGGGGGTGTTCGACGAGACTCGGATGGCCTGGATCGGGCGAGGTGTGCGATTCGGTATCGGCGCGGGTGGCGCACGTTGGAAGCTGCGGCGTGGAGAGGTCGATCATGGAAGTCCCTTTATGCCGGACACGCGTGAACGCGCGTGCAAGGGAGGTCAGTTTGGGAGCGAGCGTGGAGCGGGTCAATTGACCGGACGGCCGATGATTCGATGCGCCGGTACAGTCGATCGCCAATGGATTCGCTACTTTTCGGTGCGACGACGAACGCATGCCATGCGATCACGCGCGAATCAAGCGCACGCCACCGCGCCGATCACTGCTACCGGCAAGCCACCTGATAATCGATCACGGTATTCGCCGACGGCGTGTCCGGCTCGCCGCCGGCCGTCGTCACGCCGAGCACGCCGGCCGCGCTCCGATACCGCAGCGCGCAATACCCCATGCCGGTGCCCGAGCACGCTTCGGCTTCGATGATCCCGTGCTTCGCGAGCGTCGCCGCGCCGTCCATCGGATCCGGCTTCTCGTGCGGACGCAGCGGCTGCCAGCCACGCGAGATCAGAATATTGCGCGCCACGTCGAGCGGCTTGCCGTATACGTTGGGTACGACCGCACGGCCGCGACAGTACGTGCGTTGCGCCGCGACCGTGGTCAGCCGCAAGCCGCCATTTTCCTCGCGCAGCTCGGCGACGGGCGCCGACGGGCCGTCGCCGCCCCAGACCAGCAGCGCGCCGCTTTCCAGCTGCTCGACCGAGCCGAGCTGCCAGCCGGCCGAGCGTGCCGTATAGCCGAGCGCGACGAGCGTCGTGCCGTCGAAGACGCCGATGTTCGCGTTGCGCGCAAAACAGATCGCGCTCGTCCCCGGCTTGAACCCGCTCGCGAACGTGACGACCGTGTAGCGGCCGAGCGGTGCTTCCGAGGTCACGATCCAGCCGAGCTTCGCGACGTCGCGGCCAGCCGCGGTGGCGGTCTTCGCGCGATATTGCGCACAGAACGCGTCGAGCGTGCCGTGTTCCGGCGAGCGCGGCAGCGCGCCGAGCGCAACCAGGGACGCGCCGGCGATATCGGAGGCTGCACGCAGCGTCTCGGCCGATACCGCGCCGCCGGGCGCGACGCACGCGAGTACCGCGATCGATGCGATGCGGCGGGCAAACAGCGGGACAGTCATGCGACGCATGTGGATGGTCTCCGGGAAAGAACGGGGAGTCGCGATGATCGCGGTGTTCCGCGCAGGTGTCACGACGGCAAGCGGTGCACGAGACGGCGGCGTCAGTGCGCCGCTCCGTCCCGATGCAGCACCTTCTCGAACAGCGCCTGCGCGCGTTCGGCGGACATCCCGTTGTGGGAGACGCTCGGCTCGCCTTCGTGCCATTCGTCGCATTGCGCGCATGGAAACCGGAACGTGGCCATGCGTGACCTCGTCGGAACCGTGAGGTGTGGCGGTGACGGACGCGCGGTGAAGCGCGCGACGGGTGCGAGCCGCTGCGGCGCATCGGCCCGCAGCGTACCCGCCCGTCGCCAGGCGCTCAGGCCTTCGCGATCACGTCGATCCGCAGCGCTTCGCCGCCGTCGACGATCGCGAGCAGACGATCGACGTTCGGATGCGCGCCCGGGCGGTTGCGCGCGTCGGCGGTGTGCTCCGCGAACACGGCGAGGCCGTGTTCGGCAGCCTTCGAGTCGAGCGTGCCGAACGCCTGCTTCAGGTAGTTGTACACCGCGAGCGAGCCCTGCTTGCCGGGCTGGTTCTCGATGCTGGCGACCACGTCGCCGTTCGCGCCGACGAGATCGATGCGCGCGACGCCGTCGATGGCCGGCAGTTGCGCGAGGTTGTCCTTGAATACTGGGGTCGGTTGAATCACTGAAAACACTCCGTCGGTTCGATAAGGGGCGAGGCGGCCCGTATCTTAGCCGATCGGGCGTAGCGCTTCGCGCGGGCCGCCGCGCGTTATCGCCGGGCAACGTCCATCGACATGCCGGCCTCACGCGAGCGCTCGATGTCCGGGCTGCGATACGCGCGCTCGGGAATCTCGGCGAGCCACGACGTATGCACCTGATGCGGCGTGAGGCCATAGAACTTCTGGAAGCTCATGATCAGCGGCGACCACTTGTCCGGATCGATGCGATCGGGATGACCGTCCATCAGCAGATCCGGATGCACGTGCACACGCTGGATGCGTAGCTCGAATACGGTGATCTTTCCGCGCAGGTCGGGCGTGTCGTCGCCGATCCCGTGCGAGGCCGCGACGACGGCCTCCATGTGCACCGGGCATTCGAGCGCACGCGGCGGCGCGACGGTTTGCGACGCCCCCTCGGTGAGCCCGGCCGTGCCGAACTTGTCGGGTTCGAACACGTAACCTTTTGCCCGCTTCCCGTCGGGCACCGGATACGTGCCCGTCGTGCGCGCGATCCGGTCGACCACGTCCGCTTGCGCCGACGACGGCAGGTTCAGCACGCACTCACCGGCGCGCAGCAGGTTGCGGGTGGTCTGCGAACTGGCGGCGATGCCGATCACGCCGCGCCAGCCGAGCCAGAACGCGGACGAGATCGGTGCGAGATTGGCCGTGCCGTTTTCGTTCAGCGTGCTGACCAGCACGACGGGCGTGCCGAAATAGAGGATGTTCGGTTCGGTGACGCGATGCGGAGCATTCATGGTCGGCGCCTTCGTTGATGGATCGGTCCTCATGCTGATCCTGTCGCGGCGGCGCGGCGCTCCGAATCTTGTCATGTCATTCCGGCCGACGCACGCAGGTGGTGTACGCGTCGGCCGGAGCCCGCCGACATCGCGCGCGCTTTTCCGCTACAGTAGGAAATCGCAGGCCGAGCCCGCCGCACCACGCAGGCGCGCGCGGCCATGTTCCGCCAACGCTCACGAGGGCCTGATGGATACCGAGCAACGCTACACCGCCAATGCGCCGACGCGCGCGGAAGTCGACGCACTGGGCGGCGCAACCGTCATCGAATTCGGTGCGAACTGGTGCGGGATCTGCGCGAGTGCGCAGCCCGCGATCGTCGCGTCGTTTTCCGCGCATCCCGCCGTGCGTCACCTGAAGATCGAGGATGGCCCGGGCCGCCCGCTCGGCCGCTCGTTCGGCGTGAAGCTGTGGCCGACGCTGGTGTTCCTGCGCGACGGTGTCGAGGTTGCGCGCGTCGTGCGCCCGGCCGACGCGAAGCAGATCGAAGCCGACGGCTTCGCCGCATTCGCCTGAGGTCGACGTCATGCAACAGGCCATCACGCACATCGGCGTCGACACGCGCGGCAGCGGCCTCGTCGAGTTCACGCCGCAGGTGCGCGCATTCGTCGACCAGCAGACGATCCGCACCGGCCTGCTGACCGTGTTCTGCCGCCATACTTCCGCGTCGCTGCTGATCCAGGAGAACGCGGATCCGTCGGTGCAGCGCGACATCGAGCGCTATTTCGCGACGCTCGCGCCCGAGGACGACACGCGCTACGAGCACGACACCGAAGGGCCCGACGACATGCCCGCGCATCTGCGTACGGCGCTGACGCAGGTGCAGTTGTCGATCCCGGTCGAGCACGGACGCATGGTGCTCGGCACCTGGCAGGGCATCTACCTGTTCGAGCATCGCCGTGCCGCGCACCGCCGCGACATCGTGCTGCATCTGATCGGCGAATGAGTATCGACGGGTGACGCGGCGCAGGCGCACACGGTATCGCGGGCTTACGCGAGCAGCTTCTCGACGAGCGCGCCGAGTTCGCGCAGGTGGACAGGCTTCGGCAGGAATTCGTCGAATACCTGCTTGTTTTCGCGCAGCGCCGCCGACTCATACGCGCTGACGCCGAGGATCGCCGGATGGCGGCCGTCGTCGTCGGGTTGCGCCACCGCCCGAATGCGCCGCGCGACTTCGAAGCCGCTCAGGTCCGGCAGCTCGAGATCGAGCACGACGATGTCGTAGCGGCCGGTGCCGAAGCGTGCGACGCCTTCCTGTCCGGTGCCGCACAGATCGGCCTCGATGCCGAGCGCCGACAGCATCGCGCCGAGCGTTTCGCGTGCGTTGTCGTTGTCGTCGACCACCAGCGCGCGCCGGTCCCGGTGCTCGGTCGCGGGCGGCAGTGCGGGGGCATCCCCGGCCGCGTGCCCAGCCGTGTCGATGCCCGGCACTTCGGCCGGCAGCGTCACGACGAACTCGCTGCCTTCGCCCACCGTGCTGCGCACGTCCACATGCCCGCGCAGCGTCGTCACGATCTCGCGCACGACGGCGAGCCCCATGCCGATCCCGTCGACGTGCAGCCCGACCGCGTCGTTCGCGCGATAGAACGGCTCGAAGATCTTCGACAGGTGTTGTTTCGCGATGCCGGCGCCCGTGTCGCGCACGGCGATTTTCAATTGCTGGCCGGCCGGCGCGTCGGCGAGCGTGATCGACACGTCGATCGATCCGCCGGCCGTGTACTTGACCGAATTCTCGATCAGGTTCGACAGCACCTGACGCAACAGCTTGCGATCGGAGCGGATCGCGAGATCGCCAGGCTCGACCTGCTGCGCGACCGCGATCCGTTTGGCCGCGATCTTCGCGCGCAGCGGATCGAGCACTTCGGCGAGCAGCGATGCGATGCCGACCGTTTCGGTTTCGGCGAGGCGCTTGGTCGAGCGCAGCTTGATGTAATCGGTCAGGTCCTTGACCAGCGCTTCGAGCGACGATGCGGAATTCTGCAGTCGCCGGATCGTCTTCAGGTTCGCGTCGGATTGCGGCCGCGCGAGCAGGATCTCGATCGATCCGCAGACCGCCTGCAGCGGCGTGCGCAGTTCATGGCTGACCATCCCGAGGAACGCGTTCTTCGCCTCGATCATCTCGAACGCGCGATCCGATGCCTTGCGCTCCGCATCGAGCGCCGCGTTCTGTCGTTCGAGCAGGTCGTCGCGCGTGCGCATCGTATAGAACAGCAGCAGGAACAGCGCGCACAGGATCACGCCGAGGATGATGCCGAGCGATACGATCGCCTGCTGCTTTTCTCTCAGTTGATGGAACGTGAAGTCGCGCTGCGCCATCTCGATCGCACGGAAGTCGTTCGCGAGGCCGTTGACCTTCGGCCAGTACGTACTGACCTCGTCGATCACGCGCTGTGCGCCGCCCGGCGCGGTGCGCAGCAACGGCACTTCCTGCCGCAGGCGCGTCATGAATTCGCCGAGCGCCGCGATCTGGGCGCGGGCACGCGGGATGCGCAGCCAGTATTCGGACACCTCGGACGGCCGCTGCAGGAACCCGAACGACACCGAAAGGCTGTCGAGCTGCATCTGCACGTGGTCGAAGTCGTCGTCCACGTGCGTCGCGTAGAGGATCAGCTGGCGGTCGAAGCGCGTGTAGACGTTGCGGTATTGCGCGGCGGTCCAGAACACGCCTTCACGCGGTCCTTCGAGCACGCCCTCGTTGACCGACGTCGCGAGCAGGTCCCACAGCAGGAACGCCCATGCGGCGAATCCCAGGATCCACAGCGATCCCAGGACCAGGATGATTTTTCTGTTCTTCCACCGCCCGCGCTTCATGTCGCGCGCTTACTTCACGGTCAGGCCGATGATCTGCCACGCGAACTTGGCTTCGCCGAGCGGCGTCTTGAGCTCGTCGGGATACTGGTCGCGCGGATACATGATCCACAGCGGGCCGTAGTTGTCGTTGCCGAGCACCTTGCCGTTCATCGTGCGCGCGAGGATCACGCCGTACTTGTCGGCATCCGACACGGGGATCGTGAACGTGTATTCGTCGATGCAGCGGAACTCGATCTGCGTGCCGTGCGCGTCGACGGTCTTCAGCACGTCGGACAGGCGCGGGCCGGTGAAGGTCGCCTTCGGCGTCCAGCTCGTCGACGTGACGATCGTGTACTGCGGCAGCGCCATCAGCGCCTGCTCGGTAAAGACGAACATGGTCTTGCCGGGCTGGTTGCTGCGGCCGATCTTGCCGTCGACGGTGAACGTGAACGACGCGGCCCAGCTCGCGGCAGCGATGCCGAGCAGGCCGGCCGTGACGAGGCTTTTGATCCAGATGGTCGAAACGCGCATGTCTTTCCCTCGGTCGTGTGCGTGTGGTGGTGGGTTTTCGCCGTGTCTCAGCTCGCGGCGGCGGCCGTGGCGGACGGCAGCGTGATCTTCAGTTCGCGCGCGACTTCGGCGAACAGGATCGGCAGGCGCACCGGCTTTTCCTCGCAGCGCGCGTTGTAATGCGACACGATGTGCGCGATTTCGTCCTCGCTCGCCTCGCCGGTGGAGATCTTGCCGGTCAGCAGGAAGATCGGCGCGTCGCCGTTCTCGCTCGAGCGGATGCCGCGCACGAGCTCCGCGGCCGTCTGGTCGCCCAGCATCCAGTCGAGGATGTAGCCGTCGAAATCCTCGACTTCCAGCGCCTTGCGGAACGATGCGCCGTCGTAGTAAGGAATCGCGTTCACGCCTTTTTCGATGAAATATTCGCACACGGTTTCGGCGACGTCCTGCGAATCGTCGACCACCGCGATCCGCGCAGCGTGGACGGTCGGCTGGCTCGAGCGCAGTTCGATCACGTCGACCGGATAGAGGCGGCCTTCGCGTGCGTGCTGGCGTTCGGTGACGATCCATTCGCCCTGCCACTGCAGCGCGACGAAATCCGTTTCGATCTGGCTGCTGGCCTTCGCCGAGATCGCCGCGCGGCAGCGAAAGCGGCGCGACTCGATCACGAGCGTCGCGTCGATCATCTCGGCGGCGGCCGGCTGCGCGCCCTTGTCGTCGAGCAGGATCGCGGGCGGCACGCCGAAGTGCGTCGCGATGTCCTGCAACTGCGACAGGTTCCACGGGATCAGGCCTTTCATCTTGCGCGTGACGACCGAGAAACTGAGGCCCAGCACGTTCGCGATCGTGGTGTTGTGACTGCGCGGCGGAATGCCGTTGCGCGTCAGCAGATCGTGCACCTTGGTGGCGGTGATGAGATCGACGTTGGCCTGCTCGCTATTGGGCATCTCGAAGTGGTCTCCTGAGGTTGAGCGACGAAGAGCATATTCAAAAGTGACGCAATACGCAAACTTCGAAAATGCGAATCACCTTGACATGCCATTTTTCTCCATTATTATTGCTCACCACGTCACTATTGTTTGTCGCGTCATGTTTGGAGGCCGGTGTCGACACATTCGGCCCGGCGAAAAGCGGCAGCCAGCGCGTGACTGAACGATTCGAAGAGAGCCAGAGAGCCTGAGAGAGCCTTGGACTGCGTGTCGGCGTGGGTGAATTGTATTCGCCTCGCCGCGCGCAAGCCGGGTACGCGCTCGCGGGGTGGAATCGTGCGAAGCAATACGGCGCGAATAAGACGTGGGGAAAAAGCGCGAAATGGTTCGCCGGTTACTCGCACCGGAGTTGCTGTTGGCCGCGTGTGCGCGGGATCCGTCCGTCACCGGCAATACCGTGCGGATCTGCGATGACATAGGGTGTTTCGATCGCCCTGAAGTTTAGGTTTCCTATCAAAAGAAGGGCGATCCGGATGGCCGCGAGGATCCGCTCATCGTGTCGCTGAAGCAGGCCGCGAAGACTCAGCCGAAGCCCGCCTATGACCTCGAGTGATTTCCGCGGCGACGGCGTGTGCCAGGCCGCCGCGCGTCGGGTGTGTCGGCAGGCGGCCGGGACGCACCGCGCCGCGGCCTTTCGCGGCTTCGAATCTAGGTCAAGTTCTAAATGACGCTTCGATCGTAATTGACAAGTACGAAACGGTTCGGCCGGGGTGGACGCTCCCGCACGCGTTTGGCATTGTCGGAACTCATTTCACGTTTCCACTGGTGAGTTCCCGCAACATCGTGCGATCCGGATCGGCATCGTTCGGCGCCGCGGTGCTCGTCGCTCGTCATGCCGCAGAGTCCGCTTCAATCCCTGCGCCGCTATCTGAGCATTTCGGTGTTCGGTGGCGGCATCGTCGTTACGATCCTGGTCCTGATTGCATGCGGTCTCGGGATGGTGGCGATCATCTCGGGCCATGTCGAGGGCGAACGGCGCAACTACCTGAACGGGCTGGAGCAGACGCTCAACGAGATCCAGGTGAGCGAGACGTCGTTCCGCAACGGCGTCGCGAACGCGCAGCTGATCTGGCGCGAAGCCGATAGCGCGCCCGCGTCGGACGTCGACGCGTTCTTCCGCGACGGCCAGCGCGTCGCAGTCCGGCCGCATCCGTCGCTCGTGCTCGGCGTGCCCGGGCGAACCGGCGATCGCGCCGAGGTGGCGCGCTACCTGTCGCTGTCGGTGCTGCTGTCGCGCATCTGCGCGGCGAGTTCGATCAATCGCGGGCGCACGCTGGAGGGTTACCACTACAGCACGCGCACGGGCATGTTCGGGCTGGTGCCGAACCGGAATCCCGACGATCCCGCGCTGGCATCGCCCGACGCGCGCGCCCGCGTGCTCGATGCGCTGCACATCGATTTCGAGCGCGCGTATCCGCCGATCGTCGACGCCCGGCCACACGTGCGCTGGCTGCCGCCGTTCACCGATCCCGTGTCCGGGCAGCCGCGCATCCGGATCGCGGCCGAAGCGCGCGACAACGGCAGGACGTTCGCCGTGCTCGTGACCGAGTATTCCCCCGATTACCTGCTGTCGTGGCTGGCCGATTACCGCCCCGGCGGCGCGTTCTACATCACGACCGCCGACGGCCGGCTCGTCGCGATGGATCCTGTCGCGGGCGATGTGGGCAGCACCGCGCGCCTGCTGGAACTGGCGCCGTGGCGCAGTCGCGCGTCGTCGGGGGCCCCCGTGTTCCGCGACGGCTTCCTGCTGTTTCACGGCCGGCTCGAATCGACCGGCTGGACGTTCGCGTATGCGCTGTCGTGGGCCGACGTCGCGGCCGGCGTCGCGCGTTCGGCCGGCACGCTGCTGGCGGCAACGCTGCTGACGCTCGCCGTCATGTGGGGATTGCTGCTGCGTTTTCACCGACGCGAGTTCGCGCCGCTCTATGCGCGTTCGCAGCGCGTGTTCGACAGCGAGGCGCTGTGCCGCAGCGTGATCGAGATGGCGCCGATCGGGCTCGGGCTGATCGCGCGCGACGACGGACATTTCCTGCTCGCGAGCCCCGCGCTGAGGGAGATGGTCGCGCGGTTCGGCGGCGACTTTCACGCGCTGTCGAACCAGGTGGCCGCCGCGTGGCAGGCGCACGTCGCGAGCGGCGGCGACGGCGTGCTGCACGACGATCTCGTGCTGGGCGGCGGCGAGGACGCGCATCTGCACCTCGAATTCATCGCATGCGGCGCGCGCTATCAGGGGACGGACGTGCTGATTGCCGCGGTCGCGGACACGACCGCGAAGCATCAACTGATGCAGAAGCTCGAGGAGGCCGTGCGCGCGGCCGACTCGGCGAACGCCGCGAAATCGTCGTTTCTCGCGGCGACGAGTCATGAAATCCGCACGCCGCTGAACGTGATCCTCGGCAATCTCGAACTGCTCGAGCGCTCGGCGCTCGACGCGGTACAACATGGCCGGGTCGGCACGCTGCGCACGTCGGCGACGAGCCTGCTCGCGCTCGTCAACGACATTCTCGATTTTTCGAAGATCGAGGCCGGCGCGATGCAGGTCGAGTCGATCGAGTTCGACGCGATCGCGGCCGTCGCGCGCGAGTTGAGCGCGTTCGCGCCGATCGCGAAGGCGAAGGGGCTGCAACTGTTCTGCGAAGTCGACGCAGCCGACACGCAACCGATGCGCGGCGATCCGACGCGGTTCGCGCAGGTACTCGGCAACCTGCTGAACAATGCGATCAAGTTCACGAGCGCGGGCCGCGTGACCGTGCGCGTGGCGGTCGTCGAGGATGGCAAAGGCGCGCCGGGGTTGTCGGTCGCGATCGAGGACACGGGAATCGGCATCGCGGCCGAGCATCGGCACAAGCTGTTCAGCGCGTTCTCGCAGGTCGATTCGTCGATCACGCGGCGCTATGGCGGCACGGGGCTCGGGCTCGCGCTGTGCCAACGGCTCGTCGCGGCGATGGGCGGCCGCATCGAGGTGGCGAGCGAGCTGGGCGTCGGCAGTTGCTTCACGGTTCTTCTGCCGCTCGGCGTGGAGGTCGCCGCGTCGGGCAGGCCGGCTCGCACGCGTGCGCTGACGTTCGTCGCCGCCGATCCCGAGTGGCGTGCGTTCGCGTTGCCGCATCTGCGTGCGTGGGGATTCGACGTCGACGTGTACGACAGTCCGTCGCGCCTGCCGGCCGGCGTGGCCGGGCCGGTCGTGCTGTTCGGCGATCCCGATGCCTGGTCGCATGCGGAACTCGACCGCTTGCGCGGCTGCGCCCCGCTGATTCTCGCGACGCGCGACGGCCCGCTCGAACCGTACCGGACGGGCGGCACGGTGCGCGTGTCGAGCTATTCGCTCGGCGGGCTGCATGCGGCGCTGGCCGATGACGAGTCGTCGGGCGACGTTTCGTCGGGCCACGCCTCGCCGCCGAACGACCGCGCGATGCCGCTTGGCGGCGGCCGTGCATTGCGCGTGCTGGTCGCCGACGACGTCGCGGTCAACGGCTCGATCTTCCGCGAGCAGCTGCAGGCGCTCGGCTGCGCGGCGGCCGAGGTCGGGTCGGGGCGTGCCGCGCTCGAATCGCTGGCCGGCGGCGGCTGGGACGTGCTGCTGATCGGTGCCGACCTGCCCGACATGTGCGCCCACGTGCTGGCCGAGGCTGCGCGCAGCGCAGCCGGTTGCGACGTGCTGGTCGTGACGTCGCACCTGACGCCGGATGGTATGCGCCGCTGCGCGGCGGCCGGCGTGCGGCGCGTCCTGACGAAGCCCGTGACGCTCACGCATCTGCGCGCCGCGCTCGCGCAGCACGACAGCGCCGCGCCGTGGCTTCGGCGGCCTGCCGAGCGCGCGACGGCGCTGCGTGACGAATAAGCGGTCGTCGAGCAATCGACCGCCGTGAACGCGGCGAATGCCGCGACCGCCGCAAATGCGGCAAATGCCGCAAACGCGACAAACGCGACAAACGCGGGAAGCGCCTTGTCGCGGCCCGAAATGGAACAGGCAGGATGCCGGCGGACGCCGCACGGCACATTTCACATCAACCTAGGAGGGGAACGCCGTGCGTCACGCATGGAAGATATTCGCACTGCTGCTCGAGTTCGCCGCGCTTTCCGAGAAGGGCCGCCGGGAATTCCTGACGCTGATGAACGAGTTTCTGCTGATGTCGCCGGCCCAGAAACGACGCGCGATCAACGAATGGAAGAGCAGGACGGATGACAACTCGCCCGATCTGCCGGGCGATTCGGGCCGGCCGTAGCGCTTCCTCCTGCGGGCTGCGCGCCGTGACCTTGCCGCCGTGTCGCGCGCAACGGACCGACGTGCGTTCGATCCAGACGGAAGCGCTTCGGGAATTATCTTAAAATCGAGTCACTTTTTGTCCGGCGCGCCAATCACGGCCAGTCGTCGACGCGATGGTGCGAGCATGCTCGTCGTCGCGGCGGGAAACCGGATGCATGACTGCAAGCCTCGGGATACAGGAACATGGACGAATTCTTTGTGCGCGTGATGGTGGCCGACGATCATCCGGCGTCCGCGCTCGGCATGTCGCAGGCGCTTCAGGGCAACAGCACGATCCGGCTCGTCGGCACCGTATCGAATTCGACGGATCTGGTCGCCGCGCTCGATGCACAGCAGAGCGACGTGCTGGTGCTGGATTATGTGATGCCGGGCGGCAAGTACGGCGACGGCCTCGGGCTGCTGTCGTTCCTGCAGCGCCGCTTTCCCGCGCTGCATATCGTGACGATCACGATGATCGACAATCCGAGCGTGCTGTATGCGATTCACCGGCAGGGCGTGAGCTGCATCCTCAGCAAGTCCGACGCGATCTCGCACCTGATCGGCGCCGTGCATGCGGCCTATGTCGGCGCCAACTACATGTCGCCGCACGTCAAGCAGCTGCTGCAGGACATCGACACGACGCCGATCGCCCGTGCATTGACGACGCGCGAGATCGAGGTCGTGCGGTTGTTCTGCGCCGGCTACACGGTCGGCGAGATCGCCGCGCAGCTCCATCGCAGCAAGCAGACCATCAGCTCGCAGAAGTCGAGTGCGATGAAGAAGCTCGGCATCGTCCGCGATGCCGACCTGATTCGCTATGCCGACGAGGGGAAGCTCCCCGACCCGTCGACGTCGCCCGCGCCGGGCACACCGGGCGCGCACGAATAGCGTGGTCGGCCGGTCGCGCCGGCCACGCGCGGCACGCCCGTCATCCTCATCACCCGAACGCATGCCAGACAAACTCAAACGGCACGCCGCGATGGGCGGCAAACCCTTCGATCCGGGCCGCGTCCGGCGCCAGCAGCAGGCGCTGCTGTACGGCGGCGGCGCCGCGATCACCGCGTTCATCCTGTTGTGCGCACTGCTCGTGATGCGGCTCGACGTCCACGATTATCTGGCGCGGTCGCGTTCGGCCTTCCTCGGGCGCAAGGCCGAACTCCAGGCCGAGCTGCAGGTGACGAAGGTCCTGCTGAACCGCTACGTCGACAACATGGAGCTGCTGTGGCGGCGCGGCGATTACGCGTCGCCCGACGTGCTCGCGCGCTTCGCGGCCGACGGCGGCAAGCTGGTGTACCGCGGGCGCGGCGGGCAGCCGACGTTCGTCGCGCTCGCGAACGTGACGCCGGCCCATCCGGCCGAGAGTTATGCCGCGTATCTGGCGATCATATTGCGGCAGGCCGAAGTGACGATCCTGCCGACCGCGCAAACCGTGCATGCGGGCTTGAGCGGCTACGTGATCGGGCTGAATGGCGAGTTTCTCGGCGTGGTGGGTCGCGAACTCGCCCAGCGAGCGCTCGCGCTACCGCCCGGCTTCGATGTCGCGACGTTGCGGCATGCGTTGATGCCGCGCGAGGACAGCGCGCTGCCGCAGGCGCGCACGGGCGACAGCGGCACGCTCGTGGACGCACGCTTCGATCCGCTGCTCGGGCGCACGGTGCTGCGCGTGGCGCAGCCGTTTCGCGACGCGGCCGGCCGGCCCGTCGGCTGGTTCATGTTCAACGCCCGTCCACAGACGGAGGATTTGCTCGCGTCGCACGAGATCGACCGCAGCTACGCGCTCGTCGATCGGGACGGCGACGTCCTTGGCGGCCAGTCGTCCGATCGCAAGATGATCGCGTACGCGCTCGAAGAGGCAAACCATCCGCACGGCGAGCGCGCGGCCGCGCGCCGCATCGGCGGCCGCTTCGTGATCGGCGACGCGCTGCCCGACACCGATCTGGTGCTGGTGACGACGTTCTCGTGGCGCAGCGTACTGGCGGCAGTCGCCGCATCCGCGAGCCTGACGGCCGGCGGCGCGTTGTTCGCGATTGCCGTGCTGTGGTTCGCGATCGTCACGTTCGACCGGCGCGCGCTGCGCGTCGCGAACCGGCGCGCGATCCGCCTGATCGAGAGCGAGGCGCTCAACCGGACGCTGATCCGCACGGCGCCGGCCGGGCTCGTGCTGCTGTCGCTGGCCGACGGCGAAGCGATCGTGCGCAACGACGCGATGCTCGCGTACGACCGGGAGGGGGCGGGCGAGCCGCTCGGCAAGCGCCTGTGGCGCGCGTACCGCGACGGCGCACGCGACGGCGGCGCCCGCGCGCTCGTCACGCACGAGCTGCCCGTCGAGCGCCGCGGGCGCGATACCGTGTACCTGGACGCGCACATCGTGCGCACCAAGTATCGCGGGATCGACGTGCTGCTGTGCACGTTGCTCGACATCACGGCCCGCAAGCAGGCGGAGGCGTCGCTGAGCGAAGCGCGCGAAGCCGCCGAGCAGGCGAACCGCGCGAAATCGACGTTTCTCGCAACGATGAGCCACGAGATCCGCACGCCGCTCAACGCGATCATCGGCAATCTGGAGCTGATGGAGCGCGGGGCGATGCCGACGCCGCTGCGGCGCCGGCTGGCGACGATCATGTCGTCGTCCGATGCGCTGCTGCGCGTGATCAACGACGTGCTCGACCTGTCGAAGGCCGAGTCGAACCAGATGGCGCTCGAGCATATTCCGTTCGATCTGCGCGGCGTGCTGCGCGACGTCGCCGCGATTTTCAGGCCGCTTGCCGAAGCGAAGCGCCTGACGCTCGCGTGCCGGCTGGCGCCCGAACTCGCCGACGGCTACGTCGGCGATCCGGTGCGGCTGCAGCAACTCGTGGCGAACCTCGTCAGCAACGCGATCAAGTTCACGACGCACGGCGACGTGACGATCGACGCGCGCATCGCGCCGGCCGGCGCGGGCGGGTACGGGGTCGAGATCGCCGTGAGCGATACGGGCGTCGGCATTCCCGAGGGCAGCATGGCGACGCTGTTCGACGTGTATATCCAGGCCGACGCGTCGATCTATCGGCGCTTCGGCGGCACGGGGCTTGGATTGCCGCTGTGCCAGCGCATCGCGAAGCTGATGGGCGGTGAGCTGAGCGTCGCCAGCCGGCTCGGCGAAGGCACGACCTTCGTCGCCGCGCTGCCGTTGCCTGCGGCGCCGGCCGGCTGGTGCGCGGCGCTGCCGGCGCCGGTCGCGGGTCACAGAGACGACGGTCGCGACGGTCGCGACGGTGGCGACGATGATGACGATGGCGACGCGCCGCCGCCGCACGAAGACGGCGAGCCGCTGCGCGTGCTGGTCGCCGAGGATCATCCGGCGAGTCGCGCGCTGTTGCAGGATCAGTTCGACGTGCTCGGTCACGACGCGACGATCGTGACGAACGGTGCGGAAGCGATGCGTGCGTACTTCGCCCATCCGTTCGACATCGTGCTGACCGATCTGGGCATGCCCGAGCTCGACGGCTTCGCGCTGGCGAGGCTGCTTCACGAGCAGGGTTCGACGGTGCCGGTGATCGCGATGACCGCGCATGCGACCGATGACGATTACCGTCGGTGCGTCGCGGCCGGCGTGGCGGAGGTCGTGCTCAAGCCGCTGTCGATTCAGGCGCTTGATGCGGTGCTGCGCCGGCAGGCGGCACGCCAATTTGCCGCCGTCACGGTTGCCGACGAGGGAGACGATCAGACCCGCGTGTCGATCGAGATTCGCAACACCCTGAACGACGCAACCCTGAAGTCGCTGGCGGCGATCGGCGATGCGCTCGCGACCGGCGATCTCGAGCGGGTCAAGGTCGAACTGCATTCGATGCGCGGCGGTTTCGCACTGATAGGCGACATCGCTGCCAGCGACGCATGTGCCCGGATGGAGCGCGCGGCGAACGAAGGCGATATCGGTGCGGTCGAGCGCTGCTGGTCCGGGTTCCGGCAAGAGATCGACGCCGCGCTGGCGCGCTTGTTGCTCGATAGCGGGGAGCGGGGCGCCTAGGGTTTCGGCGCGCCGCGGCGGCACGCGCCCGCCGCGCGTGCCGGTTCATCACCCGTTGCGAAAGATCTCCGCATACGCACTCAACGCCGGCACGCCGCCGAGATGCGCATACAGCACCTTCGACCCCGGTTCGAATTCGCCGAGGCGCACCTTGTCGATCATCCCGTGCATCGATTTCCCTTCGTAGACGGGATCGGTCAGCATGCCTTCCAGTCGCGCGCACAGACGAATCGCCTCAAGCGTGCCGTCGCTCGGCAATCCGTATTCGGGCCCGCCGTAACGCGTGTCGAGCACGACGTCCCGTTCGCCGATGTCGCGCCCCAGGCCGACCAGTTCGGCCGTATGCCGCGCGATGCGCGTGATCTGTTCGCGCGTCTGCTCCGGCTTCGCCGACGCGTCGATGCCGATCACGCGATCCGCGCGTCCGTCGGCCGCGAAGCCGACGACCATCCCCGCCTGCGTGCTGCCCGTGACCGAGCAGACCACGACGTAATCGAACTTGAATCCGAGCTGCGCTTCCTGCGCGCGCACTTCTTCCGCGAAGCCGACGAAGCCGAGCCCGCCGAGCGGATGCTCGGAACAGCCGGCCGGAATCGGATACGGCTTGCCGCCCGCCTGCCGCACGCTCTCCATCGCTTCTTCCCAGCTGCGGCGAATGCCGATGTCGAAGCCGTCGGCGACGAGCCGCACGTCGGCGCCCATCATTCGGGACAGCTGGATGTTGCCGACGCGGTCGTACACGGGATCCTCGTAGTTCACCCAATGTTCCTGCACGAGCACGCATTTCATCCCGAGATGCGCGGCGACGGCCGCGACCTGGCGCGTCTGGTTCGACTGCACGCCGCCGATCGACACGAGCGTGTCGGCGCCTTGCGCGAGCGCGTCGGGCACGAGGTATTCGAGCTTGCGCGTCTTGTTGCCGCCGAACGCGAGGCCGCTGTTGCAGTCCTCGCGCTTCGCGTACAGCTCGACCTTGCCGCCGAGATGCGCGCTCAGGCGCTTGAGCGGCTGGATCGGCGTCGGGCCGAACGTGAGCGGATAACGGGGGAAACGTTGCAGGTTCATCGACAGTCTCCGAAAGATGGTGGGCAGGAAATCGGATCGGTCGCGTGCGGCCGGTGCGCCGTGTCCCGATGCAAAGATGATAGGCAGGACGCAGAGAAATGAGCTTGCGAAATAAATGACGAGCGTCTACGTTATCGATGTAAAAAGGCAGAAGTAGCTAATTTTGGATCGCGGAATTCATCGGAGACGCAATGAAATTAGATCGCAGCAGCGCCGCCCCCGCCGATGCCGCGCCGGCGCTCGATCGCATCGACCGCGCGATCCTGCGGCAGTTGCAGCAGGACGCGTCGATCTCGAACGTGAGCCTCGCCGCGAAGGTGAAGCTGAGCGCGCCGGCATGCCTGCGGCGCGTCGAGCGGCTGAAGGAGATGGGGTTGATCCGCGGCATCGTCGCGTTGCTCGATCCGAAGCCGCTCGGTGCCGGGATGCTGGTCGTGATCGGCTTCGTGCTCGATCGTTCGACGCCGGAGGCGTTCGCCGAATTCGAGAAGGCTGCGCAGAAGGTGTCAGGGTGCGTCGAGTGCCACGTGGTGACCGGCGAATTCGACTACTTCATGCTGGTCCGCACGCGCGACAACGAGAGCTTCAATCGCTTGCATGCCGAACAGTTGCTGTACCTGCCCGGCGTGCGGCAGGTGCGCTCGTTCATGGTGCTCAAGGAGATTCTGTCGACGCATGCGCTGCCGGTTTAGCGCGGAGAGCCGTCGATTGCCCGTGGTTACGGATATGCCGTTTGGTCGATTGAAAATTCCCGATTGAGGGTATATAATGAGAGTTCCAATTAACCCATTTGGGAGTCTCCATGGTGGCAACCACACCGGCGGCCCGTCAGTCGGCCAAGCGGGCTGACGCGCCCCGCGCCGCGCCTCAGGCGAGTAGCTCGAACGGCCTGGGCGCCGCCAAGGGCGATTTCGACACCTTTGCCCGGATGGCGCCGATGTCGCAGCGGCGCGCGATTGCAGAGGGTTTCGACGCGGTCATCGTCGAGCGCGTCGCGCGTGAATTGCTCGGCGTGCCGGTTCAGACCCTCTTGAGCGCGCTGAGCCTGCCCAGCTCGACCATTCTGCGGAAAATTGCCAAACACGACCGGTTGTCGCAAGGCGAATCCGATCGCGTTGCGCGCGTGCTCTATGTACGGGGTCTGGCCACCGAACTGTTTGAGGACGGCGAACGCGCAGCGGCGTGGATGAACCGGGCGAACGCGGAGCTCGACGGTTTGAAGCCGCTCGAAGTGCTCGACGTACAGCCCGGCTACGACCGGGTGCGCGACATTCTGAACCGTGCCCAGTTCGGGGTCGGCGCGTGAGGTTGTATCGTCTCGCGAAAGAACGAAAGGGGCACTACCTGGCCGACGACCTGAGCGGGAACGGCGCGGCGATCGCAGGCGGCCGCTGGAATCCGCGCGGCATGCGAGTGCTATATACCTGCTGCCATGCGTCGACGTCGTTGCTCGAGGCGCTCGTCCATATGTCCGGCTTGCTTCCTGCAGGCGGATTTTATTTGGTGACGCTGGAAGTGCCCGACACCGTGCATGACCACGCGTACCAGCCGGACCTGCCGGAGGACTGGGCAGTACTGTCGCAGGACCCGGAGTCGACCGCCCGAATCGGGCAGGCCTGGCTTGAAGCGGGCGAGCAGTTGGCGATGCGCGTACCGTCCGTCGTCTGCCCGACCGACTTCAACTTGCTGCTGAACCCGCTGCATGCGGATTTTGCTTCAAGTGTGAAAGTGATCAGCAAGGAAGCGTTCGCGCTGGATCCTCGCCTGTTCGGCTAGCCGGACGTATTGTTTCGGTCAACGAATTGTCGTCGGCTGCCGCTCGATCGCGTCGTCCAATCAGCGCCGCCATGGAGCGACGCCTGGATACGAGGTCTTGCCGAGACGCTCGCCCGCGTCGCGCACGATAGTCGCATCGAGTTCCCCGTCATCAGCCAGCGCCTTCAGCGCGGCGAGCACGATGCTCGCGCGATCGACTTCGAAGAACGCGCGCAGTGCGTCGCGCGTGTCGCTGCGGCCGAATCCGTCGGTGCCGAGCGTCACGTAGCGGCGCGGCACGTACGCGCGGATCAGTTCGGGCACCGCACGCACGTAATCGGTCGCGGCGACCACAGGGCCGTGCGTTCCTTCAAGCATCCGCGTGACATACGACGATGCCGATTCGTCGCCGAGCCGCGACAGCCGTTCGGCTTCCATCCCGTCGCGCTGCAATTCGCTGAAACTCGTGACGCTCCACACGGCTGCATCGATATTCCAGTCGTCCTTCAGCATCCGCTGCGCGGCGAGCACCTCGCCGAGAATCGCGCCCGCGCCGAACAACTGCACGCGCGCGGTCGCGTTCACTGCCGACGGCAGCCGATGCATGCCCTTCAGGATGCCTTCGCGTCGTGTGCGCTGATCGTCGTCGGGCATCGACGGTTGCGCATAGTTCTCGTTCATGACGGTCACGTAATAGAACACGTCGCGCTGCTGCTCGACCATCTCGCGCATGCCGGCGTCGACGATCGTCGCGACTTCGTACGCGAACGCCGGATCGTACGCGCGGCAGTTCGGAATCGTCGACGCCGCCAGATGGCTGCTGCCGTCCTGGTGCTGCAACCCTTCGCCGCCGAGCGTCGTGCGCCCGGACGTCGCGCCGACGAGGAAGCCGCGCGAGCGCTGGTCGGCAGCCGCCCAGATCAGGTCGCCGATCCGCTGGAAGCCGAACATCGAGTAGTAGATGTAGAACGGCAGCATCGGCAGGTCGTGCACGCTGTACGCGGTCGCGGCGGCGATCCACGACGACACCGCGCCGGCTTCCGAAATCCCTTCCTCGAGAATCTGGCCGCGCGTGTCCTCGCGGTAATAGAGCATCGAGCCGAGATCTTCGGGTTCGTAGCGCTGGCCGAGCGGCGAGTAGATGCCGACCTGCCGGAACAGGTTCGCCATGCCAAACGTGCGCGCCTCGTCGGCGACGATCGGCACGACGCGCGGACCGATGTCGCGATCCTTGATCAACGCGGCGAGCATGCGCACGAGCGCCATCGTCGTCGACATCTCGCGGCCGGCCGCCTCCAGCGCAAACGCACCCCAGGCCGGCATCGAAGGGACGGTCAGCCCCTTCGATGCCGCCATCCGCCTTCTGGGCAGATAGCCTCCCAGGGCAGCCCGGCGGGCATGCAGGTAACGCATTTCCGGGCTGTCTTCCGCTGGTTTGTAAAACTTCAACTGCTCGACGTCGTGGTCCGACAGCGGCAACCGGAAACGGTCGCGGAACGCCTTCAGGTCGTCGACGTCGAGCTTCTTCTGCTGGTGAGTGGTCATCCGCCCCTGGCCGGCCGTGCCCATTCCATAACCCTTCATCGTCTTCGCGAGGATCACGGTTGGCTGGCCGCGATGGGCGAGCGCGCGCGCATACGCGGCGTGCAGCTTGCGCGCATCGTGGCCGCCGCGGCGCAGGCGGTCGATTTCCGCGTCGGTGAGCTGCGCGGCCAGCGCTTCGAGTGCGGGGTCGCCGCTGAAGAAGCGCGCGCGGTTGTACGCGCCGTCGTTCGCGGAGAAGGTCTGGAACTGGCCGTCGACGGTGTCGGCGAACGCGCGCGCGAGCGCACCCGCGTGATCGCGCGCGAACAGCGGATCCCAGTCGGAGCCCCACAGCACCTTGATCGTGTTCCAGCCGGCGCCGGCGAACAGCGCTTCGAGCTCGTCGATCACGCGGCCGTTGCCGCGCACCGGGCCGTCGAGCCGCTGCAGGTTGCAGTTGATCACGAACACGAGGTTGTCGAGCCCTTCGCGCGCGGCGAGCGACAGCGCGCCGAGCGATTCGGGCTCGTCCATCTCGCCGTCGCCGAAGAAGCCCCACACGGTGCGGCCGGCGGTGTTCGCGAGCCCGCGATGCTGCAGGTAGCGCATGAAGCGCGCCTGGTAGATCGCGTTGATCGGGCCGATGCCCATCGAGCCGGTCGGGAACTGCCAGAAATCCGGCATCAGCCACGGATGCGGATACGAACACAGCCCGGGCCCGGTGATTTCACGACGGTAGTGCTTCAGGTGATCTTCGGTGAGGAAGCCTTCGAGATACGCGCGCGCATACACGCCCGGCGACGAATGCGGCTGGAAGTACACGAGGTCGCCGCCCGGGCCGCTTTCATGGCCTGCGTCGGCCGGCGCCGCACGGAAGAAATGGTTGAAGCCGACCTCGAACAGGTCCGACGCCGACGCGTAGCTCGCGATGTGGCCGCCGAGTTCGCCGTATGCGCGGTTCGCGCGCACGACCATCGCGAGCGCATTCCAGCGCAGCGCGGCGGACAGCCGTTCCTCGAGCTCGGCGTCGCCCGGATACGGCGGTTGTTCGTGCGCGGCGATCGTGTTCAGGTACGGCGTGACGGGGCCGCGCGGCGCCGCGAGCCCGCGGGTGTGCGCATGCGCGGCGAGCCGGCCGAGCAGGTACTGCGCGCGTTCCTTGCCGACGTGCGCGACGACGGTGTCGAGCGCTTCCAGCCATTCGGCGGTTTCTTCCGGGTCGGCGTCGGCGTGAGCCGCGCCCGCGCGCCGTGTGGCGTCGATTCCGTTCGACAGGTCCGTCATCGCAGGTCTCCCGCGCGCCGGTTCGGAGCGGCGCGCAATCAGTGGCAATCGGTCGGATCATGCTACCCGCCGATCCGCAAAATATGCGTCTGATTTCATTGGGATTTCGGTTGCGGATAGTGTAAATATTCCGGTTGTGGCCACTCTTCCGGAATATTTCGACCATGAGCGCAAACCCGCGTCGGCTCGACCGCATCGACATCGGCATCCTGAACCAGCTGCAGCAGAACGCGCGCATCACGAACGCGGAACTCGCGCGCGCGGTGAACCTGTCCGCCACGCCGTGCTTCAATCGCGTGCGCGCGCTGGAGAAGCTCGGGCTGTTCCGCCAGCAGGTCACGTTGCTCGATCCCGAGCCGCTCGGGCTGCGGATCAACGTGTTCATCCAGGTCAGCCTCGAGAAGCAGGTCGAGGATGCGCTGCAGCGTTTCGAGGAGGCGATCTCGCAGCGGCCCGAGGTAATGGAGTGTTACCTGATGTCGGGCGATGCCGACTATCTGCTGCGCGTCGTGATGCCCGACATGCGCACGCTCGAGCGCTTCATCATCGAGCGGCTGACGACGATTCCCGGCGTGTCGAACATCCGGTCGAGCTTCGCGCTGAAGCAGGTGCGCTACAAGACCGCGCTGCCGCTGCCGGCGGCCGGGCTGACGCTCGTCGATCCGGACGAGTCGGCGTCCGACTGGGGCTGAGCGCGGGGCGCCGGCGCCCCGTCCGGTCTCAGGCTTCAGACGAAACGGCGACAACGCGCCGACGATTGCCCGACGCCGTCGAAAGGGGCGGACTGCCGCAGGTCCGGTCGCTGCGCGTCGCTGCGCGTTACCGCGCGGGGCGCCCGCATCTTCACGACGCCGCGCGACACGATCGCGTATGCTCGTTCGGTCAGCGGCGAAGGCGGCTGCCGGAGCCGATTCAATCGTGTGACGACCGATCGACGAGCGAGGGCATGATGGCTAGACAGACGATGGCGGAATACCTGGCGAAGTCGCTGGCGGCAGCGGGCGTCGAGCGCATCTGGGGCGTGACGGGAGACAGCCTGAACGGCCTGTCGTTCAGCCTGGGCCAGATCGGCTCGATCCGCTGGATGCATACGCGGCACGAGGAAAGCGCGGCGTTCGCCGCGGGCGCGGATGCCGCGTCGACCGGACGGCTCGCGGTGTGCGCGGGCAGCTGCGGCCCCGGCAACCTGCACCTGATCAACGGGCTGTACGACTGCCACCGCAATCACCAGCCGGTGCTCGCGATCGCCGCGCACATTCCGTCGACCGAGATCGGCCTCGGCTACTTCCAGGAAACCCATCCGCAGGACCTGTTCCGCGAATGCAGCCATTTCGCGGAACTCGTGACGAACGCGTCGCAGTTCCCGCGCGTGCTCGCGCGCGCGATGCGCACCGCGATCGAGGAGCGCGGCGTCGCGGTGATCGTGCTGCCGGGCGACATCGCGCTCGGCGACGGCCCGGAGGAAGCGCCCGCGTGGAGCGACTCGGCGCCGCCGTCGATCCTGCCGGCGGACGCCGATCTCGACCGGCTCGCGGCGCTGCTCAATGGGTCGGACGCAGTCACGCTGCTGTGCGGCAGCGGCACGCAGGGCGCGCACGACGAAGTGGTCGCGCTGGCCGACACGCTCGGCGCGCCGGTCGTGCATGCGCTGCGCGGCAAGCCGTTCGTCGAATGGGACAACCCGTTCGACGTCGGGATGACGGGGCTGATCGGCTTCAGCTCCGGCTATCACGCGATGGAATCGTGCGACACGCTGCTGATGCTCGGCACGGACTTCCCGTACCGGCCGTTCTATCCGACGAATGCGAAGGTCGCGCAGATCGACTGGAAGGGCTCGCAGCTCGGCCATCGCGCGCCGCTCGCGCTCGGGCTCGTCGGCACCGTGAAGGAAACGATCGCCGCGCTGCTGCCGCGCCTCACGCGCAAGACGCAGCGGCGCTTCCTCGAGAACGCATTGAAGCATTACGCGGCCGCGCGCAAGGGCCTCGACGATCTCGCGGTGGCCGAGCCGCCGGGCCGTGCGATCCATCCGCAATACCTGACGAAGATCGTCGACGAAGTCGCGGCCGACGACGCGATCTTCACGGCCGACGTCGGCACGCCGACGCTGTGGGCCGCGCGTTATCTGACGATGAACGGCAAGCGCCAGCTGCACGGTTCGTTCAATCACGGCTCGATGGCGAACGCGATGCCGCAGGCGCTCGGCGCGCAGGGCGCGCATCCGGGGCGCCAGGTCGTGTCGCTGTCGGGCGACGGCGGGCTGTCGATGCTGCTCGGCGATCTGCTGAGCGCGCGCCAGCTCGACCTGCCGATCAAGATCGTCGTCTACAACAACAGCCTGCTCGGCTTCGTGTCGATGGAGCTGAAGGCGGCCGGCTATCTCGACACGAACGTCGACCTGAGCCCGACCGACTTCGCGGCGATCGCGAAGGGCGCGGGGATCTTCAGCGTGCGCGTCGAGCATTCGGAGAACGTCGAGCACGCGCTGCGCACCGCATTCGCGCACGACGGGCCGGCGGTCGTCGACGTCGTGACGTCGAAGTACGAACTGGCGATGCCGCCGAAGATCGAGTTCGCGCATGCGAAGGGCTTCAGCCTGTTCATGCTGCGCGCGATCCTCAGCGGGCGCGGCGACGAGATCGTCGAGCTGGCGCGGACCAATCTGCGGTGAGGCGGTGAGGCGGTGAGGCGTCGCGAACCGTCGAGCGGCGAACCGTCGGCGATCGAGACGGCCCTGCGGCAGGTCACGATCGTCGGCGCGCGGTATCCCGCGCAGCTTCGGCGGCGCGTCGACCGCCGAGCGGGAAGCCGTCGATTGCACGTCCGGCAGTGGCGGCGCAATCAGGGACAATCTTCACGTCGCCTTAAGTTTGCATTTCCTAGAATCGATGGAGCGCCGCGCGTGCGTGGCGGACGGATTTGTTCAGGAGGATGCACGTGAAAGAGCCCCGTGGCGTCGTAGCCCTGTTACAGGCAGTCATTGGCACGCCGAAGCTGATGGCGCAACCGCGCAAGGTTGGCCGATGATCTGGCCGAATGCGTTGCGTGTCTCGGCACTGTTCGTGCGAGAGTGGGTCGGCCGCCCGGCCGCGGTGGGCGCGTTGTGCCCGAGTTCGCGGCATCTGGCGCGCGAGATGGCCGATGCGGTGCCGGACGGCGACGGGCTCGTCGTCGAGCTCGGCGGCGGCACCGGTGCGATCACCGCCGCGTTGCTCGAACGCGGCGTCGCGCCAGGGCGCCTCGTCGTGGTCGAGCGGGCGCCGGCGTTCGTGCAGCATCTGCGGCGGCGCTTTCCCGGTATCTCGATCGTATCGGGCGATGCACGGCAGCTCGAGCGGCTGCTGCCGCCCGATGCGCGTGTCGACGCGATCGTGTCGTGCCTGCCGCTGCGCACGCTGCCGCGCGAGGACGTGGCGGCGATCGTCGGGCAGTGCGAGCGTGTGCTGTCGGTGGACGGCGTGATGATCCAGTTCACCTACGACCTGCGCGTGCCCGAGCGTCACCCGCTGCGCGATCCGGCATTTGTTGCCGATGCCAGCCGGATCGTGTGGGCAAATATTCCGCCCGCGCGCATCGTCACGATGCGCAGGGCCGCCATCGGACAGGTGGCGTGATGCCCGCATCGTGACACGCTTCCTTTCATCGACCCTGCGGAGGCCGTCGGTCGCGGCTCATGTTGCGGCGTCCGGCACGCGCGCCGCAGGCCGCGTTGCGAGCCGCCTGATGAAGCGGTCGAGCGGCGTCGCATAGCCGCGCGCGATGGCTGCGCTCGATCCGGCCGACAACACCAGATACGCGACGAGCAGCACGAGCTTGCCGTCGCCGTGCAGAGTGGCGGGCGGCCACGCCGTGCGCAGCGCGCCGAGCGCGATCAGGTGGAACAGGTACAGCTCGTAGCTGAGCCGGCCGCTCCAGCGCAGCGGCGCGAGCGCGCGGCCCGGTGCCCGTTCGCCGCGGGCGTGCGCGCCGATCAGCAGCACGGCGGTGCCGAGCGCCATCGCGGACACGCCGATCACGTGGCTTTGCGCGATCGGCCAGGCGAGATAGAGCCCGATCATCGCGATCGCGCTCAGCCATTGCACGGGCGTGGCCGCGAGCCGCTGCCAGCCGGTGCGTCCGGCCAGCAATGCCGTGCAGCAGCCGATCGCGATGCCGTCGAAGCACGCGAAATACGCATACAGAAACCCGCCTTCGTCGCCCGCACGCGTGAAACGGTACACGGGGCCGATCGCGGCGATCGCCAGCCAGAACGCGAACAGCCGCGCGTCGCGGCGCAGGGCGATGCACAGCAGCGGAAACGACAGGTAGAACACCTCTTCGACCGACAGCGACCACAACACGCCGAGCGCGTAGTTGACCCATCCGTACGCGCCGATCAGCACGTTCATCCAGAAGGTCAGCGACGCGAGATTCACGAGCCAGAACGACACCGCGACACCCTGCGGCGCGTGGTTCGCGAAGATCGGCACGCCGGCTGCCGCCAGCCCGTTGACAAGCGCGAGCAGCAGGAGCAGGCACGGGACGATGCGCGCGATGCGCGACACGTAGAACGCGCGCACGTCGAGCGCACCGAGGCTGCCCCAGCGGCGGCGCGCATTCGACGTGATCAGGTAGCCCGAGATCACGAAGAACATCGTCACGCCGTAGTTGCCGTTGCGGACCACCGCGTGCACCGCGTCCCAGCCGAACATGCGCGCGACGGACGTGTCGCGCAGCGAATACGGGATGTTGAAGTGATGCAGCAGGACGAGCAGGATCGACACGCCGCGCAGCATGTCGATCCGCGCGTTGCGCGGCCCGGCGCTCATTGCGGCCGGCCCGGTTCCGCGCGTGCCGGCAGCGCGGCCGGGCACGCGTCGCGCGAACGGGGACCGGCGCCGGATGGCGTGACGAGCAACGTGATGTGTCGTAGGTTCAAGCAGGACTCCGTCGGATCGGGGCGGCACGCACGCCATGCAGGCGGGCCGCCTGGAAGCGCGTCGAGCGTGCGTGCAATGAAAGCGACCTCCGGTATCGCGAACGCCGGACGCCAGACGCCGGACGTCGAGGCGGCACACAGTTTATCGGCGGATCGCGGGCAGCTGTCCTGTCAGCGTTGACGGGGCGCCGGCGGCGCAACCGGGGCGGTGCGTGCCGATCTTCCGGCATGCCGTTTTTTGCACCGCGATCCCGTTTTTTTGCACGGTCTTTATGCCGCGCCTTCTAAGCTCGGGATGTGTCCAACAACCGGGACGCCCGCCGTCCGCGCCATGACCTTCATCCACTCCGTCCCCGGGTCCGACGTCGCCGTCCGCCAGCTGCGCGCCGGCGCCCGCGGCACCGTCGTGCCATTCCCGCCGCCGCGCCCGCGCCTGCAGTTGCCCGTCACCTTGACGGCCGATTCCGGCGAACGCGCGCCCGCCCGGCTCGCGGCGCTGCTGCATTCCCCGCTCGGCGTGTACGTGGTCAGCGCGCGTACCGTGCGCGACGTGATCCATGTGCACTTCGACATCTCGCCGGAAGACCTTGATTTCACGCTGCACCTGCTGATCGCGCAGCAGGCCGATGCGGTGATCGGGCCGGTCGCGCGCCGATTGCATGTCGGGCCGAACGCGGGGTGAAGCTGGGAACGGTTGTTGCTCGTGGGTTGTCGTTCGTTCCTTGATGGCTTGTCCGATCCGCCGCCCGATCGCCGGTCGCCGTGTCGTCCGCCCGCAGGCGGCGAACCGGCGCGCGATGCTGCGTGCGCGGCGCCGATCACGAATACGGAGGAGTCATGGATCTATTGGAAGTCGTACCTGTCGCGCGGCCGGCGAGCGGCCGGTTACGGACGGCGTCGCTGCCGTCCGGCCAGCAACTCGCGCGTCAGCTCGTGACGACGGTGCGCGTGGCCGAAATGCTGCTGCATCAGGCGATCGTCGTGCCCGACCGGCACCAGTGGTCGGTGGACACCGAGCGGGTCGACGCGGCCGGCGGGCCGCTTGCGGCCTGGGAGAGCTTCGTGACCTGGCGGATCGGCAAGGTGTTCGCGGCGTCGGTGAGCCCCGCCGCGCGCCTCAACGATCGCGATCAGGTCGCGGTCGAGATCCGGCTCTGCCTGCCCGAACAGGACTACGTGGCCGGGCGGCGCGTGAGCACCTTCGGCCGCCGCCACGGCAACCGCTTCGGCGCGACGCTGTCGGTCGTGTCGGGCGCGCAGTGGGGCTCGCAACGCGCGGAGCACGTCGCACCGGAACACGCGCAGGTATGCGGCAATACGCTGGAAGCGCTCGTCGATCGCGTGGCCGCGAACGTCAACGCGGCACTGGGCGCGGCCGGGTTCGGCGCGATGCGCTGATCACGCGTCGCCGGTCTGCCCGGTTTGCCGCTGCAGGTCTTCCATCAGCTGTTCCGCGAGAAAGTCGCACGGCGGGCGCTTCGATTTCGCGCTGCGCGCGAGGATCAGTTCGAGCGGCGGCAAATCGGGCAGCCCGTGCGAGCGGCCGAGCATCGACAGTTGCGCGGGTATCGCGCAGCGCGCGAGCGGCGCGACCGCGAGGCCGGCCTCGACCATGCTGAGCAGACCGAGCAGGCTCGGGCTTTCATACGAAGTACGGAACGGCAGCTTCGCGCGTTCGAGGCTGCGGATCGCGTTCTCGCGCGCGACGCTGCCCGGCATGAACACCGCGATCGGCAGCGGCCGTTCTTCCCATACGCGCGGCCCGTTCGTCATCGCGGCCCACGCCATCGGCTCGTGGCGGATGAAGTCGCCGGACAGCCCCTTGATGCGCGTGCCGCACACCAGATCGACCGTGCCGTCCTTCAGGAGCGGCGCGAGCGCGCTGCTCGGCAGCCCGATCACCTGGATCTCGACCTTCGGATAGGTCGCCGAAAATTTCTTCAGCACCGACGGCAGCAGCGACGACGCATAGTCGTCCGGCACGCCGATGACCACCTTACCCGTCACTTCCGGCCGCACCACGGCCGCCCACGCCTCGTCGCGCAGCGCCAGCATTCGTCTGGCGAATCCCAGCAGCACCTCGCCTTCGCGCGTCAGCACGATGCTGCGCGGCTTGCGCACGAACAGCGGCCGGCCGATCGCGTCTTCCAGGCTCTTGATCTGCATGCTCACGGCCGATTGCGAGCGGTTCACCGCTTCGGCGGCGCGGGTCATGTTGCCGGTTTCCGCGACGGCGACGACGGTGGCCAGCACGTCGTGATCGAGCATCTTCATCGGTATCAGGAAAACTGAACGTAACGATCAGCATTATGCGTTTTTATTGTCGCTGTGTGTCTGCCATAGTGGCATCGCGCCGGCCGCATCGTTCGATGCGGTGCGGCGATCACGCCGGCGTGCCCGGCACGCAGCGCCGAACAGGGAAGAGTGGTGTACCGATGATGGATCATCCATTGCGTGCCGCACTGGCCGCGGAATTGCATGCCCGGCCGTTCCTGCGGCTCGCCGAAGCCGTGTCGCTCACGCACTACGCGATCTACGCGGACGGCCAGCCCGACATCCACGAAACGCTGCTGCACGCGCTGTGCCGCGACACCGGCATTGCCGCGCCGCAGGACGGCGCGACCCACTACGCGGTGCAATCGCCGGGCGGCTGGTACCTGAAGTGGGAGCGCCACACCGAATTCTCGACCTTCACGTTCGTCGCGCCGCGCCGCGACACCGGTTATTTCGACGATCTCGCGATCGAAGGGATCCCGGCAGCCTGGTTCGCACGGCTCGCGGGCATCCGCTTCGTCGCGGTGCGCATGGAGTTGCTGTCGGGCGATGCCGCGCGGCTCGTGTGCGGCGACCTGCGCCGCTGGATCGACGGGCCCGCGCTCGTCGGCAGCAACGTGCTCGGCGGCGGCAAGGTGTTCTGCGACTGGCACGTGCGCGACGACGGCTTCATGCGCTTTCTCGTCGTCGACGAGGATTTCCGCGAGGAGCAGGGCGGCCGCCTGCTGCAACGCCTCCATGAAATCGAGACGTACCGGATGATGGCGCTGCTCGCGTTGCCGGTCGCACGGCGCATGAGCCGCGAGCTCGACGAGATCCACGCGGCGCTGCATGCGCTGATGCAGCGGATGGATGCGGGCGGCGCCGATGGCGACGACGCGGCCTTGCTCGTGAAGCTCACGCATCTCGCGGTGCGGGTCGAGGCGCTGTCGGGGTCCGGCGGCCGCTTCAGCGCGTCGCGTGCTTACGAAAAGCTCGTGCTGGCGCGCATCCACGAGCTGCGCGAGGAGCGCATCGAAGGGATGCCGACGATCGCGGAGTTCATGGAGCGGCGCTTCGCGCCGGCGATGGAAACCTGCCGCAGCGTGTGGGCGCGTCACGAGCAGATCGCCGCGCGGATCGCGCGCGCGGTCGACCTGCTGCGCACGCGTGTGAATCTCGCGCAGGAAAAGGACGTCACGCGCCTGCTTGCAGGCATGGAGCGCACCGCGCGCAACCAGCTGCATCTGCAGCACGCGGTCGAAGGGTTGTCGGTGGCGGCCATTTCGTACTACGTGCTGTCGCTCGCGACCGCGGCGTTCAAGGCGCTGCACGTGATGAACCTGCCGGTCGATCCCGAACTCGCGGAAGGCCTGTTGATCGCGCCGGTCGTGTTCGCGGTGATTCACATCACGCGGCGCACGCGCGCGCAGCTCGCGCGGTCGGAGGCCGCGCATGGCGGCGCAGCCGTGCAAGCGGCGACGTTGCAACAGGCAAATTGAAATAGAACATCGACGACATATCGAAAGGAGTGGAGATGACTTTTACGCAAACGCAAGCGGGGTTTTTCACTGGCTACGACGCATTCGACGAACCCGTTCGGGATGACGCCGGCGCGCCGGAAGAGGTGTGCGTGACGTCGTATCAGGCCGTGCTCCAGGAGCCGATGACGTCGCTCGTCGGCAGCACGATCGATCGGCCGGATGTCGCGGCGGTGGCGATTCTCGGGTACAACTGACGCCTGGTCGTTCCGCGTCGATTCACGACGTCCGCCGTGGACGCTGCAGGTCCGGCGGCCCCTCCAAGTACACCTTCACGCCATGAACGCGCATCCCGCCGTTTCGCTTCAACTGACCGACATCGAGCAGCCGTCCGCACGCGAGCTCATCAGCCGCAAGCTCGGCGAGTTCAACCACGCGATGACGGGCCGATCCGACACGGCGGCGCTCGACGTCTACGTGACCGATCCCGCGACCGGCGAGGTCGTGGGCGGCCTCACCGGCCGGACGTCGCTGGGCCTCTTCTTCATCGACCTCTTTTACCTGCCGGAATCGCTGCGTGGCGACGGTTTCGGCAGCCGGCTGCTGCGCGAGGCCGAAGCGGAAGCGAAGCGGCGCGGGTGTGCGCGCGCGGTGCTGTACACGATTACGTTCCAGGCGCCGGACTTCTACCGGAAGCACGGTTACGAGGCGTTCGGCGAGGTGCCGTGCGAGCCGGAAGGGACGGCGCGCGTGTTCATGGTCAAGACGCTTTGAGCGATGTAGCCTGACGTCACCGCGCCGGCGTCGCTACCGAAGACCGGCGGGATCGCAGCATGCGCTGCATCGACGGCGACGGGTAGCGCGACGCCGTCCACGCCGACCCGGAGGCATATCGTGACCACTCCACTCGATCAATACGCCAGACAGTACGTGCGATTCGAAGACGAACGCACGCGGCCTGTCCGCGACCTGCTGGCCGCCGTGCCGGACACGCCGATCCATACCGCGCTCGACATCGGCTGCGGGCCCGGCAATTCGACCGAAGCGCTGATCGCGCGCGCACCCGACGCGACGGTGCGCGGGATCGACACGTCGCCGGACATGATCGCGGCCGCGCGCAAGCGCCTGCCCGCGCTGCGTTTCGATCTCGCGGATGTCTCCACGTGGGACGATCCGGGCGGCTACGACTTGATCCTGTCGAACGCGGTGCTGCAATGGGTGCCGGCGCACGACACGCTGTTTCCGTCGCTCGTCGGCCGGCTCGCGCCGGGCGGCCATCTCGCGGTGCAGATGCCCGACAACCTCGACGAACCCGCGCACCGGCTGATGCGCGCGGTCGCCGCGGGCGGGCCCTGGGCGGACAAGCTCAAGGACGCGGCGCGCACCGAGCGGTTCGACGCGCGGTATTACTACGCGCTGCTGTCGCCGTCGTGTTCGCGGGTGGATGTCTGGCGCACGACTTACTACCATCCGCTGCGCGGCGGCGCCGATGCGGTCGTCGAATGGTTCAAGGGCAGCGCGCTGCGGCCGTTCCTCGCGGCACTCGATGAAGGCGAACGCGACGCGTTCGTCGCGCGCTATCGCGATGCGCTCGCCGGTCCGGACGGCTACCCGTCGCTCGACGACGGCACCGTGCTGCTGCCGTTCCCGCGCCTGTTCATTGTCGCGACGCGGAAGTAAGGCGAAAGCAAAGGCGCAAGCAGGACCGCAGCGGGCGCCGGCGGGTCGTCGGTCAGGACAGCGGCCGCATCGATTCCGGATCGACCGTCCGGCTCTTCGCGCTTTGCCCGTCGCGCAGATCCTTGTACCAGAAGAGGGCGACTTCCCCGTCGTTCGCGCCGTCGGCGTACAGGAAGCGGTCGTGGCCGCCCACGACGAAGCCCGCCCGCGCGTACGTGCAGCAGGCCGCGACGTTGTTCGCCTGCGTTTCGAGCCGCATGAAGCCGAACCCGCGGCTGCGCGCCCACGCTTCCGCGGCCGCGAGCAGGAACTGGCCGATCCCCTGCCGCCGGCAGCTGCGGTCGACCGCGAGTTCCGCGATCTCGGCCATCCCGTTCCAGCTTTCGGTGATCGCGACGAATCCCGCGAGGCGCCCGCCCGCGCTCGCGCGGAACAGCGCGGTGCCGCCGGACGCCTCGCGCGCCCAGCCGGCCGGGTCGAAGCCGTAGTCCTTGCGCTGCACGGGCAGCGCGCGCAAATCGAGCAGATCCTGGTACGGCGCATTCAGCTCCCACGCGATCTCGAACGAAAAGTCGCATCCGTTCAGTTCGTCGGCGGGCAGATCGACCGCCTGTTCGATGCTGATGTGCTCGGCTCGGTCCATGTGTCGGTGTCCTGTCTTCAGCGGGATTGCCTGGTCTTCCCCCGGGGCGGGCGCCGCCGCCTTGCGGCGAGAGCCGGATCGCACCCGTTCCTGTTTTGAATTGATGCGCTCGCACGATGTCTCTTCCCGCGGCGGCGCTCAACGCCCGATTATGCGGGATATCGGCGCGGACTCATCCGCATCTCGTCTCGTGGCGGAGCGCCGATCGCGGCCATGCCGCGTATTCGTCGGCGCATTGCTTCATTTGGCAGGGCGATGCGATCACGCAACGGATTGCTCATACGGAATCCACACGGCCCGATTGCCGGAGACCCTCATGGGGGCCGCCTCGCGGTTCGACGATACTGAATTGTCCGCGGCCGGAATTCCGCGCCGCGACGCATCGACGCGGGGCATCGACGCGGCGCATCCGTCAGCGGGCGGCCGGCGGCCGACCGGATCAGCGCACGATCGCGGGCGGCGGCGCGTCGTCGTCGCGCGCTGCAGCGGCAGGCAACCCCGGCACGGCCGCGCCCCATGCGGCGAGCTCACGCTTGGTGCGCACCCCGAGTTTCGCGAACGCACGCTTCACGTACGACTCGGCCGACGTGACGCGCACGCCGAGGATGTCGGCGGTTTCCGGCACGGTCTTGCCCGAGATCAGATGCTTGCAGGTTTCGTATTCGCGCTTCGACAGCTTCACGCCGTCGGCCGCGATCCGCGCGTCGAACTGCGCGAGCGGATGCACGTCGGGCGTCGGATGCGCGATGCGCCGCGCGGCGGTGGTCGATGCGTGCAGCTCGAGCAGCGGGAACAGCACATCGCTGACGCTGCGAAAGCGGTTCATTTCGGCGAGCGTGAACGGCGGGCGGTCGCGGCCGCGTTCCAGCGCGATCGAATGCTGCGCATAGCGGGTGCCGCGCGCGAGCACGCATTCATGGCCGATATGCACGTCGTCGAACAGCCGCTGGCGGAATTCGCCGGGGGGGAGCGCCGCGATGTCGCGCACGACCAGCATCGTGCCCGTCTTGCCGCGCAGCCCCGCGAACAGCGGGTCGCTGTCGAGAAAGCGCTCGTAATAGAGCGTCATCACGTCGGAGATGTCGGCGGTCGCGGTGCCGATGCCGCTGCTGCCGATCCATTCGCAGCGGTAGCCGGTCGGCATCGTGCCGTCGACGCGCGAGCGCTCGACGTGCGCGACGTCGAGCGGTACGACGTCGTTCAGCAGTTGCGTGAGACGCGGCACGAAGTGCGGCGTGCCGACCGTCTCGATCAGCTCGCCCAGCGCCTTGAACGACACGTTGAAGCGGTCGGTGTCGCGGTGGAAGGGGTTCACGTTGAGCAGCATGCGGTTCCCCCGGGGTGAAAAGCGGCGCGATTCTAGCGGTTGCGGCCTTAAACGTCAGTAGGGGGAAACACCGGCGGGTGCCGTGCCGCCCAGCTTGCCCTGGAAAACGCAGCTTGTCTCCCCGCACGGGGGCATACGGAGGCAGTGTAAATGAGTAACTTTGTCTCGGCTCACGCGCTTGCGCTGTCGTCGCGATATCCGCTCTTGCCGTCGAAGATTTCCTTCAGCGCGGCGCGCAGCGCGACGGGATCGTGTTCGCCGGGCGCAAGATGAATCACGTAATGCGTGTTGCCGTCGAGCCTCGCGGCGGTGCGCTCATCGAGTTCGACGTCGAGCGTGTCGCCCGTGAGGCGCACCGACAGGTCGTTCACGTGCGCGGTGAGCTGGTCGAGCACCATCACCTCGATCGACGTTTCCTCCGGAAAGCGCAGCAGCGAGAAGCAATAGTTCTGCGCCGCGTCGTGGCAATAGATGTTCGCGAAGCTTTCGTCGTCGTCGACATCGGACGTGGCCGCGCCGACGGTAGCGTGTAGTTCCATGATGTGTCTCTCGGTAAGGGGTTATCGGGGCAGCGCGGCTTGCGCGTCGACCTCGCCATGCGCATCGCGCGCCTTCAGCCACAGCCCGAATTCGCGCATGACCTCGACGACGGGTCGCAGCCGGTCGCCGTCCGCGGTCAGATCGTACTCGACGCGCACCGGCACTTCCGGATACACGGTGCGCCGCACGAAGCCGGCGTCCTCGAGCGCGCGCAGATCGAGCGTCAGCATCCGCTGCGAGATGCCCGGCATGTCGCGGCGCAGGTCGCTGAAGCGCTTCGGCCCGTCGAGCAGATACGACACGAGCAGCAGCCGCCAGCGGCCGCCGAGCATGCGCATCGCTTCTTCCACGGAACATCCTGTCGCACTCGTCTTCATGCCGCTGACCCTGTCGGTAACTTTTTTGTGACTACGGCACAAACGACTGCCTTCTTCTCAGCGCCGCGCCGATGCGAGATATTAGCGCCCGCGTCGCGGCGAATCGATAGTCGAACCACCCGATCAAGGAAACGCATGAAGCTTTATCACGCTCCCGGCAGCTGTTCGCAGGCCATCTGCATCGTGCTGCGCGAAAGCGGCATCGACGCGCAGGTCATCAAGGTCGACGCGCGCAAACACGTCATTGAAGACGGGCGCAATTACTACGATGTGACCGAACTCGGCTACGTGCCGCTGCTCGAACTCGACGACGGCACGATGCTGCGCGAAGGACCGGTGATCGCGCAGTATCTCGCGGACCGGCGCCCCGAAGCGCGGCTCGCGCCCGCGTACGGCACGCTCGCCCGCTACCGGCTGATGGAATGGCTGAACTTCCTCGGCACCGAGATCCACAAGGGCTTCATCCCGCTGCTTTACGCGGTGCAGGCGGGGCAATACGTCGACCCGGTGCGGCAGAAGCTCGACAGCCGCTTTGCGTGGATCGACCGGCAGCTCGACGGCAACCCGTATGTGACGGGCGACACGTTCACGATTGCCGATGCGTACCTGTTCGCGCTGACGGGCTGGGGCAAGGCCGACTGGATGCGCTCGGTGTACAACGCGGACATCGACCTGAGCCGCCATGCGAACCTGCGCGCGTGGTACGAGCGGGTGCGGGCGCGGCCGGCCGTGCAGCAGGTGCTCGCCGCGGACGGGCTGGCACGCTAGCGCGTTTAGGGGGCGGCGTCGGACACCGTAAGAAGCCGCACACATCGCCGCGCCATACCGCAAACCGCCGCGCTATAATCGCCGCCATGAAACTGCTTCGGACCTTCATCCTGCTGCTGCTTTGCGCGGTGCTGCCCATCAGCGGGCTGGCAGCCAGCGGCTTGACCGGTGAATGTCCGATGCAGCACACGATGTCGATGGACGCGAACGCGGGCATGAGCATGTCCGCCGACATGAGCGGCTGCGATTCGATGAAAGCGTCGCCCACCGACACCACGAAGGCCAAGACGAAGGGCATGGCCTGCAAGGTGACGGCCCAATGCCAGTTCGGCAGTCTCTATCACCCGGCCGCTCGCACCGATGTGAGCCGTCCCGCTGCGTTCGCCAGCACGATCGTCTTCCACTACGCGCAGTCCGTCCCGATCCGCGACCCGAACGGGTTGTGGCGCCCGCCCCGCATCAGCTGATCCCGATTTGACCGGTTCACCGCCGAGGCGGTGAGGTTCGTCCCGTGTTCGGGACGTGGAATCCATTCGGGTTCCGACTTGGGGTTACACCATGTCATTCGATTTCTGCACGCCGCGCATGCGGCGTGCGTGCCGGCGCGCGGCCGTGCTTTGGGCGGCGCTGCTGGCGGCGGGCGCCCATGCGCAGCAGTCGCCCGTCACGCTGGACGCCGCGCTGCAGGCCGCCACCGAACGTTCCGCGTCGATGCAGGCTGCGCAGGCTTCGGTGCGCGCGAGTTCGGAAGCGGCAGTCAAGGCCGGCCAGCTGCCGGACCCGATGCTCAAGGCCGGCATCGACAACCTGCCGGTCAACGGCGGGCAGCGCTTCACCGTCGGCCAGGACTTCATGACGATGCGCCGCATCGGCATCGAGCAGGAATGGGTGTCCGGCGACAAGCGGCGGCTGCGCGCGGCGCTGGCCGACGAGCGAGTCGGCCGCGAACGCGCGGACTATCTCGTGCAACTGGCCACGGTGCGCCAGCGGACTGCGGCGGCCTGGCTCGACGCCCTCTACGCGAAGCAGGCGCTCGCGCTTCGCCAGGCGTTGCTCGATCACATGCGGCATGAGCTCGACGCGACGCAGGCGTCGTATCGCGGCGCGAAGGCGAGCGCGGGCGAGGTCGTCCAGGCTCGCGCGATGCTGGCGCAAACGCAGGATCAGGTGCTCGACGCGCGGCAGGCCTATCGCACCGCACTCATCGCGCTCGGCCGCTGGACGGCTGCGCCCGTCACGGATGTGACGGGCACGCCGCCCGCGCCCGAATCCTTCGTGTCGTCGTTGCCGCCGGACGAACTGCGCGTGTCGCAACCGGCGCTCGTCGCCGCCGCAGACGACATCGCGGTCGCCGAGGCCGACGCCGCGGTGGCCGACAGCGAGCGCAGCCCGAACTGGACCTGGGAGATCGCGTACCAGCAGCGCGGCGGCGCGTATTCGAACATGGTGTCCGTCGGCGTCACGATCCCGTTGCCGCTCGATCGCAAGAACCGGCAGAACCGCGACGTCGCCGAAAAGGCCGCGCTCGCGACGAAGGCGCGCCTGATGTACGAGGACACGCTGCGTCAAGTGCAAGCCGATATCCGTACGCAGTCCGAAACGCTGGCAAGCGGCCGAGAACGCCTCGCGACGCTGCGCGAATCGCTGTTGCCCGCCGCCGGGCAGCGCGTGCAGCTCGCCACGGCCGCCTACCGGGCCGGCACCGGTTCGCTCGCCGACACGTTCGCCGCCCGGCGCGCGCAGCTGGACGCGCAGTTGCAGGTGCTCGAGCTCGGACGCGACGTGTCGCGGACCTGGGCGCAGCTCGAATATCAGGTCGTGCCGTCGACGATGGCCGCCGCGCAGTGAAGGAGAACCTCATGACGAAGCAATCACTGGCGCGTGCGGCGTTGCTGGCATGCGCGGGCGCGGCGCTGCTCGGCGCCGGTTATGTCGCGGGCATGCGCCATGCATCGGGCAGCGCGCAAACGGCTGCCGTCGCGGCGGCAGGCACGCCCGATTCGCAGGCAGGACGCAAGGTGCTGTACTGGCACGACCCGATGGTGCCGAACCAGCACTTCGACAAACCGGGGAAATCGCCGTTCATGGACATGCAACTGCAGCCCGTCTATGCGGACGAGGGCGGCGATGCACGGGGCATCCGGATCGATCCGGGCCTGCAGCAGAACCTCGGCATCCGCTATGCGACCGTGCGCCGGCAGCAGACGGCGGACGGTTTCGATGCGGTGGGCACTACGCAATTCGACGAATCGCGCGCGGACGTCGTGCAGTCGCGCGTCACCGGCTACATCGACCGGCTTTACGCACGGGCGCCGATGCAGCGCATCGAAAAGGGCGCGCCGATCGCGTCGCTGTTCGTGCCGGAATGGCTCGCGCCGCAGGAGGAATATCTCGCGCTCAAGCGGGGCGAGATGGACGGCAGCCTGCTCGATGCGTCGCGCGCGCGGATGCGTGCGCTGTCGATGCCCGACGCGATGATCGCCGCGCTCGATCGCACCGGCCGCGCGCAGACGCATGTCGTGCTGCGCGCGCCGGAAACCGGCGTCGTCAGCGAACTGAACGTGCGGGATGGCGCGATGGTCACGCCGGGACAGACGCTCGCGAAGATCGCCGGGCTGTCGACGCTCTGGCTCATCGTCGAGGTGCCGGAAGCGCTCGCGCTGAACGTGCAGCCGGGGATGGCGGTCGACGCGACGTTCGCGGGCGATCCGGCGCGGCACTTCACCGGCCGCATCCGCGAAGTGCTGCCCGGCATCAACACGAGCAGCCGCACGCTGCAGGCGCGCGTGGAGATCGACAATGCGGCGCTCAGGCTCACGCCCGGCATGCTGATGCGCGTGCATGTCGCGGCGCGGAAGGCGGTGTCGCGCCTGCTGGTGCCGTCCGAAGCGGTGATCGCGACCGGCAAGCGCACGATCGTCATCGTGAAGACCGGCGACGGCCGGCTCCGGCCGGTATCTGTGAAGGTGGGCAACGACGTCGGCGGCGACACGGAAGTGCTCGACGGGTTGAGCGAAGGCGATACGGTCGTCGCATCGGGGCAGTTCCTGATCGATTCGGAAGCGAGCCTGAAAAGCGTGCTGCCGCGGCTGGAAGGCGCGGCGGGCGCGAGCGCGGCGCAAGCGCCGGCCGCCGCGGCCGCGCCGGTGTACGAAACCACCGGCAAGGTCGAGCAAGTCACCGACGACGACATCACGTTCTCGCATCAGCCGGTGCCGGCACTCGGCTGGGGCGCGATGACGATGGCGTTCGGCAAGCCGTCGGCACACGCGTTCCCGGACGTGAAGGCTGGCCAGACGGTGCGTTTCGCGTTCGTGCAGCGCGACGACGGCTACCGGCTGACGAAGGTCGAGCCGCAGGGAGGCACGCGATGATCGCGCATGTGATTCGCTGGTCCGTCCGCAACCGCTTCCTGGTGCTGCTCGCTACCGTGCTGATCGCGGCGTGGGGCGTGCATGCGCTGCGGCAGACGCCGCTCGATGCGCTGCCCGACCTGTCGGACACGCAGGTGATCGTCAAGGCGTCGTATCCGGGCAAGGCGCCGCAGGTCGTCGAGGACCAGGTCACCTATCCGCTGACGACGACACTGCTCGGCGTACCGGGCGCGAAAACCGTGCGCGCGTACTCGTCGTTCGGCGACGCGTTCGTCTACGTGCTGTTCGACGACCACACCGACCCGTACTGGGCGCGTTCGCGCGTGCTCGAATACCTGAGCCAGGTGCAGAGCCGCCTGCCCGCGGGCGCGACCGTGTCGCTCGGGCCGGATGCGACCGGGGTCGGCTGGGTGTACGAGTACGCACTCGTCGATCGCACCGGCCGTCACGACCTCGGGCAACTGCGTGCGCTCAACGACTGGTTCCTGAAGTTCGAGCTGAAGGCCGTGCCGGACGTGTCGGAAGTGGCGAGCGTCGGCGGGATGGTGCGCCAGTACCAGGTCGTGCTCGATCCAGACAAGCTGCGCGCGTACGGCATCACGCAGGCGGCGGTCGCGGACGCGCTCGGCAAGGCCAACCAGGCATCGGGCGGCGCGGTCGTCGAGCTGGCCGAGTCGGAGTACATGGTGCGTTCGTCCGGCTACCTGCGCACGCTCGACGACTTCCGGCACGTGGTGCTGCGCACCGACGACGCGGGTACGCCGGTGCTGCTCGGCGACGTCGCGCGCATCCAGGTCGGCCCGGCGATGCGGCGCGGGATCGCGGAACTGGACGGGCAGGGCGAGGTGGCGGGCGGTGTCGTCGTGATGCGCTCGGGCAAGAACGCGCTGACGACGATCGACGCGGTGAAGGCGAAGCTCGCCGACCTGAAGCGATCGCTGCCGCCCGGTGTCGACATCGTCACGACCTACGACCGCTCGCAATTGATCGAGCGCGCGGTGGACAACCTCCGCGACAAGCTGATCGAGGAGTTCGTGATCGTCGGGATCGTCTGCGCGGTGTTCCTGTTCCACCTGCGCAGCGCGTTCGTCGCGATCCTGTCGCTGCCGCTCGGCGTGCTCGCCGCGTTCATCGTGATGCGCTACCAGGGCGTGAACGCGAACCTGATGTCGCTGGGCGGCATCGCGATCGCGATCGGCGCGATGATCGATGCGGCGATCGTGATGATCGAGAACGCGCACAAGCATCTGGAGGCATACGGCCACGCGCATCCCGGCGAGCCGATCACGACTGCGCGGCGCTGGGAACTCGTCGCGACGTCGGCCGCGGAGGTCGGGCCGGCGCTGTTTTTCTCGCTGCTGATCATCACGCTGTCGTTCGTGCCGGTGTTTTCGCTCGAAGGGCAGGAGGGCAAGCTGTTCGCGCCGCTCGCGTTCACGAAGACCTACACGATCGCCGCCGCGGCCGCGCTGTCGGTGACGCTCGTGCCCGTGCTGATGGGGTATCTCGTGCGCGGCCGCATTCCGCCCGAGCACGCGAACCCGATCAACCGCGTGCTGACCCGCGTGTACCGGCCGCTGCTCGAAGCGACGCTGCGGCGCCCGTGGCGCGCGATCGGCGTCGCGATCGCCGCGCTGTTGCTGACCGTCGTGCCGTTGTCGCGGCTCGGCGGCGAGTTCATGCCGCCGCTCGACGAAGGCGATCTGCTGTACATGCCGACCGCGCTGCCGGGCATCTCGGCCGACAAGGCGAGCGAGCTGCTGCAGCAGACCGACCGGCTGATCAAGACCGTGCCCGAGGTCGACACGGTGTTCGGCAAGTCGGGGCGCGCGGATACGGCGACCGATCCCGCGCCGCTCGAGATGTTCGAAACGACGATCCGCTTCAAGCCGCGCAGCGCATGGCGGCCGGGGATGACGCCGGAGAAGCTCGTCGACGAACTCGATCGCACGGTGAAGGTGCCGGGCCTGTCGAACGTGTGGGTGCCGCCGATCCGCAACCGGCTCGACATGCTCTCCACCGGCATCAAGACGCCGGTCGGCGTGAAGATTTCCGGGCCGGACCTGGCGGGGATCGACGCGATCGCGACGCAGGTCGAGGCGGCGGTGAAACGTGTACCGGGCGTCACGTCCGCGCTCGCGGAACGGCTGAACGGCGGCCGCTACCTCGACGTCGACGTCGACCGGCTCGCGGCCGCGCGCTATGGGCTGTCGGTGGCCGACATCCAGTCGGTGGTGTCGTCGGCGATCGGCGGCGAGGATGTCGGCGAAGTGATCGCGGGGCGCGAGCGGTTCCCGATCAACCTGCGCTATCCGCGCGAGCTCCGCGATTCGCTCGAGAACCTGCGGCAACTGCCGGTCGTCACCGCGCGCGGCGCGCAGATCCGCCTCGGCGACGTCGCGCGCATCGCGATCGCCGACGGGCCGCCGATGATCCGCAGCGAGAACGCGCGGCTGTCCGGCTATGTGTACGTCGATATCCGCGGCACCGATCTGAGTACGGCAGTCCGTGCGATGCGGCAGGTCGTCGCGCAACAGGTCGCGTTGCCGCCCGGCTATTCGATCGCGTGGTCGGGACAGTTCGAGTATCTCGAACGCGCGGCGGCGACGCTGCGCACCGTGGTGCCGGTGACGCTCGCCGTGATCTTCGTGCTGCTGTTCGTCACGTTCGGCTCCGCGGCCGATGCGCTGCTGCTGATGTCCACGGTGCCGTTCGCGCTGATCGGCGGCTTCTGGCTCGTCTGGGCGTTGGGCCACGCGGTGTCGGTCGCGACGTCGGTGGGCTTCATCGCGCTGGCGGGCGTGGCCGCCGAGTTCGGCGTCGTGATGCTGCTGTACCTGAAGGGCGCGCTGCAGCGCCGCCTCGACGCCGGCGCGCCGCTGACCGATGCCGTGCTGCTCGACGCGATTCGCGAAGGCGCGGTGCTGCGCGTGCGGCCGAAAGCGATGACGGTCGCCGTCGTGCTGGCCGGCCTCGTGCCGATCATGGTCGGACACGGCGCCGGCTCCGAAGTGATGCAGCGCATCGCCGCGCCGATGGTCGGCGGCATGATCACCGCGCCGCTGCTGTCGATGTTCGTCATTCCCGCCGCGTGGCTTCTGCTGCAGCGCCGTCGTGCGCGAGGTGCAAGCCGTCAGCGGCATTCCGATGCAGTTCCTCACGGCATGAACGTGCCGTCCACCTCAACTGGAGAATCCCGATGAAGATGAATCAACTGATCGCCACCGCCACTGCCGTTTTCGCGACCAGCGTGTTCGCCGTTCCCGCGCTCGCCGCGGGCGACATGCCGGGCATGGACATGTCCGGGATGAAGATGTCGTCGGGCGGCGCGGCCGAGTCGCATGCCGCGCTGACCGATGCCGAAGTGAAGAAGGTCGATGCCGCGAGCGGCAAGATCACGCTGAAGCACGGCGCGCTCGAGAACGTCGGGATGCCGCCGATGACGATGGCGTTCAAGGCGAAGGACGCGGCCATGCTCGCCGAGGTCCATGCGGGTGACAAGGTGAAGGTCCGCGTCGAGAACGTCAACGGCACGCTGACGATCGTCAGGCTCGTGAAGGCGTCGTAAGCGCGGGGAAGCGGGCGGCATGGCCGCCCGCATCGAGCGTCGTCAAGCGCCGTGCGGTTACGAGGGCAGCGTTCGGGGGCGTGCGCCTGTCGGGCGACGCGCCCGATCCGCGTCTTCAGCGCATTCAGCACCTTCAGCGCCTTCAACGCATTCAGCGTCTTCAGCGTCTTCAGCGCGTCAACGTCACGAACAGATAGCCGACATACCCGGCCCCGTTCGCCAGCAGCGCCCAGATCGCGAGCCCGCGCGCACGCGCATTGACACGCAGCCAGACCGCCGCCGCGAGCGTGATGACCACGCCGGTCAGCACTTCGGGGCGCGGCTCCCACGGCGTCAGCATGATGCCGATCGCCGGCAGCAGCGTGCCCTGGAACACCATCGCGCCGGTGATGTTGCCGAACGCGAGCGTGTCCTTCTTGCGGCGGATCCACAGCACGCTGTTGACCTTTTCCGGCAACTCGGTCGCGATCGGCACGATGATCAGCGACAGCAGCAGCGCGGAAATACCGAGCAGGTGCGACACGCCTTCCACGCCGTGGATGAAGCCTTTCGCCCCGCCGACGAGCAGCGCGACGCCGAGCGCGAGCTGCAGCGCGATGGTCGCGAGGTTGGTCGGCAGCCCGACGCGCGACAGGAACATCGCGTGCGGCGCCTCGGTGCCGTGCCCGGCATCGACGAGCTGCGTCGACGCGCGGAACGTCATCACGACGTACATCACGTAGACGCCGACCAGCATCGCGGCGAGCAGCGCGCGGACCGCCCACACGTGATGCGGGACGAACATCGCGACGGTGGCGAGCGCGAATGCGGCGATGAAGTAGTTCAGGTCGCGCACGAAGCCGGTCCGCTCGGGCGCGATCGTGCCGGTCAGTCCGCGCGAGCGGATCACGGCGAGCGTCATCAGGAAGGTCGTCAGCGTCGCGAGCATCAGCGGCGCGCCCAGAATCGCGCCGACGCCGATCTCCTCGTTGACCGCCGCGTTCGACGTGCCGCCCGCGAGCGCGAGCAGCGGCACCATCGTTTCGGGCAGCGCGGTGCCGACGGCGGCGAACAGCGAACCGGTCACGCCTTCGGAAATCTTCAGCCGTTCGCCGAGATGTTCGAGCGCATTCGTGAAGAGTTCGGCCGCGACCAGGATGACGATCAGCATGAACGCCAGTTCGACGAGCATCAGGGTCATGCGGCACCTCCGCAGGCAGGCAGGCGGGCAGTGGCGAAACGCGAGAGGGAAGCCAGGAGGAACATGGGGACTCCGTGGTCGGACGTGGACGAACCATGACGCATCTGCCGACGTCCGACCAGGAACGACGCGATGCGTCGATGGTCTCGCCAGACCGATACGGCCGAATACGCCACGGCCGCAGGCCGAGTGTGTTGACGCATTCGCTTTCCGGGGATGGAAAGCAGGCTACTCCCCAAAGACGAAGGGCAGTCTAGCCGAGCCGGCCGCTTTCGGCAAGCGTGTGCGGTCATGCCGCTTCATTCGGGATGGTCAGCCGCCTTCCGACGGACGCACATGCCATTCCAGGAAGCAATCGGTGTGCGCGCGCGGCGACGTCATGCGCGTGTCACGCAGCGCCGGCCGGGAAATACAGCGCGAACGTCGTGCGTCCGCCCTGGCTCACGACCTCGACCTTGCCGCGGTGCAGTTCGACGATCGACTTGACGATCGCGAGCCCGAGCCCCGCGTTGCGCGCCGCGCCGTGCCGCGACGAATCGATCCGGTAGAAGCGCTCGAAGATCCGCTCGATCTGTTCGGGCGGAATCGCCACGCCGCGGTTCGTGACTTCGACGACCGCGAAGCCGGGCCGGGTCGAGACGGCCAGCTCGATCGTCGACCCGGCTTCCGCGTGTTCGAGCGCGTTCGACGCGAGGTTGCTGACGGCGCGGCGGAACAGCGTCGCGTCCGCGACGACCGGCGCTTCGCCGCGCACGTCGAGCCGCACGCCGGCCTCGTCGGCCAGCGCCTGGAAATACGACGCGAGCCGGCGCAGTTCGTTGCCGGCGTCGAGTTCGGCGGTCTTCAGGTGCTGCCGCGCGTTGTCCGTGCGCGCGAGAAACAGCATGTTCTCGATCATCCGCTGCAACCGTTCGCATTCCTCGATGTTCGAATCGATCAGCGCTTCGTATTCCTCGGTGGTGCGGGCGCGCGACAGCGTGACCTGCGACGCGCTGATCACGTTCGCGAGCGGCGTGCGCATGTCGTGCGCGAGGTCGGACGAGAACTGCGACAGCCGCACGAACGCGCGCTCGAGCCGGTCGAGCATCCGGTTGACCGAGGTGGCGAGCTCGCGCAACTCGACCGGGCCGCCGCGTGCGTCGAGACGCGCGTTGAGGTTGTGCGCCTCGATGCGCGACGTCTGCCGGCCGAGGCTCTCGACCGGACGCAGGCCGCGGGACGCGACCGCGTAGCCGAGCGCGCCGACCAGCAGCGCGCCGAGCGCGGCCGCGAGCCAGATGTCGACGCGATAGCTTTCGAGCAGCGACTGGCGATCGGCCGCCGTGCGCGCCACCGCGACCTGGACGGTTTCGCCCGACGGCAACGTGGCGCGTGCACGCACGCAGCGCGACGGGCCGATGCCGGGCGGCGCGCAGGTGAACGGGCTGGCCGCCGCGCCCGTGGCGCCGGCCGGCTGCGGCCGCGCGATCACCGACGCGAGCGTGTGGCCGGCTGCGTCGGTGTGTTCGACGAGCGGGCGGTTCGCGCCGTCGTAGATGCCGAGATAGACGCCCGGATGCGACAGCAGCACTTCATGGAAGACGGCCGGGTCGGCGCGCAGGGCGGCGGTCGAGCCGCTCGCCCGCGCAAGCTGCAGGAACTGGTCGAGCTTGCCGGCGATTTCGATATCGTCGCGCCGGGTCAATTCGGCGGACAGCGAGCGATACAGGTACGCGCCGGTCAGCGCGAACACGAGCGCGGCCACGGCCGCGAACGCGAGCGTCAGGCGCCGGAGCAGCGAATAGGGGGCGGGGCCGCCGGTCACGCGCGATCCTCGAGCACGTAGCCCATGCCGCGGATCGTGTGGATCAGCTTCTTCTCGTACGCGTTGTCGATTTTCGCGCGCAGGCGCTTGATCGCCGCATCGACGACGTTCGTGTCGCTGTCGAAATTCATGTCCCAGATCTGCGACGTGATGAAGGTGCGCGTCAGCACCTCGCCCTCGCGTTCCGCGAGCAGCTGCAGCAGCGCGAATTCCTGCGCGGTCAGGTCGATGCGGGTGTCGGCGCGCCGCACGCGGCGCTTGATGAGGTCGACTTCCAGATCGGCGACCTGCAGGATCTCGCGCGCATTGCGCGGCGCGCGCCGCAGCAGCGAGCGGATGCGGGCGAGGAACTCCGCATACGCGAACGGCTTGAGCAGGTAATCGTCGGCGCCCAGTTCGAGCCCCGTGACCTTGTCCTCGATCGCCTCCCGGGCCGTCAGCAGCAGCACCGGCGTCTGCTTCTGCGCGCGCAGGCGCCGGAGCACCTCGAAGCCGTCCAGTTCCGGCAGCATCACGTCGAGCACGACGAGATCGAAATCCTCGTGCAGGGCGAGGAACAGCCCGTCCTGGCCGTTCTCGGCCACGTCGACCGTGTAGCTCGCCTCCGTCAGCCCCTTGCGGAGGTACGACGCCATCTTGGGTTCGTCTTCGACTATCAGTATCCGCATGGTGGTGCAGGCCGTGGGTGATTCCGGCCGGTCAGTGTAACGCGTGAGCTTACGGCGCCGCGCGTGCGCGAAAGATGACCGGAGGATGACGGAATTGTCATGCGGCGCGCGTGCGATGCCGTGCCTGCCCTTCATGAAAATCCGGTCATGTTTCGGCCATGTCGTCGTCACGCCGGCGGCGATAAGCTGCGGCCGTCTTGTGTCCGGAGCGCGCCGTCGCGGCGCCGCTCCCGTTCATCCGGTCATTGTCTGCCTGATTCCGCATCCATGTCGTACTGGCGCAAATTCATCCTCGTCGTGCTGCTGGCGCTGTGCGTGCCGATCCAGTCGTTCGCGACCGGGGCGATGCAGTGCGCGGGCACGTTCGCTGCGGTGCCGCATGCGGAGAGTGGGGCGAGCGCCGCTGCGCCCGCTGCGTCGCATGCGATGCAGCGCATGCACGGCGAACCGCATGAGCACGACAACCGCTCGCGGCATGCGACGCCTTGTTCCGCCTGCGGATCCTGCTGTTTCGGCACGGGCATGGCGGCGGTGCCTGCGGTGCCCGTTACGTCGGACATCGGTATCGCGATCGTCTCGTTCGCGCCTTCGACCGTCGTCGTGTCGTTCCTGACCGGCGGCATCGACAGGCCGCCGCGCCGGATTTCCGTCTAGTCCCTGCCCGCGGCCACCGGCCGCGATCCACACACGGTGCCGGCGAACGCACGACGTCCGCCGCACGACTCACGACTCACGACGAGAAACATCCATGCGATTGATCATTGCGGCGCTGCTTGGCGCGGCGAGCCTCGTGCCGTCGCTCGCGCCCGCGCAAACCGCCTTTCCCGATCCGGCCGATGCGGCCGCGTCGGTGCCGGATGTCACGACGACGTCCGCGTTCGACGGCTACGTGCCGTATCGCGACGACGCCGGCCCGGGCTGGAAGCAACTGAACCGGGACGTGATGGAGCGGCCCGCGAAGGCACCCACGAAGGGACCCGCGACCGGACACGCGAAGCCCGGAAACCCGGCGGGCGGTGCCGCCCATTCGATGCACGGAGGGGCCGGGCAATGACGCGATTTGCGATTTCACCGCGATTCGGCGCGACCATGCTCGCGCTGGCATTTCTCGCCGGCTGCACGACGTTTTCGAAGGACGGCGGCTTCGACGCCGTGTCGACCGCCGCATCGGAGCGCATCGGGAAAGACGCCGTCATCGTCAGGACCGATGCCGACCGCGAAGCCGTCGACAAGCGGACGAAGGAATTGCTCGCGAAACCGCTGTCGATGGACGACGCGGTGCAGCTTGCGCTGCTGAACAATCGCGGCCTGCAGGCGTCGTACGCGGAACTTGGGCTGTCGGAGGCCGATCTCGTGCAGGCCGGCCGGCTGCCGAACCCGCGCTTCTCGTTCAGCCGCACGCGGGCCGGCGACGGCGAACTGAGTCTCGGCCGTACGTTCTCGGCCAACGTGTTCGCGCTGCTGACGCTGCCGCTCGCGACGAACATCGAACGCCGCCGCTTCGAGCAGACCAGGCTCGAGACGGCCGACGCGATGCTGAAGGTCGCGGCCGACGCGCGCCGTGCATACGTCGAAGCCGTCGCCGCCGAACAGGCCGCGAACTATGCGCAACAGGTGCGCGACGCCGCGAGCGCGGCCGCCGAACTCGCGCTGCGCATGCGGCAGGCCGGCAATTCCAGCCGGCTCGACTACGCACGCGAACAGGCGTTCCATGCGGACGCGGTCGCGCAGCAGGCGAAGGCGCAGCAGCAGGCGGTGGCCGCGCGCGAGAAGCTCACGCGCGCGATGGGGTTGTGGGGCGAGCGCACGCAGTACACGCTGCCCGAGCGCTTGCCCGACCTGCCGAAGGCACGCCCCGATCTGCCCGATCTCGAACGCTATGCGATGAGCAACCGCCTCGACATCCAGGCCGCGAAGCTGCGGACGCAGGGCGTCGCGTCGTCGCTCGGGCTCAGCAAGGCGACACGCTTCGTCAACGCGGTCGATCTCGGCTACGTGAACAACTACGAGACCGACAAGGGGCACGAGCACGGCTACGAGATCAGCGTGGAGATTCCGCTGTTCGACTGGGGCGGCGCGAAGGTCGCGCGGGCCGAGGCCGTCTACATGCAGTCTGCAAACCGGCTCGCGCAGACGGCCATCGACGCGCGCTCGGAAGTGCGCGAATCGTATGCGGCCTACACGACGCGCTACGACGTCGCGAAACATTATCGCGACGAAGTCGTGCCGCTGCGCAGGACGATCTCGGACGAGTTGCTGCTGCGTTACAACGGGATGCTCGCGAGCGTGTTCGAGCTGCTGGCCGATGCGCGCGAGCAGGTCGGCGCGGTGAACGGCTACATCGATGCACTGAAGGACTACTGGCTCGCCGAAACCGATCTGCAGGCGGCCGTCGGCGGCCGGCTGCCGGCTGGGCAGCCAACACAGCCAACGCCGCGCGCGGACGCTCCCGCCGCATTCACGCCCGACGCTGCGTCGCGGCCGGCTTCTTCACCCGTGGCGCAACCAGCGCCCGCAACGCATCCGGAAGGTCATTGACATGGTGTCCCGTCGACAATTTCTCAGCGGCTCGGGTGCCGCGCTGCTCGGTGCGGCGATGGTCAGCAAGGCCGGCGCGGCATCGCTGCCCGAAGCGCCCACGATGGCGAAGGCCGGCACGCAGCCGCCGCTCGTGCCGCCCAACGGCCGCCCGTACACGCCCGTCGCGACGCTGAACGGCTGGACGCTGCCGTGGCGCATGAAGAACGGCTGGAAGGAGTTCCACCTGACGGCCGAACCCGTCGTGCGCGAGATGGCGCCCGGGATGAACGCGAACCTGTGGGGCTACAACGGCCAGTCGCCGGGCCCGACGATCGAGGCCGTCGAAGGCGACAAGGTCCGCATCTTCGTGACGAACCGCTTGCCCGAGCACACGACGATCCACTGGCACGGGCTGCGGCTGCCCAACGGCATGGACGGCGTCGGCGGCCTTACGCAGCCGCATATCCCGCCCGGCAAGACCTTCGTCTACGAGTTCCAGCTGGAGGCGCACGGCACGTTCATGTATCACCCGCACGCCGACGAGATGGTGCAGATGGCGATGGGGATGATGGGCATGTTCATCGTGCATCCGAAGGATCGCGCGACGATGCCGGTCGATCGCGACTTCGTCTTTCTGCTCGCCGCGTACGACATCGATCCGGGCAGCTATACGCCGCGCGTGAACGAGATGACGGACTTCAACATGTGGACGTTCAACTCGCGCGTGTTCCCGGGCATCGACCCGCTGCCGGTGCGGGCGGGCGACCGCGTACGGATTCGTTTCGGAAACCTGACGATGACGAACCATCCGATCCACCTGCACGGCTACAGCTTCGAGGTCGCCGGCACCGACGGCGGCTGGATTCCGCCGGCGGCGCGCTGGCCGGAAGTGACGGCCGACGTCGCGGTCGGCCAGATGCGCGCGATCGAATTCACCGCCGATCGCGCGGGCGACTGGGCGTTCCATTGCCACAAGTCGCATCACACGATGAACGCGATGGGCCACCAGGTGCCGAACCTGATCGGCGTGCCGCAGAAGGATCTCGCGCAGAAGATCGGCAAGCTCGTGCCCGACTACATGGCGATGGGCAGCACCGGCGGCGCGATGGGCGGCATGGAAATGCCGCTGCCCGACAACACCCTGCCGATGATGACGGGCACCGGCCCGTTCGGGCCGCTGGAGATGGGCGGCATGTTCACGGTCTGCAAGGTGCGGCAGGGGCTCGGCCGCAACGACTATCACGATCCGGGCTGGTTCCGGCATCCGAAGGGCACCGTCGCCTACGAATACACCGGCGAATTGCCGGACGGTTGAGCGGCAGGCAGCATGCGGCGGTCGCGACGATGCGGCTGCCGGTTTCATTTCACTCACTCAGGAGCACGCACGATGAAGAAGGGACTGGTTTCGATTGCAACGGGTTGCATGCTGGCGTTTTCCGCCGCGTCGTTCGCGGCCGGCGACATGGCCGGCATGGACATGAGCGGCGGCGCGATGCAGGGCGCCGCGAAACACGAGATGTCGCACGGCGAGATCCGCAAGATCGATGCGGGCACCGGCAAGCTGACGATCAAGCACGGTCCGCTGGACAACCTCGGGATGGATGCGATGACGATGGTGTTCAAGGTCAAGGATCCGGCGATGCTGTCGCAGGTGAAGGTGGGCGACAAGGTCGACTTCGTCGCCGCGGACGTGAGCGGCGCGCTGACCGTCGTCGAGCTGAAGAAGCCGTGATGGCGGGCATGACCATGAAGATCACCACTCTCGGGCGGCTGGCCGCCCTCGCCACGGCCGGCGCGATCGCCGCCGCCGTGCCGGCCGCGGCATTCGCGCACGGCAAGCTGGAAAGCGCCGCGCCGGCGACGGGCAGCACGGTCGATACCGCGCCCGACACGTTGCGGCTGACGTTCAACGAAGATCTCGAACCGGCGTTCAGCTCGGTGAAGGTGTCGGACGCGAGCGGCAACGCCGTCGCGCACGAAAAGGCGAAAGTCGATGCGTCGAACCCGCGCGTGATGACCGTCGCGATCCCGAAGCTCGCGCCGGGCGCGTACACGGTGCAGTGGGTGGCGATGACGGCCGACGCGCATCGCACCAAGGGTACCTACACGTTCAGGGTGAAGGGGTGAACGAGGGCTTCGTCGGCCTCCTGAGGCTCGTGTCGGTGGCGATCCAGAACACCGGGTTCGCCGTCATCGTCGGCGCGCTGCTCGGCAGCCACTGGCTCGCGCGCGGCGAGTCGGCGTGGCAGCACGGCATCGCGCGGCGTCTCGTCGCGACGCTGCGCATCGCGTCCGTCGTGTCGCTGCTCGCGAGCACCACCGCGTTCTGGGCGCACTGCGCGCTGATGAGCGACGTGTCGATGCTGGACGCCGGGCCGGCCGTCCGCTCGATGCTCGCCGGCACCGGCTTCGGCCACGCGTGGCTGGCCGGTGCGGCGTTCACGGCGGTCGTCGTGCTGCTGTCATTGCTTCGGCATGCGAATGACACGCGCTTTCCGTTCGCGATGTGGGCCGCGCTCGCGGGCGTCGCACTCGCGCGCAGCAACGGCGGGCATCCGGTCGACGCGGGGCTGTTCAGCGTGCCGGTGTGGGTCGACTGGCTGCATCTGCTGGCGATCAGCGCGTGGGTCGGGCTCGTGTTCGTGACGGCGTTCGGCGTGATGCCGCGTCTTGCCGGGATGCCCGCGAGCGAACGCACGACCGGCGCTTCGTTCGTGCAGTCGCTGTCGGATGCGTCGACGTATGCGTTGATCGTGCTGTTCGCGACCGGCGCCTACAACGGCTGGCGTGGTGTCGATACGCCCGCGAACCTGCTTGCGTCGACGTACGGACAGATCCTGCTGTTCAAGCTCGCGCTCGTGCTGATCGCGGCGGCGCTCGGCGGGCACAACCGGTTCTTCGAGATGCCGAAGCTGCTGGCGGCGCTGAAGGACCCGGCCGCTGCGACGCCGGCCGGCCTGTTGCGCCGGTTCGGCGCGGTGCTGCGGATCGAGGCGGTCGTGCTGGCCGGCGTGCTGATGGTGGCTGCCGTGCTCGTGTCGAGCGCGTTGCCGGGGACGGTTTAGCTCCACGGTTGGCGGGGCGAAGCCGGCATCGGGAAATCGTCGCAACAGGGGGCGGGATTCGTCAGGCGATTTCCCGCTTTCCGACCGCGGGCGCGCGGTCGATCGCCATCGCGCAGCGGTGCCGAAGATTACGTTCATCTGTCTTCCGGTTACTAACAACTGTCATCGAGCGCCGCTAAGCTTTCGCTATCCTCACAACCGGGATTCCCCGCCATGCGCTCGCCAATCCGCCTGTTTGCCCCGCTATTGCTGCTTCCCACGCTTGCCGCACCGGTCTTCGCCGCCACTGGCGCCCCCGTCAGCCCGAACTGCGGCGGCAGCACGACGCCGATCGCCGACATCCAGGGGCCGGGCGCGCCGTCGCCGCTCGCCGGGCAGAACGTGTCGATCGAAGCGGTCGTCACCGCCGATTTCGGCGGCACGGACGGCTTCGGCGGCTTCTTCGTCCAGCAGGCCGACGCGCAGCGCCGCAACCAGCCGGGCGTGTCCGAAGGGCTATTCGTCTATGCGCCGAAAGCGCGCGCGAAGGCCGGCGATCTCGTGCACGTGACCGGCAAGGTCGAGGAGAAATACGGGCAGACACAGCTGACGCTGTCGGGCGCGATCGCGGTGTGCGCGAACAGCCAGACGGTCACGCCCGCGACGCTCACGCTGCCGGTCGACAACCCGAACGCGTTCGCTGCGTACGAAGGGATGCGCGTGCGCCTGCCGCAGACGCTCACCGTCACCGACAACTACGAGCTCGGCCGCTACGGCAGCGTGATGCTGAGCAACGGCCGCCTGCACACGCCGACGAGCGTGGTGCCGCCATCGCACGCACAGACGCAGATCGATGCGAACGCACGCAACCGGCTGATCCTCGACGATGGCTCGAACAAGCAGAACCCGGCGACCGTGCCGTATCCGGCGCCCGAACTGTCGGCCGCCAACACGCTGCGCTCGGGCTACACCGTGCGCGACGTCGAAGGCGTGCTCGAGGTGCGTTACGGAGCATGGCGCGTGCAGCCGCTGCCCGGCGCGGCCGCGCCGGCGTTCGACACGCGTTCGAACCCGCGCACCAACGCTCCGGCGCGCGATCCGAAATCGAACCTGCGCGTCGCGTCGTTCAACGTCCTCAACTACTTCAACGGCAACGGTCTCGGCGGCGGCTTCGACGATCCGAACAACCGTGGCGCGAAGAGCTACCCGGAATTCCAGCGCCAGGAAGCGAAGATCGTCAGCGCGCTGAAGGCGCTCGACGCCGACGTGATCGGCCTGATGGAAATCCAGAACAACGGCTACGGTGAACTGAGCGCGGTGCGCCAACTCGCGGCGAAGCTCGGCAGCCACTGGCGCGTGGTCGACCCGGGCACGTCGCGCCTCGGCGGCGACGCGATCACGGTCGCGATGATCTACGACAGCCGCGCGGTCGAACCCGTCGGCCGCGCGTCGACGTTCGCGATCGACGACAAGAACCGCCAGCCGCTCGCGCAGTCGTTCCGCCGGATCGGCGGCAAGCAGGCGCTGACGATCGCGGTCAACCACCTGAAGTCGAAGAACTGCCCGGACGCGGCGAACGACGATCTCGACCAGGGCGACGGCCAGGGCTGCTGGAACCCGACGCGCACGCGCGCGGCCGCGAAGCTGGCCGACTGGCTCGCCGGCACGCCGACGGGCGTCGCGGGGCAGGGCACGCTGCTGATCGGCGACTTCAACAGCTATACGTACGAAGACCCGATCCGCCTGCTCGAATCGCGCGGCTACCGCAACCTCGTGTCGCGCTGGATCGGCGCCAATGCGTACAGCTACGTGTACAACGGCGAAGCCGGCTACCTCGATCACGCGCTCGCGTCGCTGCCGCTCGCATCGCACGTGAAGGCCGTGCACGAATGGCACATCAACGCGGACGAGCCGCTCGCGCTGCAGTACACGCTCGCGTACAAGTCGGCCGAGCAGCAGAAGACCTTCTACGCGCCGGATGCGTATCGTTCGTCGGACCACGATCCGGTGCTGATCGATATCGCGCTGCCGGGCGGCGGGCGCTGATCTCCTCCACGTCGAACCTCTGAAGTACGGCGTGCGGCGCTGCCGCACGTCGTCGCTTGAGTCGGCGGCGGCGCGCAAAGCATGCGTTGTCGCTCGCTCACCGGCCTCTCTCTCCTCCACGCATCACGTGCCCGATTCGCGATCGCCGCAATCCGATCCGGAATGCGTGGCGCGAATGATCGCTTCTTCGTTGCGAATACCCGCGTATTACGCATCAATGCCGTTCAGTGCATCCGATGGTTTAATTCCGATATCGGGTAAATAATTCCTCAGTGCATCGTGTAAACAGTCGGAATCGGTATTTTGTGGGTGATATCGGGCTTTATTCAACGATTCGTTCTAATCGGATTCGAATAATTAAAATGAAAGAAAAATCATGTCGATTTGAAGGGCTTTTGCGCTCGATTCCAATACTCGCCAAGCGCTACGGGATCTGCGCAAAACGGACGGCATTTCAGGAAAAATGATTCACGCAACGTGTCCAGTTCGAACTATCGTTTTTCTTTCAAATGACAAACACTGATCTCCGTTCGCATCATACGAGATTTTTTAATATCGGAATGATCTTTGACAACGCGGCGCAGCACCGCCTATTTTTGTCATGTCGTAAATATTGGTAATACGATAAGTCGTCGAAACTGCCAGGGGGCGGCGTTCCCGCATCATTCTCCGCCAGCAGTTTGCTGTGTCTGTATCAAGTTCAGTCTCTCGAAGAAGTCCATTCCCCAACCGCCGTCTGCCGACCGTGCAACGCGAGTGGCGGGTATGCCTGCGCGTTTTTCGCCGGCGATGGCGGCCTGTGTGAAGCGGTATCCGACCCAACACAAGGATCGAGGCATGAAACCAGACAGGAGCATTACCGGCAGCCGCCGCGCACGTCGCGGCCGGCTGGCCGGGCTAGGCGCATTGACCGTCGTGACGATGGTGCTCGCGGGCTGCGGCGGCGACGATTCGTCGTCGGTCGGCGCATCGAGCCTCGCGCAGGCCGCCGCCAGCCAGCAGGCCGGCGTGCAACAGGCGGCCGGCAGCCAGACGCCGGCGGCGAACCAGCCTTACGTCGACCCCGTCGCCTATTCGATGAATGCGACCGACGGCCTCGCGGCCGCGCAGGTCTCGGAGAAGGCGGCGGTGATGCATTACCAGTGGCAATCCGGCGGCACGACGGTCAGCTACACGACGACCACCGGCCACCTGACCGCGCAGGACGCGAACGGCAACGCGGAAGCGTCGATGTCGTACGTCGCGTACACGGTGCCGAGCACGAACGGCAAGCCGCGCCCCGTCACGTTCGTCTACAACGGCGGCCCGGGCTCGTCGTCGATCTGGCTGCGGCTCGGCTCGTTCGCGCCGACGCGCGTCGCCACGCCCGATCCGCTGTTCGGCAGCAACTGGCCGAACTATCCGCTCGTCGACAACGCGGAAAGCCTGATCGACACGACCGACCTCGTGTTCATCGACCCGCCGGGAACCGGGCTGTCGGAAGCCGTGCTGCCGAACACCAACCAGAAGTACTGGGGTTCGGATGCGGACGTCAACATCATGCGCGACTTCATCCAGCGCTACCTGAACGTCAACAATCGCGGCACGTCGCCGATCTACCTGTACGGCGAATCGTACGGCACGCCGCGTACCGACATGCTCGCGCTGGCGCTCGAATCGGCCGGCGTGCACCTGACGGGGATCGTGCTGCAGTCGGCGATCCTGAACTACTTCGCCGATGCGGTGGAAGCGGTCGCGATCACGCAGTCGACCGAGGGGCTGCTGCTCGAGACCGATACCGTGGCCGGCTACCTGCCCGGCTATGCGGCGGTCGCGGCGTACTTCAACCAGGTGTCGCCGGCGCCGGTCAATCCCTATCTGTATGCGCTGCAGACCGAGTTGTTCACAACGCTGATCTACAACCAATTGCAGCAGTACTCGCAGTCGTGGGTGCTGAGCCAGCTCGGCATTCCGGACGCGCTCGGCACGCCGGTGTTCCCGAGCGATGCGACGCTGACGCTGTGGTCGTTGCCGTCGAGCCTCACGCAGCACGCGCTGCGCGACTACTTCAACGCGAATCCGTTCGGCACGAACCTGGTGCCCGGCACGACGATCGGCCGCTACGACGGACGCGTGTCGTTGCCGAACGCCGACCCGCGGCTGCAAACGGACGGCGATCCGTCGGACATTCTGATCTCGCAGCCGTTCACCAACGCGCTCGCGACGCAGATGCCCGACTACCTCGGCTACACTGCGCCGAACGCGACCTACCTGCCGCTGAACGACAACATCATCCAGGTGTGGGACTTCTCGCATGACGGCCAGCCGATGCCCGACACGATCCCCGATCTGCTCGGCGCGCTGCAGCTCAATCCGAAGCTCCGGGTGCTCGCGGAGAACGGCCTCCACGACCTGGCGACGCCGTTCTTCAACACCGAGAAGCAACTCGCGCGGCTGCAGACGGTGAAGGGGCTGAACCCGAAGCTGCAGGTGAACTTCTTCCAGGGCGGACACATGACGTATCTGGACGACGTGGCCCGTCCGCAGATGAAGCGCGACCTGAAGCTCTTCTATCAGGGCCGGCGGATTCCGACCGCGCTGACGCTGCACACGCTGCCGCCGCCGTGGCCGGACGAGAACCCGGCCGGCACGCCGACCGGCGCCTCGCCGGGCGCGACCACCGCGACGACGCTGGCAGCGGCACCGTAAACCGTAAACGACGGACTCCTTGCGAAAAGGAACCCTCTATTCATCCATCGAATGCGAGTGATCATGTCCCTAATCAACTTGATGCGGCGTATGTCCCCGTTGATCGTCCTCGGTGCCGTGATGAGCAGCGCCCACGCATTGCCGCCGCAGGCGGTGGCGCCGGTGAAGCTGCCGCGCGGTGGGCACGGCGTCGACGGCCCGTTCTTTCCTTCGACCCGCGTGGCACCGGTAGTGCCGTCGACCGGCGCGACGCTGCAGCAGCAGGCGCAGAAGCGCGTCGATGCCCGGCTCGGCGGCAACACGGTGCTGAGCAACGGCGCGGCGGTGACGAAAGCGCAGGCGCAGAGCGGCGGGCTCGGGTTCGTCGCGAAGCACTTCGACGAGATCGATGCGAAACACACCGGTCGCGTGACGATGAGCGACGTGCGGCAGTTCATCCAGCAGCGGCAGGTGCAGGCGCAGCAGGAACAGCAGGAGTGACGGTGTAGTGAGGTCGCGCGCGGGAGGGCGGCCGGTGTCGGCCGGTGCCGATGGGGGCCGGCCGCTCGACTGCGGCGGCGGCCTGCTTTCAATCTGCCGCGGCGCACGTTAGGCCGCGGCTTTCTTCATCGAAGTTCGGTTCACGCGCGGGCAACGCGAAGCCGCGTCATGCTTCACGCGATCGACGCTCAGCCTTCCCGGTGCGCGTAGCGCCTCGCCGTCGCCGACGGCAACTCGCCGAACATCGCGCGGTAGTCCTGCGCAAAACTGCTCAGGTGCCAGAAGCCCCACTTCGTCGCGGCCGACGTCACGGACCCGCCGAGCCGCAGCTCGCGGCGAACGTGATTCAACCGGACCGCACGCAGGTACGCGATCGGATTCAGGTTGAGCGTGTCGTTGAACGCGTACTGCGCGGTACGCCGGCTGATGCCGAGCTGCACGCACAGTTCGGCGATCGACAGCGGGCACGTCGACGCATCCTGCAGTCGCGCCTGCACCGCGTTGACGAGCGACCAGTACTTCGTCGGCCGCGTCGCGAGGGCGTTCGCATCCGGCGCGGGCATCGTCATTGCTTCTGAAATCGCATACAGCACGGTCCGTTCGAGCAGTTCGATCCGCGCCTGCGTCGTCACGTCCTCGAGCGGCGCGCTCTTCGCGGCCGCGGCCATCGTGTGGCGCAGCAGGTCGCGCAGGCGGTCCGCGACCCGGGGCGTCATCGGGATCAGCGGCGCGAAGGTGCGCGCGCGCAGCGACGCGGCGAGCGTGCGCATCGCCTCCGTCGACAGCTTGTCGGGCTCGATCTCGACGTTCACGAGCACGTGCCGGTCGGGCGAATAGAACTCGAACACCGGCTGGCTGGAGAACACGTGGAGGCTGTCGCGCCCGCTCTTCTCCCCGCACATGCGCGCATGGCCTTCGAGTTCCAGCGGCACGGCCACCGCGATGCGGTCCGACGGCACCGCGCCCTGCTGCAGGATCACCTTGTCGAGGTCTTCGACCAGGAGCCGGATGCCGCCGAGCGACACGATGGACGACGAACCATGAAACCGGCCGCCCGAGATCTGCGTGTAGTTGAGATGCCAGCCGTCGAAGATCCGCGCCTGTTCCTCCACGTCGGTGAACGCGCAGAACGCCACCGCGCGTGCGAACGGCGGGGCGCCGGAAAAATCGCTCGGATCGGCGGACGGCGTCATCGGAGTCGGGAAGGGGCGGGCCGGATCGACGCATTGTAGCCGCTGCGCGCGCCGGTCAAAAACCCCGGCGGCCCGATTCCCGGAGAAAACCCTCGCTTGCCGAAATCCGATAGTGAAAAGCCGGCCGGCGCAATACCTTTGGTACGAACGGAACACAACGCATCGCGCCGGCGCCGGAAGCATCCCGCTTCGTTGCCGGACGAACCGAACACGGCTGCCGGCGCGGGTCCGGCGGCACTTTTCTGGAGAGACGTCGATGGAGCTTCCACGTGGCGGGTTCTGGCGGAACTGGGTCGGCAATCAGTCGTGCGTCGCCGCGCACATGGCGTCGCCGACCAGCGAGGCGGAAATCGCCGAACTGGTGCAGGCCGCGACGCGCCAGGGCAAGAACGTCCGATGCTCGGGATCGGGACATTCGTTCACGCCGATCGTCGCGACGAGCGGCCTGCTGCTGTCGCTGAAGGACTACCAGGGCATCGTCGCGGTCGACGAGCGACGCAAGCGCGTCACGGTGAAGGCCGGCACGCGGATCAATGCGGTGACGCGTCATCTGAAGGACATCGGCTTCTCGCTCGTCAACCAGGGCGACATCGATTCGCAGGCGATTGCCGGCGCGCTCGCAACCGGCACGCACGGCACGGGGACGACGCTGGGCAACCTGTCGTCGCAGGTGGTCGGGATGCGGATCGTTCGCCCCGACGGCTCGATCATGGAAGTGAGCGACCGGCAGGACCTCGACCTGCTGCACGCGACCCAGGTGAACCTCGGCCTGTTCGGCGTGGTGTCGGAGCTGACGCTGCAGGTGACCGACGCGTTCTGGCTGCACGACCGCGTGTGGCGCGAGGACTTCGAGGCGCTGATGGAACAGTACGACGGCCTCGCGGCGAAGCATCGCCATTTCGGGTTCTTCTGGTGCCCGACGTCCGAAAGCCGTCACCTGTACTGCCTGCCCGATACCACGAAGGTGTCGAATTCGAAGAAGGACTACGACGTGTGCGAGATCAAGGTGATGGACATCACCGACGAGCGCACGTTCTACGAAGGCGAGCACGAGAAGATCGCGTACAGCTCGGAGGTCTACGCGATTCATTACGTCGCGAACTTCCACGAGCTCGAATACGCGGTGCCCGCCGAACACGGCAAGGAAGCGCTGCGCCGCGTGCGCGAGCTGATCCTCACGAAGCACCGCGACTGCATCTTCCCGGTCGAGTACCGCTTCACGAAGGGCGATCCGGCATGGATCAGCCCGTTCAATCATCAGGACAGCGTGACGATTTCGTGCTCGGGCGGTCCGAACGGCGTCGACTACTGGCCGTTCCTGAAGGACGTCGACGACATCCTGCGCGACTACGGCTCGCGTCCGCACTGGGGCAAGCTGCACTTCACGAACCGCGACGACGTGGACCGCTGGTTCCCGAAGGCCGAGGCGTTCCGCGAACTGCGCCGCAGCGTGGATCCGCAAGGCTATTTCCTCAACGATCATCTTCGGACGCTGTTCAGCTGAGCGGTCCGAACGAACCAGACTGGAGAACGACTCATGAATGTCAAGATCGACGGGCGCCTGGCGGGCAAGGTCGCCATCGTGAGCGGCGGCGCGGGCGGATGCGGTGCCGCCGCGTCGGAACTGTTCGCCGCGCAGGGGGCGAAGGTGGCGATCATCGACCGCGACGGCGACGCGGCCGACACGCTCGCGGCGCGGCTGCGCGATGCCGGCTTGCAGGCGATCGGCCTCGGCGCCGACGTGTCGAAGCAGTCCGACGTGCGGAACGCGGTCGACGCGGCCCGCAAGCAGTACGGCAACGCGGACATCCTGTTCAATCACGCGGGCACGCTGATCGTCAAACCGTTCCTCGACATCGAGGAGTCGGAGTGGGACTGGCTGATGGGCGTGAACGTGAAGAGCATGTTCCTGATGACGCAGGCGGTGCTGCCGCAGATGCTGGAAAAAGGGCGCGGCAGCATCGTCTGCACGTCGTCGATCTCGGCTGTTTGCGCGACGCCCGGCGAAGTGCTGTATGACGCGACCAAGGGCGCATGCCACATGTTCGCGCGCGCGATCGCCGTCGAATACCGCGATCGCGGCATCCGCTGCAATGCGCTCGCGCCCGGGTTCATCCGCACCCCGCACGGGATGCGCGAACTGAAGGATCTGCAGGCGATGGGCGTGGATGCGACCGAAGCGGCTATCGCAGTGCAGCAAGGCCGGCTGTGCGAGCCGTCGGAAGTGGCGGCGGCCGCACTGTTCCTGGCGTCCGACGAATCGAGCTTCGTCAACGGCACCCATCTGTTCGTCGACAACTGTTTCTCCGCCGTTTAGGCCCCGATATTCGCAGGAAGCCGACGGGCAGGCGCGAGCTCCCAGGAACGGCAGGTTCTGTCGAAGGTTCCGCAGCGATGCGGACCTTCGATTTTTTTTGCCGGTTCGCCGCGCGATGTGTCCTAGCGGATTGTCGTAATCCTTCTATCTGAACGAATTTGCGTCTGCTGGAATGGCAATGCCGAATCACCGTTCAGCCGGCGTCGCGGGGCGGCATGGTTGTCGACGTCATCGAGCGCCGGTCCGGCGCTCGACTTCGCGGGTCCGGGCAAGTCCGGCCCACCAGGGTCAATCCATCACTCTCTTTTGATCAATCATCATGTTCAATCGCACTACCAGCACCGTCGCCAACGTCGATCCGGAACTCTGGACTGCCATTCAGGACGAGAACCGCCGCCAGGAAGACCACATCGAGCTGATCGCGTCGGAAAACTACACGAGCCCGGCCGTGATGGCCGCACAGGGTTCGCAGCTCACGAACAAGTACGCGGAAGGTTATCCGGGCAAGCGCTACTACGGCGGCTGTGAGTACGTCGACGTGGTCGAGCAGCTGGCGATCGACCGTGTGAAGCAGCTGTTCGGCGCGGAAGCCGCGAACGTGCAGCCGAACTCGGGTTCGCAGGCGAACCAGGGCGTGTTCTTCGCGATGCTCAAGCCGGGCGACACGATCATGGGGCTGAGCCTCGCGCACGGCGGCCACCTGACGCACGGCTCGCCGGTGAACATGTCGGGCAAGTGGTTCAACGTCGTCAGCTACGGCCTGAACGAACAGGAAGACATCGATTACGACGCGGCCGAGAAGCTGGCTAACGAACACAAGCCGAAGCTGATCGTCGCGGGTGCATCGGCATTCGCGCTGAAGATCGACTTCGAGCGTCTCGCGAAGATCGCGAAGTCGGTCGGCGCGTACCTGATGGTCGACATGGCGCACTACGCGGGCCTGATCGCAGCAGGCGTGTACCCGAACCCGGTGCCGCACGCGGACTTCGTCACGACGACGACGCACAAGAGCCTGCGCGGCCCGCGCGGCGGCGTGATCCTGATGAAGGCCGAGTACGAGAAGCAGATCAACTCGGCAATCTTCCCGGGCATCCAGGGCGGCCCGCTGATGCACGTGATCGCGGCGAAGGCGGTGGCGTTCAAGGAAGCACTGTCGCCGGAGTTCAAGGAATATCAGCAGAAGGTCGTCGAGAACGCACGCGTGCTGGCTGAAACGCTGGTCAAGCGTGGCCTGCGGATCGTGTCGGGTCGCACCGAAAGCCACGTGATGCTGGTGGACCTGCGCGCGAAGAACATCACGGGCAAGGCAGCGGAAGCGGCGCTCGGTGCGGCGCACATCACGGTGAACAAGAACGCGATCCCGAACGATCCGGAAAAGCCGTTCGTGACGAGCGGCATCCGCCTGGGTTCGCCGGCGATGACGACGCGTGGCTTCGGCCCGGCGGAAGCGGAGAAGGTCGGCAACCTGATCGCCGACGTGCTGGAAGCACCGGAAGATGCCGCGACGATCGAACGCGTACGCGGTCTGGTCGCGGAGTTGACGCAGCGTTTCCCGGTCTACGGCTGAGACGCGGCAATCGGGTTCGACTGCCGACGCGGTTGAACCTCGCTCGTTCCGAAACGATGTAAAAAAATCCGGCTCGCACACCGCGAGCCGGATTTTTTGCGCTGTGTGCGAATGGGTGTCGCGTCACACGGTCGGATCGACGTTCGCCTCGAGTTCGCGAATACGCTCGTCATTGCGTGTGTCCTTGAGCACCGGCGGCCCGGCGAAGGACTTGCGCACGCCGAACCCGTACCAGATCACCATCAGCACGCCCACGAACGCGACGAGCACGTAGAGCACCTTCTCGTTCGGCGGCTGGATGCCGACGTACGCGAGCACGCACGCGCCCACCAGCGCGAGCAGCGCGCACGGCTTCGACCAGATGCCCAGCTGGAACGGGCCCTTTTCGGTCCACGTGCGCCCTTCGGCGAGCATCCCGGAACCGATCGGCATCGCATACGAGATGAACAGGAACACGGCGCTGCCCGCGCTCAGTACCGAGAACGCGTCGCCGTACAGCGTGACGACGATCGCAAGCACCGCGCAGGTCCAGATTGCCGGGCCGGGCGTCCGGTGGTTGTGATTCACGCTGCGCAGCAGCTTCGACGCCGGCAGCCCGCCGTCGCGCGCGAACGCGTACATCATCCGCGACGTCGACATGATCGCGGCGAGCCCGCACACGTAGTTGATGAAGAACATTGCGAGCTCGAGGCAGACGCGCAAGGTCTTCGGGATCGGTGCGAGGATGGCTTCGAAGAAGCCGGTGCCCTGTTTCATCGCGGCGGTCAGGTCGGGCATGACCAGCACGAACGTGCATACCATCACGTAGCCGAACACCGCGGACCAGAACACCGAGCCGATGATGCCGCGCGGCACGTTCTTCGCCGCGTCGTGCGTTTCTTCCGACGTATGCGCGGACGCGTCGAAACCGGTGATCGTGTAGGTCACCAGCAGCAGGCCGGACAGGAACGCGAGCGGCGTGGTCTGCTTCGGCCAGGCGCCGCCGTCGACGCCCGTGTAGTTGGTGAAGGTGACGAGCCGATGCAGGTCGAACGTGACCGGCGAGTAGACCAGCAGCGACACGACCAGCGCGATCGTCACGACGAAGATCAGGTAGCCGGACAGGTCGGTGATCTTGCTCGCGATCCGGATGCCGCGTGCGTTCAGGATCGCCTGCGAAATCGTGATGATCGCGATGAACGCGGTCTGATGCCACCACGTCAGGCTGTCCGGACCGACGCCGAACATCGGTGCGATCAGCGTCTTGAAGAACGGATCGTAGGTGCCGAAGTTGATCGCCGCGATCACGAAGATCAGGCCGATCAGGTTGAGCCACGCCGTCATCCACCCCCATTTCTTCCCGCCGAGGATCGCGCCCCAGTGATAAAGGCCGCCGGCGGTCGGAAACGCGGACGCGATCTGCGACATCGACACCGCGACGATCAGCGCGAACAGCGAGCCGAGCGGCCAGCCGAGGCCGATCGAGGCGCCGCCGGCCGCGGAGAACGCCAGTTGAAACGCGGTGATGCCGCCCGACAGAATGCAGATCACCGAAAACGACACGGCGAAGTTCGAGAAGCCGTTCATGCGTCTCGACAGCTCCTGCGCATATCCCATCTTGTGGAGGAGGCTTACGTCGCTGTCGGTACCTGCATCAGGCTGGATTTTCGCATCCATATTCGCTCCGTCACGTATGTCCTGCGAGGCAGGACCGTCATCGCTGCCCGGGCCCGGTGCTGCGGCCCGCTCCTGGAATTCGTCGGCGGGCACGCGTTGTCATGCATCGATGGCGGTCGCGTATCCGGTCCGATACGGGAACGGTATGAAGCCAAATCTCGCGGCGATATCGGATTTCGGCAATCCGGCGAAACTCCGGACGGGTGCACCGTTCGGGGGCATCGCGTGGCGGGCTGAATATTTGTAAGGAATCCAACCGGATCGGGATGATCCGTACTTGTCGAAATGCGACAGCCGGGGAAAAAGTGCGCTCCCTTGAAGGGCGACATGGCCAGCAATCGCTTTCTGAAGTCGACCGCGCCCCGTGTCGCAATTCCGTGAGTCGGCCCGGCAGGGAACCTGGAGCGGCCTACTCGGCTTGCGGCTTGCCGGGTTTCTGTCCGAAGCGCGCACGGTAGTCGCGCGGCGATATCCCGACCCGCTTCGCGAATGCACGTTGCAGCGCATCCACGCTGCCGAACCCCGAACGTTGCGCGACCCGTTCGAGTGGCCAGTCTGCCCGCTCCAGCAGCGCCTTCGCGCGCTCGACGCGTGCGGCCAGCACGAATTGCGCGGGCGGGAGCCCCGTCTCCTTGAGGAAATTGCGCGCAAACGTGCGCTCGCTCATGTGCAGGCGCGCGGCCAGCGCGGCGACGCCGAGATCGCCGGTCGGGTCGTCGGCGATCGACGTGAGCAGCGCGCGCATCGGTGGCGTCGCGTTTGCCTGGATGTCGAGACCGACGCTGAACTGCGCCTGTCCGCCGGGACGGTGCATGAAGAGCACGAGCTCGCGCGCGACCGCGAGCGCGGTCGGCGCGCCGCAGTCGGCCTCGACGAGTGCGAGACACAGGTCGATGCCGGCCGTCACGCCGGCCGACGTATGAAACGGCGGATCGCTCACGTAGATCGCATCCGGCTCGACCCGCGCGTCGGGGCAAAGCGCCTGCAGCGTCGCACACTGATTCCAGTGCGTGGTGGCGCGCTTGCCGTCCAGCCATCCGCCCGCGGCGAGCACGAACGCGCCCGTGCAGATGCTCGCGATGCGCCGCGTGCCCGCGATCCGCGTGCGCAGCCAGGGCAGCACGCCGGCGTTCGACGCGGCGTGCCGCAGCGCCGCTTCGCTGCCGCCTGCGACGATGATCGTGTCGATGCGCTCGGGCAACGCCGCAAGCGCGGTCGGGCCGGCAAGACGCAGGCCCGCGTGCGTGACGATGTCGTTGCCGTGTTGCGATGCGAGCGTGAGCCGATAGCGCGGGACATGCCCGGGAAGATGGCGGTTCGCGACCGCGAACACTTCCATCGGGCCGGTGATGTCGAGTGACTGGACGCCTTCGAAGCCGACGACGACGATGTCGCGTGCCGGACCGGTTGACTGGGGCATGGCGGAAAGTGCGGTGGAGTTGTCCTTGTGACCGCGTGCATGATCCTTGTAATTTTCCGCACATGCAATCGATTGACGCGGGTGGGCGATGCGGGAATGGAACAGAAACGGGGCGATGCGCGTGGCGGTTGCGCTGCTCGTGTGTGCGGTGCTGGGCGCGTGCATGTCGGGGCAGTCCGGGCCGCCGGCCGCGCACGGCGCACGAACGGTCACGCAAACGCTGAGCGTGAACGCACCGAAGGCGGGCCGCACGCGGCCGCTCGTTGCGATCGTCGCGGACAACGCCGGAACGGAGACGACCGATTTCATCGTCCCGTACGCGATTCTGAAGACGTCGGGCGCGGCCGATGTCGTGGCCGTGTCGGCCGACGCCGGGGCGGTCGAACTGATGCCCGCGCTGCGGATCCTGGCCGATACGACGTTCGACCGGTTCGACGCGGACGTGCCCGCGGGCGCGGACGTCGTGATCGTGCCGGCCTTGCATCGTGCCGACCGGCCGGCCGTGCTCGCGTGGCTGCGCAAACAGGCCGCTGCCGGCGCCACGATGGTGGCGATCTGCGATGGCGCGGCCGTGCTTGCGAACGCCGGGCTGCTGCGCGATCGCATCGCGACCGCGCACTGGTATTCGCGCGACGGGCTGCGTCGCCGTTTTGCCGATACGGCGTGGGTCGACGATCGCCGCTACGTGATGGACGGCAACGTGATGACGACGAGCGGCGTGTCGGCGTCGATTCCCGCGTCGCTTGCGCTGGTGAATGCGCTGGCGGGGCCGGTGGCCGCGCGCGAAACGGCACGCAACATCGGCGCGCACGGATGGAGCGACGTTCACGACGGCAGCCGGTTCGGGTTGACCGCGCGTGCCGTGGCGACCGCACTGACGAATCGCGTCGCGTTCTGGCGGCATCGGACCTTCGATCTGCCTGTCGCGAGCGGATTCGACGAACTTCCGGTTGCGCTCACCGCGGATGCGTGGGCGCGGACGTGGCGCAGCGACATCGTCGCAACGGCGGACGCGCACGTGATCGAATCGAAGCACGGGCTGCGCTTGCTGACGCAACCGGCCGATGCCGGTCACGCGCGCGTGACGATTCCGGACGGGCGGCGTGGCGAAGCGGTGCTGCCCGGTGTGCTCGGCGACGTCGCGGCGCGCTACGGCGACGCGACGTCGGACTGGGTGGCGCTGCAACTGGAGTATGCGAAGTAGCGGCTGCCGGGCTTGCGCGTTGCCCGGCGCAAACCGTGCCTCGGACGCGGGAAACGGCCCGAGCGGGATGATGTCCCGAACGTCGAGCCCGGGAGGTGCCTGCGGACATGCGCGCAGCACATCGCGCGCACGTCGCACTTTCCACCGACTTGCATTCGGCGTTTGATCGCGACGCCCGGGCGGCCACGCGTCGAAACGTCGGTTTCGAGCATGAACGTGGACGCGCGCGATGCTTCGTTACATGCGGGTTGCGCTCAGGCCGTCGCCGTCCGCCGCGCCGTCAGCCGGTTCCACAGCATCCCGGCGCGGCTTCCGCTTCGACAATAGGCGAGCACCGGCTTCGGCAGCGCATCGACCAGCGCGCCGAACGCGTCGACTTCCGCATCGCCGATCCGGTCGCGTTCGACCGGCAGATAGCGCGCGTCGAGGCCCAGTTCGCGCGCAGCGGCGGCGATTGCCTCGAATGCCGGTTGATCGGCGCTTTCGCCGTCCGGCCGGTTGCAGATCACCGCGCGAAAGCCGGCGCTGCGGATCGCTTTCAGGTCCGCCGGCGTGATCTGTCGCGATACGGTGAACCCGGTCGCTGCCGCGGCCCGGCATTGCTCGAGCGCGCGCGCGAAACATGCGATCGCGAAATCGACGTCCTGTTCCGTCGTGAAGCGGCCGAAGCTGATCCGCACCGTGCGGCCCGCGGCTTGCTCGTCGAGGCCGATCGCGGTCAGCACGTGAGACGGCGCGCCGCTGGTCGAGTTGCATGCGGAGGTCGACGACACGGCGAGCGCATCGCCGAGCATGAACGGGAAGAAGCCCGGCACGTTCACCGTGAGGCTCAGCGTGTGCGGGATGCGGCGCGCCGCTGCCGCGTTGTGCGTGATGTCGCCGAGCGCGAGCAGCGCGTCCTTCAGGCGTGCGCTGAGTGCCGCGATCCGCGCGGCTTCGCGCTCGAGTTTCTCGGCGGCCAGTTCGCACGCCACGCCCATCCCGACGATCTGGTGCGTCGCGAGCGTGCCCGAGCGCAGGCCGCGCTCGTGCCCGCCGCCGTGGATCTGCGGCGCGATGCGCTCGGCGATCTCGCGGCGGACGAACAGCGCGCCGATGCCCTTGGGGCCGTACACCTTGTGCGCGGACATCGACAGCAGGTCGATGCCGAGCGCGCGCACGTCGATCGGCGTCTTGCCGAGCGCCTGCGCGGCGTCGACGTGCAGCAGCGCGCCGGCCGCATGCACGATGCGCGAGATCGCGCCGATGTCGGTCAGCGTGCCGAGTTCGTTGTTGACGAGCATCAGCGACACGAGGCCCGTATCGGGGCCGATCGCCGCGGCCACGGCGTCGACGGTGATTTCGCCGTCGGCGGTGGGTGTCAGGTAGGTCGCGGTCATGCCGCGCTTCGACAGGTTCGCCATCGTGTCGAGGATCGCCTTGTGTTCGATGCGGCTCGTGACGAGGTGGCGCTTGCCGGTCGCAGCTTCCGCATAGCCCTTCAGCGCGAGGTTGTTCGATTCGGTGGCGCCCGACGTCCAGACGATCTCGTCGGCCTGCGCGCCGATCAGCGCGGCGACCTGCGCGCGTGCGTGCTCGACCTTTTCCTTCGCGAGCCGGCCGGCGGCGTGCGAACTCGACGCGGGATTGCCGAAGATGCCGTCGGCACCGAGGCAGGCCGTCATCGCTTCGATCACGCGAGGGTCCGCAGGGGTGGTGGCGGCGTAGTCGAGGTAGTGCAGCGGGGTGGTATCGCTCATGTCCTTCTCTAATTCTTTCTCTTCGGAATGGGAGAAATGATACGAGGTAGGGCGGGGAAAAAGGATCCAAAGTTGGTTGGGAATTCAGAGCGATGTGGAATAACGTTTTCTTTTTGTTTGATATGGGGGAATTTGTTTTCGTGTGGACCCGGGGCGGGATTGGTCACACGGATGCCTGCGCGGCCGGGCGCCACTGATGGGCATTGCCCGGCGCGCCTGCGACGAATCGGATGTCGCTGAACGCCCTGAGAGGGCGCGTCGATCACGTCAACTCGTCTTGATCGGGCTGATTCGATAAACGATGTGCGTCCTGCACCCAGGCATGGAGCGCTTGCTCATATTTCGTCGGGATCGTAATCGTGAGCGTGGTGAGGTGCGTGACGTTGCCCGGTAGTTCGAGATACCGCTGCCACGCCTTGCGAACGAGCTGCGACATTGCCGAGCGGTTCATACCCAGTTTCGCGGCCAGTTCCCGCTGTGGGCGGCCCTTCACGAAAATCTCGTGCAGGGCCCATTGGTTCAACGGTTTGATCCGGGTATCTTGAAGCCGCAGCAGTCGGAACTGTTCGGCGGTCATGCGTCGCGTCTTCAGCATTCAGGGGCGCCCGGAGTTCGGAATGGAAGAAATGAGTGTCGCGCCGCACGAAGTCTTGTGACCGTCGAATGCGGCGGCCCGACCTTCGACGTTGAAGGCAGCGTCGCCGGCGGCAATCGTGCAGGTGCCGTGGATCGGACACGAACACGTGTCGCCGAAGCGCGCGACCGCCCGCCCCATGACCTTGCTGATTTCGGCGCCGGACTCGACCCGGCCGCCGTGGGTATGGCTGTCGCCTACCCGGATGATTCCTCGCATATGACTCGTCCTCTCGATGATTCGCGCGGCATCGGCGTTTTGCTCGCCACATGCCGCCGCGCTGGTTTGCATCACCACGAATAGCCTTGCATGCCGTAGTCGGTGTCGTGTCGACGTCCCCACCACGGGAGGTACGCGTTGTTGCCGCCGCGTGCGCGGAACCAGTCTTGGTCCGGATCGACCGGCGTGAGCTTCGACGGTGGTCCGACGACGACGGCGACGGGGTGCTCGGGGTCGGTCGTGCCGGCGACCAGGGCGTTGCCGCCAAAGTGGTTGATCCGGCCGATTGCGAGTGCGACGTCGGTCAACGCGCTGCCGGTTCCCATGTCGCCGAGGAGTGCTGCCGTGTTGAAGGTCTGATTCGTGTGGTCGTATTCCGGAAGGGTTTCGGTCAAGGTCTGCGCGAGCGAGACAACGCGTAACGACGCTGTGTCGCTGGGTACACCTGCGTCGTGGACGATGTAATTCAGGTCCGTGACCGCGACACCGGCATTGCGTGCTGCTTCGCCGATCGTGGCTTTCCACGCCTGCACGGCGCGTGTCGTGCCGACCTTCGGCGAAAAATCGTGCGTGTTGCCGGTTGCGGCCTTGCCGATCCACGCGAGCGGCTCGCGCTCGGTGTTGAAGTTCGGGCCGGCGAGGAACAATACGACGAGGTTCTCGTTGATCTGCGCATCCGTGGGCGGGAAGTTCGGGGCGTCCCAGTTCATCGCCCATACGGTCTTGTCGGGGTTCTTCTGTAAGTAGTCCAGCGCGTTGTTCAGCGATGTGAAGCCGGCGTTTGCACCGCCCTGAGTGATTTGCACGTCGGGAGGCGTGTCGCGGCTCCACATCGTCGGGAAATGCCGGTTGCCAATCGAGAACGTCTTTCGGATCGAGTCTTGCAAGTAGGTTTGCGAGTCGTCGATTTCGAGTCGATTCGGAATGGCAAGTTCGACACGAATGCCCGCCAGTTCGCGCCAGTCATTTTTATTGGCCGGGCTCACCGTGTAGAAATATTTTGGATTGGATGCATAGCGGGAGCTAAGCAGGAGCGGAAACTTGTACATGTACTTGTGGTAGAAGCCCTTGAATGTTTCCTCGCCCTCATTGCCGTAAACCAACGCCCCGATCGACTGAAGCGTGGAAAATGACTTCGGATCGGTGCGCACCATGTCGTCGTTCTTGTTCGGTGCGGCAAGCCCTTGCGTCCACAACAATTGCCATTCGGTCGGGTAGTCCATACGTTGCAATGGATTCAACCAAATCAGGCCGACCACCTGCGCGACGAATGGCTTAGCCGTCTCTTCAATTGCTGACGCCGCATTTCCTACAGGCTCCCGGGTAGATGTGGCATGTGCTGGACGCATCATGGCCGTTGTGAACAGAAACACCATAAGCGTCGCCAAGCCGGGTAATACACGGAATCGTTTCATTCAATCTCCTGTTGCGATGCGGCGATCACGTTGACACGCAACGTGCCGCCGCGCTGGTTTGCATCACCACGAATAGCCTTGCATGCCGTAGTCGGTGTCGTGTCGACGTCCCCACCACGGGAGGTACGCGTTGTTGCCGCCGCGTGCGCGGAACCAGTCTTGGTCCGGATCGATCGAAGTGAGCTTCGACGGTGGTCTGACGACGACGGCGACGGGGTGCTCGGGGTCGGTCGTGCCGGCGACCAGGGCGTTGCCGCCGAAGTGGTTGATCCGGCCGATTGCGAGTGCGACGTCGGTCAATGCGCTGCCGGTTCCCATGTCGCCGAGTAGGGCGGCCGTGTTGAAGGTTTGATTCGTGTGGTCGTATTCCGGAAGGGTTTCGGTCAAGGTCTGCGCGAGCGAGACAACGCGTAACGACGCTGCGTCGCTGGGTACACCTGCGTCGTGGACGATGTAATTCAGGTCCGTGACCGCGACACCGGCATTGCGTGCTGCTTCGTCGATCGTGGCTTTCCACGCCTGCACGGCGCGTGTCGTGCCGACCTTCGGCGAAAAATCGTGCGTGTTGCCGGTTGCGGCCTTGCCGATCCAGGCGAGCGGCTCGCGCTCGGTGTTGAAGTTCGGGCCGGCGAGAAAAAGCACGACGAGGTTCTCGTTGATCTGCGCATCTGTGGGCGGGAAGTTCGGGGCGTCCCAGTTCATCGCCCATACGGTCTTGTCGGGGTTCGCCTGCAAGTAATCCAACGCGTTGTTCAGCGATGTGAAGCCGGCGTTTGCGCCGCCTTGAGTGATTTGCACATCGGGAGGCGTGTCGCGGCTCCACATCGTCGGGAAATGTCGATTGCCGATCGAGAACGTCTTTCGGATCGAATCTTGCAAGTAGGTTTGCGAGTCTTCGATTTCGAGTCGATTCGGAATGGCAAGTTCGACACGAATGCCCGCCAGTTCGCGCCAGTCCTTTTTATTGACCGGGCTCACCGTGTAGAAATATTTTGGATTGGATGCGTAGCGGGAGCTAAGAAGTAGCGGAAACTTATACATGTACTTGTGGTAGAAGCCCTTGAACGTTTCTTCGCCTTCGTTGCCGTAAACCAATGCTCCAATGGACCGAAGTGACGAAAATTTTTCGGGCTTCGTGCGCACCATGTCATCATTCTTATTGGGCGTGGTAAGTCCTTGTGCCCACAGCAATTGCCATTCGGTCGGATAGTCCATGCGTTGCAGCGGGTTCAACCAGATTAAACCGACGACTTGCGCAACGAATGGCTTGGCCTGCTCCTCGGCTGCAGGTGCCGCCTTCACCGCAGGCTCTTTAACAGAGGCGGCTTGTGCCGGACGCATTACTGACGTGGTGAACAGAAACACCATGAGCGCAGCCAGGCCAGGTACAACAATGAAGCGTTTCATCCAATCTCCTAGTTCCAGATGTGCCGGATCGGGGTGCTCTAGGTAAGCCATCAGCATGGCCATGAGCACGACGGTAATCAGCCATGCCGAAACGGCAATAGCGACGCGCCGTGGCCATGTAGCGATTAGCGCCTTCAAATCACACCCCCGACCTTCAAATAAAGTTCTCCTTCACGTTGATCCGCGATCGCGCCGGGAATATTTCCTTCGCTGCCCTCGGTATGTACCCATTCATGCAGCGGCAAGTCGTCGAATTTTCCGCGTGAAAAATATTCGTAATACTTCTTGTTTGGATTGTCATCCGGAATACCTTCACCCATCCGCCAGTCCGCCTCGATACGCAACGCTTTGAGTTGCTTCTCCGTTACGTAGCACAAGCCCACCGCGACGTCATACGCAAGCGCCTTTTCGGCATGCTCGGGATTGGTCATCGTCGTTGAGTGATTCGTCGGGCTGTTGGTCGCACCGCGATCGAGCCAATCGACAATCTGTTTGTCGCGCCAATCCTTGTAGCCTTCGGGCATCGCGCTTTTGCCGTCCTCGCCGATCACGTGGCCGTCGCGATCGAGCCATTCCGAATTCAGCGTTCGGCGCGCTTCCATTCGCATCAGCGCGCGGTCCTCGTAACGTTGTCCGGCTTCGGTTGCAGCCGTGCCTTGGGCGACGCCGTCCTCGTTCTTTGCCTTGTACTGGTCGTAGGGGTCGTCGGCTCGCTTTTCTGCATCGGTCTTGCTCGCATCGCGCCAAGCAGCGGGCGGATCGTTGCCTTCGTTGAAGTCGCTGATCGCGTCGCCGTCCTTGGTCTCGACTGACTTGCCGAATCGCAAGGCCTTCGGCGGGAATGGCTCGTCAAGCGCCGGGGCATCCGCCACCACCGTCCAGCCCTTCGGCGGATCGGCGTTCACGCGGAGCATGTTCAATGCCGAACTGATGCCGGTTACGACGAACATGAGTGGCGCAGTCACGAGCGTCGCCGCCATGCCCAACACAGACTCATTCCCTCTGATCGCGCCCACCAGATTGAACTTGGCCGGCGGCGACGGCGGATACCAGAACCCCGGCTTCGTTCCTTGTTTGCCATGCCGCCAATCGTCCTCCCAGTATCGGTACGGTTTCTGCACGCCAACCGGAAAACCGGAAGCAAAGACCCGTTGCGTCAGGATGCCGGCCGCGCCGATATCGTCGAGTTCGTGCTTGCTGATACCGCGCCAGCCGATCCCTTGCACCGTCACCGCCGAAATCACCTGATCGTGCGGACAGCAATATGCGGTGACGCGGCCATACGTCGATTCATTCAGCCCGTGCCTCGCGCGATCCTGTTGCGCCGCATAAGACCGATTGCTGGTCGGCGAGACCCGCTTGTTTTCCATGTCCTCATCGATTTTGTCGGCAGGTTGTTCGTATGCTTTTCGAGCACCGATGATCGACAGGAATGTGCCGAACGTCTTCGTGCGCGCAGCGTAGGTTTGTCGTCCACGCCGGCCGCTGCCGTCCTTCGTCGCGCGTTGCGACCAGGTATCCATGAATGTGTCGGACTTGTTCGGGCCGTCAGCCTTGGCGAGACTGTATGGTGCGTTCGCCAGCACGTAGGCGTCTGCCACGCAGTGGCCCGAGCGCCCCCACGGATCTTCGACATCGGGGAATGCGTCGCCGAAGAACGCCGCAGTGAGGCCGACGATATTTCCTTGGCTGTGGCATACGACGGTAATCGGGACATCGGCCTGCATGCATCGGATCGACTCGATCAGCCTGGCCAAGCGCAACGCGGCGAGTACGCCATACGCTCGAGGCGGCGCGCGGTACAGCGGCCGATTGGTTGGATTGATGCCTTGCACGGTCATCCAGCCCATCGTTCGATCGTCCAGACCGCCGTGCCAAAGATCGGGCAGGCTGGCACAGCCGTTCGTGAACGGGCCGCCGCCCCAGTAGTCCTTCTCGTTGAGAAAGATCTTGTCGCCGTACTCCTTCAATTCCGCAGCAGTCGCGCGATAGCCCCATCGGAAATGAATGACGGGCGAGAACGACGGCTCGGGTTTGATGTAATTGTCTGCCAGCAAATCAGGGTTCAAGAACCCATCCGGCGTCACACTCTCCGTGTACTTCGCGGGCGTCAATTGCCCCGCATCGATACCGTGATACATCATCTGATCGTCCAGACGCCCGAGCCTGCGATTCAGGCCTTTGCATAGCCCATCCTCCGACGCCTCGAACCATTCGCCTTCGGAATTCACCCCATGCACGAAGATCACGATACCGGGCAAGGGCAATTGCTTGATGCAGATGAGCGGCGTGTTCTTCGCGAACATCGTCACGCCTTCGCCCCGGCCGACGACGATCGGCGGCGGTGCCGGCCGCGACACAGCTACGTCGTCAGCATTGACTTTCGCCGCAGGTTGGTCGCGATGAGCAGTCGCCATCAGCGGCGGGTCAAGAAATGAATCAGTCATGCAGTTTCCTTCGTGATCCTATGTATTGTTTTTGATGAACTGCACCGCCAGTCTCTCGAACTGGTCAGCATCGACGGCCGGAAGTTGGCCGGCCACATCGCTCGACAAGTTCGATAGCGGTCCGGACGACCTTTTGACCTCTCCCTCGAATCCAGCAGCCGCGTTGCCGTCGGTGGATCGGACCAGCTTCGGAACTCGACCAAGCGTGTCCTGACCAAACTTCGGCATATCCGCACTCATGCTCGCAGGCCCGTCCCACACATGCCCTGCCGACTTCACCGTGAATGTCCCCGGACATCCCAGTTCGATATCCCCACCGCGCAGCTTGAGATACGCCCCGCCGGACGTGACGAACACGACTTCATCGCTCGCCGTGCCGACGAGGTTTCCGCCACTGGCCGTCAACTGAAGGTTCTTCGCCGAATCGACCTGCGTATCGTCGTGCTGCGATTGAATCGTGACCTTCCCGTGATTCGCGATCGCCGACACGCCGTCGCCGTGCGCGAACATCGCGACGCCACGACCGGCATGCAGCTTGATGCGCTCGCCGCTGCTGACCTGAACGTGTTGCTGCGCGATCTGATCGATGTTCTCGCCCGCATACATGACGTGCGTTCTGGGCGTGACGTTGAGCGACCCCGACTGCGCGCCGAACGCGATCAACGCGGGTGCATCGCCGGTCGCACCGGGCCGCGCACCGTCAGGCGTCCAGTTGCGGAACGCATCGGCGACGTTGTCCTGACCGGCGGTATCGGCCGACTGTCCGCCATGCTCGCCGGCATAGTCGCCGAGCGATTTGAACAGCGCCGTGCATTCGTCGAGCAGCCGAATCAGTTCGTCTCGATCGAGCTGGCCGCCGGTAGCCCGTGCGCGCGCATAGGTCGACAACAGGATGCCCTGCGCCGCGCGCAGAGCCGCGGCGGCGTCGGTGCGCAGCTCGGCACCTTCGCCGCGATCCTTCCCGTGTCCGCTTTCGCGCGGCTGGGTCAGATAGCCGAGATTCAGTTGGGTATGCGCATGTTCGCTCGCCAGCTGCGCCGAGATTTGCGACGGCGTATCGTCGAGACGAAGCTGGTTGTAGCGCCGGCCGTTGATTTCCTTGGTCTTGATGCCCGACAGGAAGCGGTTGCCGGGGAGCGCGCCCGTATGGGTGAACGTGACGGGCGGGTTCGCGCCGTTGCTCAGTACTCCGATGATGACGAGCCGGTCCGGGTCGCCGGACAGACATCCCAGCAGCACTTCCATGCCGACGCGCGGCAGGAAGAGCGCGCCGAAGTTGCCTCCGGCGAGGCTTGTTCCGACACGAATCGGCGCACTGTCGCCGGCCCGGCCGTTCGTTCCGGCGCCTTGCGCATGCGCATGATCGGCCGGGTCGTGCCCGTGGATCAGCACGCGCACGCGGCCGGCCCCGTCGCAAAACACTTCCTCGCCCTGGGCGCCGACGATCGTGCCGGTCAGCAGGTGAACCGGCGGTACATCGACCTTCGGATCATAGGCGGGCTTCAGCGGCACGCCGCGTCGCACGCACGTGAAACGGTTTTCATAGCGCGTGTCGGTTTGCTCCGGCAGATCGCCAGGTGCCGGCGCAGCCGTTTGCGCGAGGTTCCGGCTCGCCGCGAACAACGTGTGCGCGCGGCCCGCGAGCGGCTTCGGCAGGTTGTTCCAGATATCGTGCCGAACCGACGTGACGACGAACTGGCGACGATCGGCCGGCCGCATGTCCAGCTCCGGGTCGCCCGTCAGCGTGAACCAGTGGCCGACGGGCAGGTCGCGTACGCTGCTGATTCCGTCGTAACGCTCGGCTTCGAACTGATGCGCCAGTATCCGGTCGCGCGTGATGCGATCGTGATCGCGCCATGAGTCGCCGACGTGCGGGATGTCGATCGCGGCGTCGGTCAGCAGGCGCGCAAGGTCGTTCCCGGCTTCGCCCTGGTCAAGGTCCGTGACAGCGGTGGAGTCATCTGCACGCGCTGGCTTGTAGTCCCAGGACGCGCGGCGGACCTGGCCGGGAGACACGCTCTGGCAGTGCGCAAAAAGCGTCACCGTGTCGCGTTGTTCGGTTCCGGCGTCGCGCGGGTGAAGCCGCAGCGTACCGGCCGGCGCTGCCTTCAGGCGATGCGGGTCGTCGCAGAACACGAGCGTATGAAGCGGCCACGCGTCGTTCATGCCGCGCGCGCCTCCGGCCGGCTCGGCCTTCGCGAAGACCGTGATGCCTTCCCGACGCAGCAGGCGCCGGATGAAACGAGCGTCCGACTCGTTGACCTGCCGCGTGAGTTCGCGCACCGGATAGCGATCGGCCTGCAATCCGGACAGGTCGAAATCGAATGCGCGCGTGAGTGCGTGGCTGCGCAGTTTCCACTCGTTCATCAGCGTCGCGAGAATCTCCGTCACGTGGCGCGATCGGAATACGCGGGCGTTGGTGCGACGGTCCATCAACGACAGCGCGTCACACACGTGCAATTGATAGACGGTCAGTTCACCGTCGGATTGACCGGTTCGCACTTCGCGCACGATCGCATTGATCGCACGCGTACTGCCGCGGTCGGTCGTCAGCCGGACCGATACGGGCAGGCCGAGAAACAGCGTCGGTGACAGATGATCGTGGCTCGACACGCAGGTCAGCTCGCCGTCGATGCCGGACATCAGGCCTTCGCGGATATCGGCGTGATGGAGCGCAAGCAAGTGGCCGACCGCGCGCTGCGCCCGGCCGAAATGGAGATCGACAGGTCGCGTGCTCCCGTCGGTCAGACTGGTCGCAAATTCCCGAAATGTTCTTGCTATCGACATCGCCATAATCTCATTGCTTTTTTATTGATTAGGATTTGTTTGAAATGTGGTCCTGTTTGAATTAAGGAAATCGGATCGAAAATTCGCGTCGAGAATATCAAGCTTGTCGGTCTTGATAAATGTATTTTTGTTTTTGTGTGGCTAGACGGCTGGTTTGAAACGGTATTTTTCTTTTTCTGCGATTTGGATGGATTTGAAAAGTCTTGTATTGATCCGCGAAAATGATGGGCGCAAGGTGGTTCTGTCGGATTGTGTGGTTGTCGTGCGGGCTGTTTTATTTAAATAAAATCGATTTGCGGATTTTGAAGATCAGATTCGTCTGATATCGAAGAAAATGGCGGCGTATTGCGTTAACGAAAAACGTGTGGACGGATTGCTTCGCGCCCGCTCGGAGCACATCTGCCGGTTGCCGGTCTCGTCATTTGCCGCCACCTGATCGGCGCGCGGCCGGGCGGCGTGCCGAACCGCGTTCATCGGTCGTGCAAGCGGCGTCGCCTGCGGGCCTCGCTGATGTCTATGAGGGATTCCCCCGTAACCGGGGAAGGCGCGCTGCTTCAACGCTGTCGCCGTTCGCACAGCGCTTCTCCACCGACCTTTCCCGCCCGCCGCCGCCGATTATTTGCGTTTCGCGAATGGCGCGTTCGCCGGTTGTTCCATACCCGATCCGCCTGCGCGCACCTATCGTTCGGGCGTCGGCTGATTGAATTCGACGCCTGCACCCGGAAAGAAGCCGGACAGGCGGCCGCCACTTCCTCGCGACTCACGTCGCGTCGCACACCCAAGACAACGGACCTGGCTGATGCGCGGACGCCCCGGCGCGCGCAAGCGGACCGATCCACGGAGACAGACATGAAAGCAAACGAGTGGGATACCTCCTATGAGTGGAAGGCGGTGACGCTGCTGGCGCTCGGCTTCGGCCTGGTCGGCCTCGACCGCTGGCTCATCGCGCCGCTGTTCCCTTCGATCATGAAGGACCTGCACCTGAGCGCGCAGGACGTCGGCAACTGCATCGGCGTGCTCGGCCTGTCGTGGGGCATCTTCGCGGCACTGATGGGCGGCATCTCCGACAAGGTCGGCCGCCGCAAGGTCCTGATTCCCGCCATCATCGCGTTCTCGCTGCTGTCCGGCTTCTCGGGCCTCGCGGGCGGCTTGCTCGGCCTGATCGCGATCCGCGGGCTGATGGGCGTCGCCGAAGGCTCGTTCTGCCCGACCAGCTTCGCGGCCACCGCCGACGCGTCGCACCCGCGGCGGCGCGGCCTGAACCTCGGGCTGCAGCAGAGCGGCTTCGCGCTGTTCGGGCTGGCGCTGTCGCCGATCATCGCGACCCAACTGCTCAACGTCGTGTCGTGGCGCTGGGTGTTCGCGCTCGTGGCGATTCCCGGGCTGATCCTCGGCGCGATCATGTTCTTCGTGATCCGCGAGCCGAAGCGCACGAAGGAGGTCGTGTCGGAGCACGCGCCGGCATCGCTCGGCCATGTGCTCAAGAGCCGCAACATCCTCGTCGCGATGGCCGCGCTGTGTTGCGCGATGACCGGCGTGTTCGTGCTCGGCGCGCTGCTGCCGCTGTACCTGACGGATTACCTTGCGCTCGGCACGCAGAAGATGGGCCTCGTGGTGTCGGCGATCGGCTTCGGCGGCTTTCTCGGGCAGTTCGGGCTGCCGGGCCTGTCCGACGTGGTGGGCCGCCGCCTCGCGAGCATCGCGGGCTTCGCCGGCACGGCGGTGATGCTCTACATCTTCCGCGGCCTCGGCCCGCAACCGGTCGTGCTGTTCGTTGTCCTGTTCGTCGCGTCGTTCTTCACGCTCGGGCTGGTGTCGCTGCTGTCGGGCCCCGTCGCGACCGAAGCCGCGCCCGTCGGCCTCGTGTCGACGTCGATCGGCGTGGTGGTCGGTTGCGGCGAGATCTTCGGCGGCGGCATCGCGCCGGCGATGGGCGGCTACGTCGCCGCGCACTTCGGGATCCAGAACATTCTGTGGCTGCCGATGGGGGCGGTGCTGCTCGGCATCGTGGTCAGCATGCTGCTGCGGGAGACGGCCCCGGCCGTGTTGCAGCGCCGCGTGGGCGTGCAGCCGGAGCTGTCGGCGGGCAAGCAGCCGTAACGTGCCGCGCGGACATGCTCGCGGCCGGCGGGATTGACACCCGTCCGGTGACAGTGTGACGCGTTCCGCATGACCCACCCGGCCGGCAGGTGCGGTTAGACTGCCTGTTTGGCTTTCGGGAAAGGTGCGGCATGGACCGGTTTCTGAGCATCGAGGCGTTCGTCAGGGTCGCGGAGGCGAGCAGCTTCGCGGAAGCGGCGCGGCAGCTTGGGGTCACCAGTTCGGTCGTGACGAACCGCATCCAGCAACTGGAGAAGTTCGTCAACGCGCCGCTGTTCCATCGCAGCACGCGCCACGTGCGGCTGTCCGAAGTGGGCGAGACCTTCTATCGCGAATGCGCGGAAGTCGTGGGGCGCGTCAACGAGCTGACCGACCAGATGCGCGAGCTGCGCGCGACGCCGACCGGGCGGCTGCGCATCCAGATGCTGCCCGGCTTCGCGCTCGATCACTTCGGCGTGCCGCTCGCCGAATTCAATCGCCGCTATCCGGGCATCCAGCTCGACATCATCGTCAATGACCGTGTCGTGGACCCTGTCGAAGAAGGGTTCGACATCGCGTTCCAGATCTTTCCGCCGATATCCGAGTCGCTGATCGAGCGGCGCCTGTTCGTGGTCCGACGCCTGTTCTGCGCGTCGCCGGCCTACCTCGATGCGTATGGTGCGCCACAACATCCGCGCGAATTGCTGCAGCACACCACGGCGCTGTATTCGGGTTATCCATCACGCAACCGCTGGACGCTGACGCGCGGCGACGAGGTCGTCGAAATGGAGCTGCCGGGCATGATCCGCTCGAACTCCGTGCACCTGCTGCGCGAGTACGCGCTGACGGGCGGCGGCGTCGTGTGCCTGCCCACGCTGGTCGCGAGCGACGCACTCGTCGCGGGCCGGCTGGTGCCCATCCTCACCGACTTCCAGATCGCGCCGCTGAGCTTCGCCGCCGTTTATCCCGCAACGCAGCGACAGGCGCTCAAGGTGAAGGCGCTGGTCGAATTCCTCGTCGAATACATCGGCGACGAGTCGCCGTGGGATCGTCCGCTGCTGGAGCGCGGCTGGGTTCGTTGAGCGAAGCGATTATTCGCGAAACGCAAATGCCGTAGTCGCGCTCCGTTGCCTTGTTGACGGGCGGCGTCGCCCCTAAAGTTGAATCCAACAAGCGGTTCAACTCAGGAGACAGCAATGACCGACACGGCATTCCACACCGTCTTTGGCTCGCTCGACGGCTACACGAAGGGCGAGATCGAAATCACGAGCGGCAGCGCAAAACACTACGCGTTCTCGAACGTCTTCGAGATCGCATCGAAGTCGGCGCCCTACGAAAAGGTCGTCGCCGGCAAGAACCTCGAATACGTGATCGAAGTGCTGCGCACCGAAGGCCAGTCGCCGTGGTTCGCGTGCGCGCACGACGAGTTCGCGATCCAGATGGATGGCGAAGTCCGCATCGACTTCATCAAGCTCGACAACCCGCCCGCCACCGACCGCGGCACCGTGAGCGCCGGCACGCAGCCGGCGGGCCGCGAGATGGGCTATGTCGTGCTGCGCAAGGGGCACCAGGCACTGCTGCCGGCCGGCTGCGCGTATCGCTTCGCCGCCAGCAAGCCGGGCGTCGCGCTCGTGCAGACCGTGCTCGGCGAGCTGTCCGTCGAGAAGTGGGCCGACATCTGCCTGCACTGATCGATTCGATCGCGAAGATCCAACTATTCCAGGAGACACGTTATGGCCACCCTCGAGACCCTCGATCTTTCCGCAGGCTTCGCCGCCGATCTGGTGCAGGCCACGCAAGCCGATGCCGTCACCGGTTACCGCCGCTTCCACCTCGGTGAATTCGCGTTCCAGCGCGACGAGTATTTCGTGAAAATCAGCTGGCCGGCGAAAGGCCAGACCCGCACGCACGCGATCCCCGCGGACGCATTCCTGCGCGCGATGATGCGCGACGTCGCATGGGGCTTCTTCTACGGCTGGGTGAATTTCGATCACGTGTTCGGCACGCGCAATCACTACGGCAAGGTCGACGTCTATGCGGGCACGTTCAACGGAATCCTGAAGGAAGCCGGCGTCGACTACACCGAGACGTTCGACACGCCGACGATCATGGCGACCTTCAAGGCGATGCTGCACGACTGGACCAACGAAGGCTTCGATCCGTTCGCGGCGCCGGAGGAAACCGGCACGGCGTTCGGGCGCAAGCACGGCGAGAACGGCGCGGCGATCGAACGCACGCGCATCGCGACGCGCCGCATGCCGGGTCTCGAAGGCGACTCGCCGCTGCGCGACGATCTGCCGGTGAACCGTGCGTTCGTCGACGTCGGCCAGGACGAGCCGGAAGTGCACGTGAAACCGGGCTTCGAAGGCGAGCTGCACGCGTTCAACCTGTTCAAGTACCTGTCGCGTTCGGACGTGACGTGGAATCCATCGGTGACCTCCGTGTGCGGGCGCAGCCTGTTCTGCCCGACCACCGAGGAATTCATCCTGCCGGTATTCCACGGCAACGACCGCGTCGAATGGTTCCTGCAACTGTCCGACGAAATCGTGTGGGACATCGGCGACAAGAACACCGGCGCACCGCGCGCGCGCGTCACGATGCGGGCCGGCGACATCTGCGCGATGCCCGCCGACATCCGGCACCAGGGCTACTCGACGAAGCGTTCGATGCTGCTGGTCTGGGAAAACGCGACGCCGAACCTTCCGCAGCGATACGAGAGCGGCGAGCTGGCGCCGTATCCGATCGAGTTCTGAGCCGCGCCGGCTCGCACAAGCACACCATCGAGGACGATTCATGCAAACCCAACTCTTCATCGACGGCCGTTTCGTCGACGCCGTCGAGCGCGGCACGATCGACGTGCTCAATCCGCACGACGGCTCGCTGATCACGAAGATCGCCGCCGCCACCGCGGCGGACGTGGACCTCGCGGTCGAAGCCGCGACCCGCGCATTCCCGAAGTGGTCGGCGATGCCGGCGGCCGAGCGCGGCCGGCTGCTGCTGCGCCTCGCCGACGCGATCGAAGCCAACGCGGAGGAACTCGCGCAGCTCGAATCGCTGGACACCGGCCACCCGATCCGCGATTCGCGCGCGCTCGACGTGCCGCGCACGGCCGGCTGCTTCCGCTACTTCGGCGGCATGGCCGACAAGCTGCAGGGCTCGGTGATCCCGGTCGAAACCGGCTTCCTGAACTATGTGCAGCGCGCGCCGATCGGCGTCGTCGGCCAGATCGTGCCGTGGAATTTCCCGCTGATGTTCACGAGCTGGAAGATGGGCCCGGCGCTGGCGGCAGGCAACACCGTCGTGCTCAAGCCGTCGGAAATCACGCCGCTGTCGACGCTGCGCATCGTCGAACTGATGGCGGAAGTCGGGTTTCCCGAAGGCGTCGTCAATATCGTTCCCGGCTACGGTCATACAGCCGGCCAGCGTCTCGCCGAACACCCCGGTGTCGGGAAGATCGCGTTCACCGGCTCGACGGCGACGGGCCGCCGGATCGTCGAGGCCTCGCAGGGCAACCTGAAGCGCGTGCAGCTGGAACTCGGCGGCAAGGGCGCGAACATCGTGTTCGACGACGCGAACCTCGACGCCGCCATCAACGGCGCCGCGTGGGCGATCTTCCACAACCAGGGGCAGGCGTGCATCGCGGGTTCGCGTCTCGTGCTGCATGAGCGCATCGCCGACGAATTCCTCGAGCGCTTCGTGTCGCTGGCGTCGTCGATCCGCGTCGGCAACCCGCTGGACCCGGACACCGAGATGGGCCCGCTGACGTCGAAGCAGCACCTCGACCGCGTGCTGTCGTTCGTCGACGTCGCGCGCGAGCAGGGCGGCCGCGTGCTCGCGGGCGGCAGCGTGCCGCAGGACGCGGCACTTGCGAACGGCTACTACGTGCGCCCGACCGTCATCGAAGCGAAGAGCGCCGCCGATCGTGTTGCGCAGGAGGAAGTGTTCGGCCCGTTCGTCACCGTGCTGCGCTTCGGCAGCGACGAGGAAGCGCTGTCGATCGCCAACGCGACCGAATACGGGCTCGGCAGCGGCCTGTGGACCAACGATCTCTCCCGCGCGCACCGGATGGCGTCGCGGATCGACGCGGGCATGTGCTGGATCAACTGCTACAAGCGCGTCAATCCGGGCAGCCCGTTCGGCGGCATCGGCAAGTCGGGCTACGGCCGCGAGATGGGTTTCGAGGCGATGCACGACTACACGGAAGCGCGCTCGGTGTGGGTCAACGTCGACGGCAAGGTGCCGCCGCACTTCAAGCGCTGAGGCCGAGATGGAGCGCTTCGTCTATCAGGGAACGCCGTCCCGCGTCGTGTTCGAATGGGGCGCGCTCGAACGGCTGCCGGACGAGTTGTCCGCGCTCGGCGCGCAGCGCGCGCTGATTCTGTCGACGCCCGAGCAGCAGCCGCTCGCCGAACGCGTCCGGGCCGTGCTCGGCGAGCGTGCGGCCGGCGTGTGCGCGCAGGCCGTGATGCACGTGCCGGTCGAGGTGGCGCGGGCCGCGCGCGAGATGGCCGCCGAGCTGGGCGCGGACTGCTGCATCGCGATCGGCGGCGGCTCGACGATCGGGCTCGGCAAGGCGATTGCGCTCGAGTCGTCGCTGCCGATCCTCGCCGTGCCGACGACTTACGCGGGCTCGGAGATGACGCCGATCTTCGGGCTCACGGAAGGCCGGCTCAAGCGCACCGGACGCGATGCGCGCGTGCTGCCGCGTACGGTGCTGTATGACCCGTCCCTGACGCTGTCGCTGCCGCCGGGGATTTCGGCGGCGTCGGGCGTCAATGCGATGGCGCATGCGGTCGAGGCGCTCTACGCGGAAGATGCGAACCCGGTGATCAGCCTGATGGCCGAGGAGTCGATTCGTGCGCTCGGCGAAGCGCTGCCGGCGATCGTGCGCGCGCCCGACGACCGCGAGATGCGCAGCCGCGCGCTGTATGGCGCATGGCTCGCCGGCACGTGCCTGGGTGCGGTCGGCATGGCGCTGCATCACAAGCTCTGTCATACGCTCGGCGGCACCTTCAACCTGCCGCACGCACAGACGCACGCCGCGATGCTGCCGCATACCGCGCACTACAACCATGCGGCGGCGCCCGACGCGCTGCGCCGAGTCGCGCGGGCGCTGGGCGGCACCGACGCGGCCGATGCCGGCCCGCTGCTGTTCCGGTTGAACCGGCAACTGGGCTTGTCGGCGGCGCTGGCCGACATCGGAATGCCGGAAGCGGGCCTCGACGAAGCCGCCGACCTCGCGTGCCGGAATCCGTACGCGAATCCGCGGCCGATCGAACGCGCGCCGATCCGCGAGTTGCTTCAGCATGCGTGGGAAGGGCGCGAGCCGCAGTGAGCGGTCGGCTGCACACAAAGGAGACGAACGTGACGAATGATCATCATGATGACGGCGATACACGGTTGACCGAGCAGGTCGTCGCCAGCTTCGACGGTACGCCGAACCCGCGCTTGCGCGTGCTGATGCAGAGCCTCGTGCGGCACCTGCATGCGTTCGTCCGCGAAACGGAGCTGACCGAGGCCGAGTGGATGGCCGCGATTCGCTTCCTGACCGAAACCGGGCAGATGTGCGACGACGTCGTGCGCCAGGAATTCATCCTGCTGTCGGACACGCTCGGCGTGTCGATGCTGGTCGATGCGATCAACCATCGCTTCGCCACCGGTGCGACGGAAACGACCGTGTTCGGCCCGTTCTACATCGAGGGCATGCCCGAGCGCGCGTATGGCGAGAACATGGCGTTCACGCCCGGCACGCCGGTCGTCGTGCATGGCCGCGTGCTCACTACCGACGGCGCGCCGGTGCGGGACGCCGTGCTCGACGTGTGGCAGACCGCCGAGAACGGCATGTATTCCGGGCAGGATACGGCGCAGCCGCACGGCAACCTGCGCGGCCGCTACCGGACCGATGCGGAAGGCCGCTACGCGATTACGACGATCCTGCCGGTCAGCTATCCGATTCCGACCGACGGCCCGGTCGGCAAGATGCTCGATGCGACCGGCCGCCATCCGTGGCGGCCCGCGCACCTGCATTTCATGATCGACGCGCCGGGTTATCGCAAGCTCGTCACGCATCTGTTCGACGAGAACGACGCGTATCTGCAGTCGGATGCCGTCTTCGGCGTGAAGCCGTCGCTGATGGTCGCCTATCGCCCGCGTGCGGCGGGTGACGAGCTCGCGCGTCGGGTCGGCTTGAGCGGCCCGTATCGCGAGGCGACGTACGACTTCGTGCTCGACCGGAGCTGACCGACATGGCGCGATTCTTTGCGGTGTTCGCGACGGACCAGCCCGGGATGCGCGAGGTGCGCGACCGCGTGCGGGCGACGCATCGGACCTACCTGCGTTCCGCCGCGCAGCACGGCGTGTATGTGCGGCTCGGCGGGCCGACGCTCGATCCACAGGGCGATGCGATGAACGGCACGCTGCTCGTCGTCGAGGCGGACGACATCGATGCGGTGATGCAGTTCGTCGGCAACGATCCGTATGTGAAGGAAGGGCTGTTCTCGCGGGTCGAGGTGCGTCCGTGGGACTGGAGCCTCGGCAATCCCGAGCGGAGAGCGTGAGTCATGGGTGCCACGCAACTCTGTCGCTTCGCCGATGTGCCGGATGGTGGCGCGCGGGTCGTCGATGAGGCGTGCATCGGACGCCCCGTCATCGTCGTGCGGCGCGGGGAGCAGGTGTGGGCTTACGTGAATCGTTGCCCGCATTTCTCGGTCCCGCTCGATTTCGTGCCGGGCAGCGTTTCCTGTTATCGATCTCAGGTGCTGATGTGCGCGCATCACAGCGCGCTGTTCCGGTTCGACGACGGTGTGTGTATCGACGGGCCGTGTTCGGGTGCCGGGCTGGAAGCCGTGGCCGTCGAGGTGGATGCGGCGGCGTGGGTGATTTGCCGGAGCGCCTGAATCGGCGGAAGGGCCGATCGCATCAGGCTGGATGAAATCGGAAATGCGCGGGATTTCATTCGTTCCAGTCAATAAGTAAAACTAAATAAATTTCATTATGCCGGCCCGGATGCAAGCCTGATCCGGGTGGGGGAAGGTGTTGTTTCACGAAGCATGGGCGGATTGTTCGCGACGTGGCGGGCGACCGGCTCGAATTTCAAAAAAAGACGGAGACGCAATGAAGCTCAGGTTTGGAGTATTCGCGATGCTGGCCATCGCGCAGGGTGCGTACGCACAGAGCAGCGTGACAATGTTCGGTCTGATCGACAGCGGCGTCTCGTACGTCAGCAACGAGGGCGGCGGGAAGAACGTCAAGTTCGACGACGGCATCTTCACGCCGAACCTGTTCGGCTTTCGCGGCACGGAAGATCTCGGCGGCGGATATCACGCGACGTTCGCGCTCGTGAACCAGTTCTCGATGGCGAACGGCAGCATCATCGGGACCGGGATCTTCGGACGTAATGCATACGTGGGCATCGAGAGCGACCGGTTCGGCAGCGTCAGGCTCGGGAATCAGTACGACTTCATGGTCGATTCGCTGTTTGCGAAGGGGAATGCGATCTCGATGGACATCTCGGGGCTGTACGGATTCAGGAATGGCCCGTTCCAGCGTCTCGCGCTGCCCGGTAATCCGACCGGCGCGTTCGACTGGGATCGCACGGCAGGCAGCAAGCCGGTCGCGAACTCGGTCAAATACAGTTCGCCGATGGTCGCGGGGTTTTCCGGTGGTGTGATGTATGCGTTCGGCGGCGTGGCCGGTTCCATCGGCGCGGACAATGCCGTGAGCGCGGGCTTGAACTACGAAGTCGGCGCGTTCGGCATCGGTGCCGCCTATACGAACGAGAAGTATGGTCCGGCGCCCGGCACGCCGTCGACCAGCGTGCGCAACTGGGGTGTCGGGATGCACTACGACTTCGGTGCGGTGAGCGCGAAGGCACTGCTGACCACCGTGCACAATTCGTTCAACGATGCCGGCGTGTGGATGGCCGAGGCCGGCGGCGTGTGGCGGATCAGGCCGGACGTGTTTCTCGGCGCGAAGTACATGTACATGAAGGGCAACGAAGCCGTGAACGACAACCATGCGCATCAGGTCAGCGTCGCGCTTCAATACCTGTTCACGAAGCGGACGATGGTCTACGTGTCCGCCGATTATCAACGCGCGAACAGCGGCGCGAACGCGCAGATCAACGGCGTGCTCGATCCGAACGGGGCGTCGAGTTCAGCGAGTCAGGCGGTGGCGCGCGTCGGCCTGCATACGATGTTCTGATGGCGTGGCGGGCGGGACCGGCGTCGCGGTCCGCCCGCCAACCGGCTAGCGCGTGGCTGCGGCCGCCTCCTTGGCCTTGTCCTGTTCCGCCGCCAGCGCCGCATCCGCCGCCTGCGCGCGCTGGATCGCCGGGCGCGCCAGCACGCGATCGATGTACGCGCGAATGCGCGGCGTTTCGGGTACCAGCTTGAACATCGTCGTCCAGTTCAGTGCCGAGCCCCACAGCACGTCGACCGCCGTAAAGCGTTCGCCCAGCAGGTAGGGCCCTTTCGCCAGTTGCGCATCGATCCGCATCATCACGGTATCGAAGTCGCCGTACGGCGACGTCGAGTAGGCGGCGGGCGGGCGATTCATCGAGCGGTCGACGATGGCCGGCTCGAGGCACGAGCCATAGAACGTCATCCAGGTCAGATACGGCCCGCGCAGCGAATCGCCCGGCGCCGGCGACAGGCCGGCTTCCGGATACAACTCGGCCGCGTACATGTAGACGGCGGCCTGCTCGGTGACGATCACGTCGCCATGACGCAGTGCGGGAACCTTGCCCAGCGGGTTGATGCCGAGGTAGTCGGCTTCGTGATGTTTTCCGGTGGAGAGGTCGAACGCGTGCAGTTCATAGTCGGCGCTCAGTTCTTCCAGCAGCATCCGCGCGCCGGCCGAGCGGCTGCGCGGGGAGTGGAACAGGGTCAGGTGACGGTCTTGCGGCATCGCGGGCTCCGGTGTGCATTCGGGATAGGCCGCCCAATATAGGACGGCCGCGCGGCTTCGTCTTGGAAAAATCCGCTGCGGCGGTGCATCATCACGCAGTCACCTCAACGGTTCGTCACCATGGCCGACTTGCGTAACGTGACCGAGACGCCCAAAGGCGTCGTCGGCCCGAAAGCCTTCAATCAGCGCTTCCGCCTGAATCGCTATTACCCGTGTGCCGACCTGGCCGGCGTGCTGGATCACCACTGGATCGTCGAATGGGATCTGCGCGACCAGCCGCCGTATGTGCAGCGCACGCTGCCGTATCCGTGCGTGAATCTGGTATTCGACCGGCGACAGACGGGGATCTTCGGCGTGGTGTCGGGGGCGTTCGAGACGACGTTGGCCGGGGCCGGGCGCGTGATCGGCTTGCGGTTCCGGCCGGGCGCGTTTCGGGCGTTCTTCGGCAAGCCGGTGCATTTGTCGACCGACAAGGTGCTGCCGGTGTCGACGCTGCTCGATTGCGGCGACGCGCAAGCCGAAGAGGCGGTGCTCGGTGCCGAGGATGATGCCGGGATGGTCGCGGCCGCGGAGGCGCTGCTGTTGCGGGTGCTGCCGCCGGCCGATCCGCAGGTCGAACGTATTCATGGCATTTTGCAGATGCTGCAGCAGGATATCGGGCTCACGCAGGTGCGAGATCTGGCCGAGCGCGCGGGGTTGAGCGAGCGCACGCTGCAGCAGCTCTTTTCCGACTATGTGGGCGTGACGCCGAAGTGGGTGATCTGTCGTTATCGCCTGCATGAGGCTGCGGACAAACTCGCCGGCGGCGAGCCGGTCGATTTCGCGGAACTGGCGCAGGCGTTGGGGTATTTCGACCAGGCGCATTTCACGCGCGATTTTCGCAAGCTGGTCGGGAAGGCGCCGGCGGAGTATCGGCGGGAGGATCGGCAGGGGTGAGGTTGCGGATGAGGGGGCGTTGGCCTGCTTTCGGCTGACAATGAACCGGCGAAGGGGCGCTCAGGGCATCGGTGAATTTCAAACAATGGATGCGTTGCCTATCATTCCACCCTATAGTGCTCGTCGTTGACCGATCCGCAAGAAAATCAGGAGCCTTCGTGTTTCATCGGAAATCCAAGTTGGGGCGTTCGAGCTTCGCGTGCGTCGTCGCTTTGACGATGATCCTGGCGCCCGTCGCGGCGCATGCAGAGGCGGAGGCCGTCGACGGCACGACGCACGTCGCGCCTGCTGCCGATCACGACGCGTCGCCCGCACGACCGATCGTCGGCGACGACCCGGTTGCCATTCGGGATGCCCTGAAGAAGCTGCACATCAGCCCCGCGCCGCCTTCCTTGAGCGACCGGGTTCGCGGCCTGGTCTCCGACGCAACCGACCGGTATGCCCCGAATCCCGACCTGGCGGCCGTCGGCCTGGATCGCGACGTGACGTTCGTGGTGCCGGTGCAGTACGGGCTGAGGTACCGGTCGCAGCGGCACCTGTTGACGCTGGACGTCGACCTGTTCGACGCGGAGCACGGCGACCGGACGGGCATCCTGCTCCGGAAGGTCACGAAGGGGCCACGAGGGCGAGGGCTCGTGATCGCCCCCGAAGCGAAGGCGAAAGGGTACATCCAGCAGATCGACATCATCGAACTCGATTCCGGGCATGGGAAAAAGACCACGGTTCGCAGCCGGATGCGGATTTCGCCCGCCGTGTACGCTCAAGCGCATGGCGACTTCGCGCTCGTCTTTTCCGGGCGGCTGGTTCGGCCTTATCTGACCGAGCAAGTCGAGCATGCCGATCCGAGTATCGACGAGCCGACGGACATTACGACCCGGATCTCCAGGTTGCATATGGATATCAATGCGATCTCGCTGGTGAGTCCGTCGAGCGGGGTCGTGTTGGCGAAGAAGCTGAAGTTGTCGAAGTAGGGGTTTTCGTGCGCGGGGCGGGGATGCTGACAGGCTTACGGGGCGCACGCATGCTCAAATTTTGGCGTTGCGCAATCTCAGCGCGTTCGAGATGACCGAGGCTGAGCTCAGGCTCATCGCCAATGCCGCGATCATCGGCGACAGCAGCAGCCCCGTGAACGGGTAAAGTGCCCCGGCCGCCAACGGGACCCCGAGCGCGTTGTAAACGAACGCGAAGCCAAGATTCTGCTTCATGTTCGCGACGGTTGCCTCGGACAGCGCTCGAGCACGCGCGATACCGCGCAAGTCGCCCTTGACGAGCGTCACCTGAGCGCTGCTCATTGCCACATCCGTGCCTGTTCCCATGGCCACGCCGACATCGGCCTTGGCGAGCGCGGGGGCGTCGTTTATGCCGTCGCCAGCCATCGCGACGACATGCCGAGCTTGCTGAAGCCGCGTCACCAGATCGAGCTTGTCGGCAGGCTTCACCTCGCCATGGAATTCGTCGACGCCGAGTTTCCCGGCCACGGCCTTGGCAGTGACCACTCCGTCACCGGTCGCCATCACGACTCGGATACCGTTCTCCTTCAATGTCGAAAGCGCCTCTGGCGTGGTCGCCTTTATCGGGTCAGCGACCGCCAGCAGTCCGGCCAAACTGCCATCGACTGCCAAGTACATGACGCTCGCGCCTTGCGCACGCAGGCTGTCCGCCTCCCTGGACAGCGATTCGACGGATACGGCGTCGGTCTGCATCAGCGCGGTGTTGCCAAGTGCAAGTCGCCTGCCAGCGACAACTCCTCTCACGCCGATACCCGTAGCGGATTCGAAATTTTCCGTGCGGTCCAAAGTCAGCTTCTTCTCGCGGGCTGCCACAACGATGGCTGCGGCAAGCGGATGCTCGCTGCCCTGGTCGAGACTCGCCGCCAGACGAAGCACGTCGTCGGTCGTGTATCCGTTTGTGCCTACGGCCTGCTCGAACGCAGGACGCCCCTCGGTCAGCGTCCCCGTCTTGTCGACAATGAGCACGTCGACCTTGCGCAAATTTTCAATCGCGGCGGCATCGCGAAAGAGAATCCCGGTCGTGGCTCCTTTGCCGCTTGCGACCATGATGGACATGGGCGTCGCAAGGCCCAGCGCGCAGGGGCACGCAATGATGAGCACCGCCACTGCATTGATGAGACCGAACACCCAACTGGGATCAGGCCCAAAGATGCCCCACACGAGGAAGGTCAGGAGAGCGACGCTGACGACTCCGACGACAAACACGCCGGCCACCTTGTCGGCCATGCGCTGCATGGGCGCACGGGAGCGCTGCGCCTGCGCGACCATCTGCACGATTTGCGACAGGACGGTCTGGGCGCCGACCTTTTCCGAGCGGATGACGAGACTGCCTGTCGCGTTCATCGTTGCGCCGATGACGTGGTCGCCAACGCGCTTCGTGACGGGAATGGGTTCGCCGGTAATCATGGACTCGTCGAGCGAACTCGTGCCGTCCGTCACCACGCCGTCCGCGGGGACTTTCTCGCCCGGCCGTACGCGAAGCAGGTCTCCCACATGAACATGGGACAACGGAATGTCTGCTTCGGAACCGTCCGGGTTGATGCGCCGCGCGGTCTTGGGTGCGAGCCCGAGGAGTGCCTTGATGGCGGCGGACGTTTGCGAGCGGGCCTTCAGTTCGAGCAACTGCCCGAGAAGCGTCAGCGAGATGATGACTGCCGCCGCCTCGAAATACACGCCGACCCGGCCGTGCGCGCTGTACGTTTCGGGAAACGCGCCGGGGAAGAGGGTCGCGATGACACTGTAGATATAGGCCGCGCCTGTCCCGAGCCCGATGAGCGTCCACATGTTGGGGCTGCGGTTCATGAATGAGCGCACGCACCGCTCGAAAAACGGTAGGCCCGCCCACAGGACGACCGGCGTAGAGAGAATGAACTCAACCCAGCTTTCGGTGCCGGCGTCCATCAATCGTAGGCGATGGCCAAACATCGCCAGCACGAAAACGGTGGCGGTCAGTGGCAACGTCCTCCAGAATCGGCGTCGGAAATCGACCAGTTCCGGATTCTCGCCTTCGTCGACGCTGGGCAGAAGCGGTTCCAGCGTCATGCCGCACTTCGGGCATTGCCCGGGATGGTCCTGTCGAATTTCCGGGTGCATCGGGCACGTGTAAATGGTGCCCTCGGGCAGTGCTTGCGGGTGCTCGATGGTCGAAGGCTCAACGTACCTGGACGGCGCAGCCTCGAATTTCGTCAAGCAAGCCTGGCTGCAGAACGTGTACCACTTGCCATTGTGTTCGCGGCGCAAGCGTGACTCATCGGTCACTGTCATTCCGCAGACGGGGTCGCGAAGCGGATCCGTGGAGCGTACGTGTTTGTCCTGGCCATCATGGTGATGAGCATGCATGTCGTGTCCATGCCCGGCGGAAGGGGCGTGCTCGTCCGTCTCACGACCGTGATGTTCGTCCGATGACAAGTGCCCGGACATCCTTTGGTGATGAAGTTCGTCTTCGCCGGGTTGGCCGCTCATTTGACGCTCCTTTGCTCACCCGCTCCGTTTCCATCGAGGCTCGTCGCCCTGCGCGTTCGATATTGACGTGACGGCCGGTGCGCATAGGACATAGAACAGCACAACCGTGGCTGAAAGCGTCGCGCCAGTCTTGAAGGGTTTCATGGCAGCCTCCTCATCCCGGAAGATTGCGATCGAGTTTGGCAGTGCCAGCTACGGGTGAGCTGCCTGAAATCAATGCACTTGGGCCGGGCGTTTTCCAAACAAGCTGGGTACGAAGCGCGGCGTGTGTGCCGCGTATTCACGCCACGCAGTGCCGAACCGCGCCTCCGAATAATGCTCCTCTTGTATGGCTAGTCGAACGTACATGAAAACGAGAATGGGGAACATGGCCAAAGTCACGAGCGTGGGCCATTGGAGCAGGAAACCCAGCATGATTACGACGAACCCGACGTACTGAGGATGCCTGATTTTCGCGTAGGGTCCGGTGGTGGCCAGCTCCTTGCCACGCTGAGCTTCATACAGTACGTGCCACGCCGTGGACAGCAAGTAGAAGCCGCCCAGTATGAAGAAGAAGCTGAGAAGATGCGGAAGCCCGCCATGCGGGTCGCCGTGCCTGCCGGTCAAGGTCCACCAGAGGTGCCCTGCATCGTGGGATAGCAAATTCGTGTGCGGAAATCGCGTCTGCAACCAGCCCGATAGCAAGTAGACGGTGAGCGGAAAGCCGTACATTTCCGCGAATAGCGCGACGATGAAGGCGGAGAATCCACCGAACGTTCGCCAGTCCCGCTTTGTCGCAGGCTTGAAGAAGCTGAACGCGAAGATGATGAAGACGAGAGAATTGATAGCTACGAGGCCCCACAGGCCGTAACCGTCACCGATGCTGGTCATGACCGTCTCCCGAACGAGGGCGCCTGCCGGTCGATTTCGTCCCGTCGTGCCTGTGTCCGTGGTGCATGAACAGATGCATCAGCGGGCACGAGAGCAACAGCAGATATGGCAAGACGCCAAGGAAGTGGGCGCGGTGTTCGGAAAGCAGGAGGAATAGCGCTATTGCAGTGAACGCTACGAGTGCAATGGCTGACCGTGATTTCCAGAACGGCCGGGCACCATGCGGGCTGTCATCCATGGTGGTCTCCCGTTTCGTATCGTCTCACTTCTCGGCCGGATGCTCTTGCGCAGCCTGACGGTCCATCATTGCCTGCATCATCATTTGCATCATATCCATGCGCATTTCCATACTCTCGTGCCGCGACGACATCGGCATACCGGACGAGCGAGCGCCCATCATCTCCATCATGCTCATGCCGTTTTGCATGACTTTCATTTGCTCGTCCATCAGGGCGGCGCGTTCTGGAGGCGTCTTCGCGTTCATCATCTTTTCATGCATGGCGCGCATGGCCTGCATCTGGTCGTTCGCCTCGCGGTTTGACTTGTTCGGCGCTTTTGCGGCTGCCTTATTCGGATGATGGGCATCGTGAGCTGCATTGTCGGCGGCCGCCGGCGTGCCGGCGATTGCAACGGCACTGACCATGCCGAGCGTCGCAATTGCGATTGCGACTTTGTGCGGAAATGCCATCTTGTTCTCCATGAGCATGGTTCTTCAGAGCCGGTCGAACCCTGAAACCACTCTATGCTGACGCTCCTTCGACGGCTTGACGTGGCTCAACGAATCACGCGCCGAATTCTTCATATGTAGCGCGGCCGTGGAGCCGACACGCGCCCGAGACGGTGCATCGCTCCGGGCGCGCATCGACAATGCAGCATTGACATGCATCAACCCTGCGACCGCCGAGCTACTTACGATAGGCAGTGCACCGGTGAGCGGCGGAATGCCGGGAATACAAGGCAGAGGCGCGTCCATGTCGAAAAATTCTGTGGCAATGTCCGCACGGCGCCGTCTGGCCCGCGCACTTCTGACAGGCGCGTTGGCGCTGAGCTTGCTGTCTCTCTCAGGGTGCGGCTATAACGCCATCCAGAGCCAGGACGAGCAGGTGAGGGCCAGCTGGTCGGAAGTGCTCAATCAGTATCAACGGCGTGCCGACCTCGTTCCCAACCTCGTCAACACAGTGAAGGGGTACGCGGACCAGGAAAAGGAAGTGCTGATCCGTGTGACGGAGGCGCGGGCGAAAGTGGGTGAGATTCGCGCCACACCGGAACTCATTGCTGACCCGCAGGCGCTCGCAAAATTCGAAGCGGCACAAGGTCAGCTCACGTCGTCTCTATCACGGCTGCTCGTAGTTTCGGAAAACTATCCGCAATTGAAGTCGGACGCGAATTTCCGGGACCTGCAGGCGCAGCTCGAGGGTACGGAAAATCGTATTGCGGTTGCCCGAAACCGATACATTCGCTCCGTTCAGACGTACAACACGACGATACGTTCGTTCCCGAACAATTTGACTGCAAAGGCCTTCGGCTATGTTGAGCGCCCCAACTTCTCCGTAAGCAACGAAGCTGAAATTTCCAGACCGCCGCGGGTCGACTTCGGCTCGACGCCGGCCTCTGCAGGCGGGACATCCAATTGAACGTGCTCCGACTGGCGCTGGCCGTCGTTCTAACCTCGTTTCTCCTGGGCGGAGCCGGTGCGTTCGCGGACGTCCCGGTCCCGCCGTTGACGTCGAGAGTCACCGACGAAACTGGAACCCTGACCAGCGACCAGTCGGCCAGCCTCGAGAAGACGTTGAGAGAGTTTGAGGCGAAACGAGGAACGCAGTTTTCAGTGCTCATCGTTCCGACCACGGAGCCCGAAACCATCGAACAGTATTCGATGCGAGTCGTCGAGCAATGGAAGCTCGGCCGCAAGAATGTGGACGACGGCGCGCTCCTGATTGTCGCGAAAAACGACCGAGCGCTTCGAATCGAGGTCGGGTACGGCCTCGAAGGCGTGCTCACCGATGCAGCGAGCAATCGCATCATCAACGAGGCGATCGTTCCGCGGTTCCGAAACGGGGACTTCTACGGTGGCATCACCGCCGGCCTCGACGCCATGATGCGCGTCGCCAGCGGCGAGCCGTTGCCGCCACCGCAGCGACCACCGCGGACAAGCGACGGCGCCGGACGGTTGCTTCCCGTTCTCTTCCTCCTGACGGTCATGGCCGGTGGCCTGCTGCGCGCCATGTTCGGGCGGCTGCCCGGCGCCGTCGTGACCGGCGGTGTCGTCGGGGCAATCGCGTGGATCTTATCGCAGGCGCTTTTTGTCGCCATCGCGGCGGGAATGATGGCGCTGCTCTTCACGCTGCTGGGGGGCGGTATGAGAGCCGCTGGCGGGCGCTTCATCGATGGTCGCGGCGGGCGTTTCGGCCGTGATTCGAATCGCGACATCTTTCGCGGCGGCGGTGGGGGCTTCGGCGGCGGCGGCGCATCGGGACGGTGGTGAGTATGGACCTTAAACGTCTCTTCCGACATCTTTTCGCGACCCGCTGGCGGGTCGACAAGGCATTTTCACGGCGGACGCTGATCTCGATCGAAGAGGCTGTACGTGCCAGTCATCGCATGCACGTGGGGCAGGTCAGGTTTGCTGTGGAAGGGGCGCTGCATATCGGCGCGTTGCTGAAGGGCACCTCTGCGAGGGACCGTGCCATCGAGGTTTTCTCGGACCTCCGGGTTTGGGACACGGAGCACAACAACGGCATTCTCATCTATCTGCTCCTTGCGGACCGGGACGTCGAAATTGTCGTGGACCGAGGCATACACGCCAGGGTGGACCAACGCGAATGGGAGGCGATTTGCGAAGCCATGGAGGCTCATTTCCGGCAGGGCGACTATCGGTCAGGTGTTCTGCGAGGTATCGAGCAAGTTACGGAGCTGCTGAAAAAACACTTTCCGCTTCACGGTCCGTGGCTCGACGATCTTTCGAGTGCGCCCGTTGTGATATGAGTGCCGAAGCTCGACATCGGTCCTCTTGAACCTGTCCACACCGACAAAATGCCGACGCCCAAACGCTCCGATTTCGAGGGGCAGATGGCCACCCGCAAAAAGGGCACTGAAAAAAGCTCCAGCGCCCCCTTTGGCATTGATGGTGGTTAGCGCTTGTCAGGTAACGCGCAGCCGGCAGGTAAGCGTCGCGTAACCCAAACCACAACAAGGCCAGTAACCGAAACTAATGGAACTCGGCACAGCCTGTCCTGGGGAATTACAACCGTTTACACAACGCCTTGCTTAGAGCTAGGTCCGATTTTTTCAATGGATTCAAGAGGCTAGGCAACGCGTAAACAGATACAACCGCGCGCAGCAGCGTCAAATCACGAGGAGAATGACGTCGTGCCACATTTGGCAACGGTTTGAATTAGAAGCGTATACGCCCCGTCCCGCCAGACTTCGCGAACTTTGGTATGAAAACCGGTGCTGCTCGGCTCCTGGGCTCCATTGGCGAATATTCGAGACCGGGTCGGGTACATGCCACCTTGTTGGCGTAAGGTCCGGTACTGGTAATCGCAAAGGCATGGTTCGTCGACTGGTCGCATACAACAGTTCGGGTGCATGTTGGACAATTCGTGAGCCATAAAGCACCAGCCTTGCCCCAGGTGTGTACTGGCGTCGTTGAGATTGACCCCCGAGTGCATCTACTGAAGCGAGCCCGAGCTGCTCTGCGTGGCACTGCGCGCCTTCATCCGGTAGGGCCTTACCTCCGCTCGAAGACCGGTACAGTATTCGTCTCTCGATGTGTGACTGGGGAACCACATGACGTGATGGAGGCGAGGCTTGACGGTTGCGTTCGGAGGAACAGGGCATATTGCAGCGTGCTGTTGAGCCAGCATCCAAAATTCGACTTGGATACTGTCAAAGTCGATGAGACCGACGACATTGTAGCGGTCGTATGCAAGCTGCATGACGTGTCGCTCGCCCGAAAAAACGTGGCTGGTGACCGGCATTCCCATACAACACAACGACACTTCCCTTGTCGTCGGTTCCGTAGAAACGTTCGATGCATCTTCGCGGGAAAATGTGCTGCCTCTGGACGAGCCTATATGGGTTTCCTTTCTGAACAGGCTCGGGTTTGTGTTTGCGGCATTCCACAGAATCATCCTTCTGGCGATGCGTGACTCGGTCCGTTGGCCGTAAAGGTTAATGGTCATCAGGCATCACGGACATCCAGTGAGCGCTTTTCCGGAGTGAAGAATCTGCCTACCACTAGGTCTGTTGCTTCGAGCTTCTGGTTGATGTCCGAAGTCGCAAAAATGACCTGAAATTCCGCATCGTAGGTTGCAGACTCTTCGACGATAATTTCCTGGAGACGATGGCTACGCGCCTTCTCCATGCCGCCATCGTCGATACCGTCCAGCATCATGAAGCGAGGCAAGCGCATGAAGGGTTTCTGAACGCTAGCCGTGAGCAACGCGAGGTGGAATATGTGGCGAAGTACAACGGCTGAACTTTCTGAGAAGTTCCGCGAACCGTTCACGTAGACAGAGTTTTCCGCGAAATCAAAGTACACATCGTCCGCGTTTACGAACTGGGGCGTTAACGGAAGGTCAAGCTTTAGTAGCCGGACCATGGCAGCAGAAACGGCTTGAACGACCTCAAATTTACGTTGTGCCTGCCTTTCCTGCAGGCGAACGATATTCTCCTCGAGTCGCTTGCTTTCCGCCGTGAGTTTGTCACGACGCTCCTGAAGTTCTGTAATGATGGTGGCCAGCTTTTGCTGCTCGTACGCCTGGCGCAATTCTTCGTCGACTTTACCGAGTTTTCGCGCCATTTCCTCAAGGGCATTCTCTACATCGCTCGACCATGAGTTTGCGACGACGGCGTAGTCCTGCTCCAACTGTCGCAATTTTTGCGTCAGCTGAGGAATTCCAATACGGAGCTGTTCGGCCTCCTTCGTCTTAGTCTCGAGCAGGGTCGTCGATTCCTTGAGCTGAATGTTGAGCTCGTTCTTCATGCGTAGCAACTGCGTGTCTCCTCGACCGTCGCCGAGCACGCTGGTGCATAAGTGGCAGTGATGCTCGTCGGCTCTCACATCTGAGAGTTCGCTCAAGCAGCTTGGACAGAAACGGAACCGAAGATTGCCGAAGTAGTTTCGCGTCTCCCGCGACTCGTCGAGACCGCGAAGCCTTGACTCGATTTCCTTTAAAAACAACAGCGAGTCGGTGATATCCAGTTCTAGCGCCGCAAGTCGGTCCTTTGCGGCTGATTCGTCTCGCCGCGCGGCATTCAGATTGTTGCGCAATCCATCGGCGGTCGCCCGAGCCTTGGATGCTTCCTTTTTTGGAAGAACGCGCTCAATCTTCAGTTTTGCAAGCGATTGCGAAAGCTCATCGCGAACCATCTGCAACTCGGTGACTTTGTCGTTCAGAAACTGGAGGTCCGTAGTCTGACCCGAGCGCCCCAAAACATGAAAAATGCTGCGGAGCTCTGTTTCCTGCTTGCTGATGCGGGCCTCAATTTCACGTAGTCGGAGCTGAGCCGAATAGAGACTGTCATCATATGCGCCGACAAGGTAATCGCCTACCGTAGCACGTGTGAGCGGGCTATCGAAGTTGTCGAGGCGGAAAATTGGACTATGGACCGACGGCTGGTCCGCATATAGCACACGTAATATCTGGTGCATTGTGAGGTTCGAAGCGCCGTCGCCTTGTGCCTGCGGCATGTCGAGCGCCTCAAACAACGCCTGTGAAAAACTGATGCGGTGCTCGCTTCTTTTGAAAGGATATCGCTCCCATTGCTGCGGGCCGGCCTTAAGCGCGGCCTCAAGTGGCCCCCAGAAGATGGACATAGGGCGTAGCTGGGTTTCTCCAATCTCACGCCGAAGACATGCCACCGCACCGTTGAGCCGAACCTCGACGAGCGTGTCGGTGCAACGCAGCGCCTCTGGCTTCCAGCGGATATTTTCCGAACCTAGGGAGAATGCGAGCAGGTCCATGACCGTCGTTTTGCCAGAGCTGTTCCGGCCGCGAATGACGTTTACTCCATCGTGAAATGCACAATCGAAGGCAACGTGGTTTCCCTGGTAGACCACAAGGCGGTTTACACGCAGGGTCGGCTCAAGCAAGGTCATACCGGTGTTCCATGAGTTGAGAACGGTCCTTCAGCCCGTTCTGGCCAAGCAGGGGAATCCGAGAGAGACCGGCCAGGACGCCTTCGGCGATTGGCTGGTTTGCCTCGACGAATTCCTTCAGCTTTGCATCGAGTGACTTGGGAAGCGGCGTTCCTGTGCGTACCACATAACCGGCGGCAAAGGGTTCCATATCTATCAGACCTGATGCGGCAATCGACCTCAACGCTTCTTCCTGGATGTGACGCATTTCCATGAAAGTTGATGCGCTGTTTACTGGGTCTCGATAGATATTGGTGGCTGCCTTCGCCTGTGCGCGTAGTTCTCTGAGATTCTCCGGGAGTCGTATTGACTTCACCATCCCGGGGAAAACGAGATAAAAGTCTAAGATACGCGCCTTCTCTATTTCGAGATTTGACACACGCTCCGCTATAAGTAGCATGCGGAATACGCAGTGATACCCGTCGAAGGCGGGGTGGTATATCAGCACTTGTCCCACCTGATGTGGCAATTTCCCGCCAGGAAGTAGAGAAGCCCTTGCAGGTCCATTGCGTCAATTTCCAGAACGTTCTCACCAAGCATATTCTGGATAGTCTGCACAATGGCGTTAATACATTGGTCAACGGCGACTCGGTCCGAGCCCTGCTGGATGACTGGGGTGACCAGAAGAGTGAATTTCGAATGTAGCTCGGTGAGAATTATCGTGAAGATGCGCTGGGCAGTACGCGAAGTCTGGTGCTTCATAATGGATTTCGCCGCGCGCTGCTTCAAGTCCATGGCAAGCAGAAGAAGGTCATCTCTTCCGCTTTCACGGAGCTTTTCCGCGAGTCCGCGCACATCTCCTTCCGTCACTGCGGACATGTAGTGCTCGAGCTTGGCGGAAAACGCCCCACCTGATGGGTCGCCGATACCGTCCGCCTTCAGCTTAGCATACAGCTGTGCAAGCTCGAGACTGGCGGCAACGCTGGTCGTTACATTGACGATGCTGGTGGTGCTGTTGTCAATGATGTCTCGTCCGGCAATGTCGCGACCTGCGGTATTGTTCTTTTGGTTCGCAGACACGAGCATTACCTGCGATTGCCTTTGTGCATGTCACCGCCGGCAATGTCACCGCCAGCGCTATTTCCCTTCTGCGACACGACCGTTGTCCGTTGTGACCGGGACGAGCGATTGGAAATTACGACCTTTAAAGTCCAGCCGGTCGCCAAACCAGCCAGAAATGTGCCGATGTGCGTCAACAAATCCATGGGTCCCCCGACTCGCGTGCATTTTCATTTATCAATGCAATTGTATTGCTGCCCGGGGAGGACATCAATGATGGAAGGAGGAAAATGAGGGTGACTCGATAGCTTTCAAAATCATTTCGTTCCTGTGCCTTGGGCCGGGGCAAGCGGTGTCCCAACCTGTAGTTCTCGCACTAGTCGGCGATTGTTGGCGGTTCGTTTCATGCCTTCGGCTACCTCCTTCTGCTCTTGTACGGCTTACGAGACTATCCGAATTTGCCGAAGGGCGCGCCACCCGCGATGAATCCTCGGCCGCCTACTCCCGGCTAAATTCCAAGCGCCTCCCGGGAGAGCCTCGTTCCGTAGCGGTTGCCGTCACTGCGACCGCGCTCCATTTCCAGAGAAATTGAATTCTCCAAAATATCAATGTGCATGAATTTTTTTTACGAATTAGTGAAAAAACGTCGAGAATACGTGCGGCGCTTTCGTATACTATTGTTTTAACAAAAAGATTCTAAATTGCGATGAGACTGTTCAAAAGTACACGTAAATGTAAGCTGGCCGCCGCCGGCACAATCGCCCTCGTGCTGCAGGGTTGCGGCAGTGTGCCGCCGTCTACGCCCCAGGTATCCGCCGAGAACGCCAAGGCCACGCTGAACGTCTATCCGGACAACCGGGTATTAATGCAGGTGATGTACAAAGCCACCCCGACCTTTTGGGGTTGGACGAGCGACAAGGACGTCATTCTGGCGCTCCTTATTGACGGTCATGCCTACAATGTTAGGGACATCGCGTCGCTGACGTCCGTTGCGTTCTGGCATAGTGGCCAGCCCGCCCACCGTGTGACGGTGCAGCTGAAATCAGGTGAAGCCGTCTCGAGCGTCGTAGCCAACAGAGGACAAAATGTCGCGTGGCTGGCCTGCAATCTGCAAAAGGCCTGCGATTCGCGGCAATTTCTCAGCGTGTCTGATTACCATACCCGGCTAAACGGCATGCTTACGGGCGTCTTCGAAACCAGTCTGACTGCACCGCCGACGCGCGACACCAAGCTGGAGCTAGTCAACGACTATCGCGCGGTCCCTTCCTTGGTCAATGGGCTTCAGCAGATTCGTTTCCTGAACGAATCCGAGAAGGCCACGCTAGATGAGAAACTAGCCCGTCGGGAACAACGCTGGGCGGAAATCCAGCAAGCCAATGCGCAGCAAGAGGCCGCCAATCAGGCGGCGCGGCGAGCACGCGAGCAGGCTATCGAGCGCGAGGGCGTCGAAATGCGCAAGCATATTCGTGTCGGCGCGATGACGAACTGCGGTCAAGTGTTCGAGTTACGCCGCCCGATGGTGGGGGTCCAAACGATGAACGGCATGCAGTTCATTGATATCTCACGGCTTTACGGGCCGAGCGCCGACTGTCGCTTCCTTAACGGCCAGTACGTGGGACGCTAACTGCTTGTTCTCAGCCGAGTGGGTTGAGAACAACGTTTCAGCGCGCAGGCCCACAGCCTCGCAAGACTGGTGCGGGCGCGGGACCGCTTAGTTCGCGCTCAGGGGCTGCTCGAACAAACGTTTCTTGCGGTTACCGACCGAGCGGCATGACGGCCGCATGCGGACAACGGCGCGCAAAGACATGTGCGAACAATCACTCCCGCGATGGAGGCGGTAGTGGGCCTGCAGACAAAGGAGTGGCCGGACGACTATCCGGCCGAGGCAGTGGAGTGGTTGGTGGCGGAAGGGACGAGTTCAAACGAGCAGATGACACACGGTAGTCGCGCAAGCTGGCGGACCACGTTATCCAGCCCAAGTGATGCTCTATC